>DASWEL010000079.1:0-20001 GCA_036394755.1 Gemmatimonadales bacterium | reverse complement strand
GCGATCGAGCTGCCGCCTGTGACGGTGGTCGCAACGCGCGCATGCGTGCGCCCGGGTCCCCCGGCTCGCGACTCCGAGCCCGAGCTCGCGGCGATCTTCGATCAGCTGCGCGAGAACGCCGCGCGCTATCGGCTATTGTCCGACGCGTACCCCTTCGAGTATTGGACCCAGCGGCGCGAGTGGGATGAGCCGCGCGGGCGGGGGGACTCGGTGGTGGTCGATACGATGGAGCTGCGGAGCGATGCGCGCCTGCCATACAAACCCGGTGGTCTCATCATCACACAACCCGGGCCTCGCGGGAGACCGGAGCGAACGCTCCGGCTTCCGACGGTTATCGATCTCGCCGATTCGGTCTTTCACCAGTCCCATTGCTTCACCTTTGCCGGCGTCGACAATGTCGATGGCGAGTCCCAATGGCGCGTGGACTTTCTCGCCGCGGACCGATTGCGCGTGGCGGACGTCGCGGGGAGTGCGTGGCTGGATTCGGCCACCTATGTGCTGCGACAGCTGACCTTCCGCCTGACCCACCCCGAACGTGCGTTGAAATCCCTCAAGACTTTGGAGGCGACAGTCACGTTCGGGGAGTTGTTCCCCTCGGTCACGGTACCCGTCTACACCGTCGCGACATCCGAGGCAAGAACTCGGTCACGCAATCCGGTGACCGGACACCAAGAGCAGCGACTGTTGCGCGTCAATTTCCTCCGTGGCGCGCCGGGAAGCCAGCCGCCCTGACTGGACGGCCCGAGCGCCGAAGAGTAAGGTCCGTAATGCTGCGGCTCCCGAGCTTCTCCTATCTGCAACCGAAAACCCTGACCGAAGCGCTCGCCATGAAGCGGGACGCCGGGCCCGACGGCATGTTCGTTGCCGGCGGCACGGACCTGTATCCGAACATGAAGCGGCGCCATCAGGAGCCAAAGACGGTCATCTCGCTGATGGGAATCCCTGAACTCGGGGCGGATGGCCGGATTGGCGGATCGGCGGATGGCATGACGCTCGGAGCTGCTGTGACGTTGACGAAGCTATCCGACCATCCGACGATCCGGCGATCAGCCGTCGGTACCGCCGCTCGCCTGGTTTCGACTCCGTTGCTGCGAAACATGGGCACCCTCGGCGGCAATCTGTGTCTCGACACACGCTGCAACTACTACAATCAGAGCTACGAGTGGCGGAAATCGATCGATTTCTGCATGAAAAAGGACGGCCACATCTGTTGGGTGGCGCCATCCTCACCGCGTTGCTGGGCGGTCAGCTCGTCGGACGTCGCACCGGTCATGGTGGCGATTGGCGCGGAATACCGGCTGGTGGGACCGCAGGGGGAGCGCGTGGTTCCGGCGGGCCGGTTCTATCACAACGACGGGATCAATTATCTCACCAAACAGTCCGATGAGATTCTGGTGGATGTGCGCCTGCCGGCGTCGAATGGCTGGGACGCCGTCTACCACAAGCTGCGGCGGCGCGGCTCGTTCGATTTTCCGGTGCTTGGCGTCGCCGCCTGGGTACAATGGAAGGGGAAAGACGTCACCGCTGCCCGGATCGTGCTGGGTGGCGTCGCGAGCTATCCGCAGGAAGTCCCGGAAGCGGGCGAGGCGCTTCAGGGGGCACGCCTCTCCGATGAATCCATCGCCGCAGCGGCCGACGCGGCCTACCGCCCCTCTAAGCCGATGGACAACACGGACTTCGACCTCTCCTGGCGCAAGCAGATGACCCGGGTGTATGTGGCGCGCGCGCTCCAGGAACTGCGCGAGCGCGCGGGAGCATGATCGAGAGGCGGGGGGTAGAAATCGCCGGTATGTCACGCTACGCGCTCGCGATTGTGGCCGTCGCCCTCCTCTTGTCTGGCTCACTCACCGCGCAGATCAACCTGCGCACGGTCCGCGGTACGGTGCGCGACACCGCAGGGCAGCCAGTCGATCAGGTCCAGGTGTTAGCCATGACGGCTGGACGAAGGACGCTCACCGACGCTGACGGACGGTTCCGGCTCGACAGCCTCCCGCAAGGAGAGGAGCGCTTTCTCTTCCGGCGACTCGGCTTCAATCCCGTCGAACTAACGGTGGTGATCGACAGCAGCGATACGGAAATCGCGGCGCGCGTGACGCCCGTCGCCCAGGAGCTCAAAGCCATCGTGGTGCGCGGACGCCGCAGCGGCGTGCTCGGCACGGTTGCGGACATCTACGATCGCCCGATCGCGGGCGCGGACGTTGTGGTGTTGGGCGGTGCGGTCGCAACGACGACGGACAGCCTGGGTCGGTTCGGGTTGCCGACCGTTCCGGCCGGGACGTTTATGCTGATGGTCCGCAAACGCGGCTACTTCGCGCTGCGGCACGCGGTGACGCTGCCCGTGGGTCAGGCACTCGATGTATCACTCCTGCTCGGCCCCGTGCCCGAAGGGCTGAGCGATCGGCGGATCAGCCGGTTGGCGGGTTATGGTGGGACGGTCGATGCGGCGTGGGACGCACACGCATCGCGGCGGGTCCGGTGCAGCGGCGGAAATTCCGTCTTCATTCCCCGTGAGCAGCTCGCCGAGCTGCGGGAGTTGCGGCTCGATCTCGCTTTGGCGCGCGCGCCCTCCGCTATGGGGAGGGGCTTTGGGCCGGTGGAGCTGCGGCACTACGCCATTTATATCGATGGGCAAAACGGCCAGGGATGGCCGCTCTCAGCGATTCCCGCCGATCAAGTTGAAGCGGTCGAGATCTACCGCGGTGGGCGTCCGCGCGCACCTACCAGCATCGTCCCCTGGAGCATCACGCCGTCCTCGCCGTCGTTCGGGACGGGATCGTCATGCCCCGCGGGGACGATCTGGGTGTGGCTGCGTTAGGCTTTACTCGCCGGCGCCGTTGCTAACGCCTCAATCTCCGCCGTAGCCTTCGCCAGGATCTCCGCCACGCTCTTGCGCGCGGCATCGCTCTCGGCTTTCCAGCCGGTCCGGTAGACAGCCTTCACGAGATGCCCTAGTGCCCGGTTGACCTCGGCCATCGAGCCACCCACCGTGCGCTCGACGGTCTCGGTCACGCGATCGAAGATGTCTTCGACGATGTCCTTGTGCTCGTCCAAAAACGCCCGTCCTGTGTCGGTGATTTCGTAGACCTTCTTGCCTTCCACATCGTGCGAGACGACGTGTCCTTCGTCCTCGAGCCACTGCAACGTCGGGTAGACGGTGCCCGGCGACGGCGAATAGCAGCCGTGCATCCGCTCCTCCAGATCCTTCATGACTTCGTATCCATGACGTGGCTTGTCGCGCAGCAGCTTCAGAATGACGTACTTCATGTCGCCGGCGCCGAACCACTGGCGTCGCCATCCCCGGGGACCGCGACCACGAAAGCTCCAACCGCGAGGACCAAACCCAAAACCGAATGCGTCCCAGCCGAACTTCCCGCCCATCTTTGCCTCTTGTGAGATGTTACGTCACGATATTCTTGGACGATATATCTTGTCAAGACCCCGATTTGCGCCGATGTGCGCCAAGTCACTATCCGACTTATGCTTGCGTGGTTCGAGGGCCACTCGTACATTCCAGCCCACGCTGGACCCGTAGGTATCCACGCCCGCGCCCGGGAGAGGAGCCGCAATGTCTGTGCAAGTCACCCCGCACCCGTCTTGGGTCGCGGACCTGGATTCGACGCTGGAGCCCAGCCGTCAGGCGATCCTCGATACGCCGGTCATCATCGACGCGTCCGAGAACCAGCTGGTGGACGGTCAGATCCAGAACTTCCTGGTCGGGTTCTATCCCATCATTCGCGACTTCCCCCAGTGGCTACAGATGCTGCTGGATCGCTCCCCTCCGATGGGGCGTGACTTCTTCACGGACAATATTCGGGTAGAGCGCCGGCACGACGCGATGTGGCGCGCCATGGGGGATGGCTTCAATGTTCACAAGAAGCGGTTCCAGGAACCGGAGCCGATGATCCCGGCGGTGAAGAAGTTCCACGCCTACTTGACCGAGATGTGCCGCAATGCCGAGTTCGGCCAGGCGGTCTCGGCGACGAACTATGCGGTTGAAGGGGTCGCGCAGAAAATCTCGGAAAAAGCATTGCGAGGGCTCGCGAAGAACGAGAAGATCGGTCCGCGCGGACGCTGGTGGCTCGAGGAGCATGCCAAGTACGACGATGAGCATCCGATCCATGCGCTCGAGATCATCAAAGACTGCGTCAAGCGGGGCAACAGTGACACCCCCGAAAAGGTCACACAGGTGGCACTGGAAAGCCTGCAGTTGATGCGCTTCTCCATGGAGGCGTCTTATCACGCGTGAGTAAAGCTCGTCGCGTCTCGCCGACCCGAGGAACCCAGGCAAGCACTGCGCCAGCCAAGAGTCCGCTGGTCGACTTGCTGCAGGCAGCAACCGACATCGTGGCTGCCCTGCCGGACGCAGTCGTGGTCACGGGCGCTGATCGGCGGGTGCTCGCGGCGAACGAGGCCGGCGCCGAGATGCTGGGTTGGCAGGTGGGTGACATCGTCGGCCAGGCGATCGCCGACAGCGTCGCACCGGGCGAGCGATCCCACGTCGCGTCGATGGAAGACCAGGTCCTCAGCGGCGAGACGCGCCGCTATGAGACCCGGATCGTCAATCACCGCACGAGTGAAGAGCGTGACGTGGCGGTCTCGAGCGGGCCCTTCCGCATGCACGACGAGATCATCGGTACCGTCGCCACCCTTCGCGATATCACGGAGCCCAAACGCGCCCAGGAGACGCTGGCGCGTTCCGAAGCCCGCTACCGCCATCTGGTGGAATCGGCGTCCGACGCGATCGTCACCCTCGATGCGAACGGCCGCTTCACCACGGTCAACCACGCGGCCGAAAACATCTCCGGCTACAAGCGCGAGGAGCTGGTCGGCCAATGGTTCGCGCCCATGCTCCCGGACGACGACCTCCCCAAGGCGCTGGCGCACTTCCAGCAGGCGCTCGCCGGCGAAACGGGGCTATTCGAGTCGCAGTTCTACCGCAAGGACGGCGAGGTCCGTACGATCTCGATCACCTACTCGACGCCGCAGAAAGACGAGGAAGTGCTTTGCCTCATCCGCGACGTCACCGACCAGAAGATGCTGCAGGAGCAGCTCATCCAGTCGGAAAAGATGTCGGCGATTGGACAGCTGGTCTCGGGCGTCGCGCACGAGCTCAATAACCCGCTCGCCGGCATCTCGGCGTTCGCCCAGCTGCTGCTGGCCGAAAAGCGTTTCCCGCCCGATCAGCGCACGGCGGCTGAGACGATCTACAGCGAGGCGCGCCGCGCCAGCCGCATCGTACAGAACCTGCTGACCTTCGCTCGCCAGCACAAAGCCGAGAAGGTCCCGACCGCGATCAACCAAGTCCTCGACGATACCCTGGAACTGCGCGGCTACGAGCTGCGCGTCCGCGGCATCGACGTACGGCGTGAATACGACGAATCGCTGCCGGACACCATGGCCGACGCGCACCAGCTGCAGCAGGTGTTCCTCAACCTCATCACGAATGCCGAACAGGCGATGGAGCAGCGGGACGGCCAACATCACCGGCTGACCGTGCGGACCCGGCGCAACACCGACTCGATCCGCATCGAAGTCGAAGACACCGGCGCCGGCATCCCGCCGAACCTGATCGAGCGGATCTTCAATCCCTTCTTCACCACCAAGCCGACCGGTTCGGGGACGGGGCTGGGACTCTCGATTTCGCTGGGAATCGTGCGCGAGCACGAGGGCCGGATCTGGGCGGAAAATCCGCCGCAAACGGGAGCCCGATTCGTGGTCGAGATCCCGATCACCGAGCCGCGCCCCTCCGGTGAGCACGCCACCCCCACACACGTGCAAACGTTCGGCAGCGACCGGCTCCGGGTCCTCGTGGTGGATGACGAGGCATCGGTCCGCGTGTCATTGCAGCGATATCTCGCGGGCAAGGGCCACGAGGTGGAGACGACCGCCAGCGGCGAAGACGCCCTCGTTCGCCTCAAGGCATCGAAATACGATGCCGTGATTGTCGACATGCGCATGCCGGACCTTTCCGGCGAGCAGCTGTTCGAGCGGCTGCGCAGCAACGACCCTGCCCACGCCGAGCGCGTGATCTTCACAACGGGTGACCTGGTAAACGATCAAATGCGCCGCTTCCTCGACGGCACCGGGCGGCCTTGCGTCCCCAAGCCATTCGAGTTCGCTTCTTTCGATCAGGCATTGCCCGCGGCACGTCGCCGCGCCTAACGCCGTTTCACTCCGCTCCTGGTAGGATCAATGCGCCCGATTCTCGCCGCGCTGTGCCTCATCGTGTCCCCGCTCGCCGCCCAGGAGCCCTTCGACTTCTACTCCCGCGGTCCCTATCGCCCGGCCGTGCCGCGCCCCGAAGCCATCACCGGCTACGCTGCCGGCGACCAGCACACTATGTACGCAGTGATGCAGCACTATCTCGACACCTTGGTCGCCACGGCGAGCGACCGCGTTCGCATCGAGACGTGGGGCCGCACGACGGAGTACCGGCCCATCCGGGCGATCATCATTTCCGACCCCGCGAACCTCGCCAAGCTCGACCAGATCCGCGCCGGCCTGGCGGAACTGACCGATCCGCGCAAGACGTCGGCGGCGCGGGCGGCGGCGATCGCGGCGCAGAGTCCCGCCGTTGCGGTCTTCCAGTATTCGGTTCACGGCGACGAGCCGGCGGGCTTCGAGGCCGCCATGCAGGTGGCCTATCAGCTGGCCGCGTCGGATGAGCCGCAGACCCTGGAGATCCTGAAGTCGGTGGTCGTGGTCCTGAACCCATCCGCCAATCCCGATGGTCACGAGCGCTTCGCCGCCTGGTACAACTCCGTCGGCATCGGCGCAGACCACCCGTGGGCGTACGAACAGAACGAGCCCTGGAGCATCACGGGCCGCTACAGCCACTTCCGCTTCGACATGAACCGCGACCTGCTTGCGCAAAGCCAGCCCGAGGTGCGGGCGATCATGGATGGCATCCTGCGGTGGCGGCCGCAGGTGTTCGTCGACCATCACTCGACGACATCGTCGTTTTTCTTCCCGCCGGTCGCGCAAGCGGTGAACATGAACCTGCCCCCGCAGACGACGAAGTGGTTCGCCACGTATGGCCGCGGTAACGCCGCCGCGTTCGACCGGTATGGCTGGCAGTACTACGTGGGTGGCGTATTCGACTTTTTCTATGTCGGCTACTGGGACGAATGGACCACGTTCCAGGGCGCCACCGGGATGACTTACGAGACTGACGGCGGGCCGGAATACCGAAAGCGCCGCGACGACGGGAGCATCACGACCTTCCGCGACGGCATCTCCCACCACTTCGTCGCGTCCCTGGCGACACTCGAGACGACGGCGAAGAACCGGCAGAGCCGGCTGCAGGACTACTACGACTTCCGCCGCTCCGCGCTCGCGGAAGCGGCGACCGATCGCATCAAACGCGTCGTGATCGTGCCGGGCAACGATCCGCAATCGGCGGCGCACGTTGTCGGCCTATTGCTCCGCAACGGCATCGAGGTCACCCGGCTGCGCCAGCCGCTGTCGTCAGGCCTGACGCACTCCTACATCAGCCCGGGCACCGGGGCGGGGAGCGCGCGGACTTTCCCCGCCGGCAGCTACGTGATCGACCTGAATCAGCCCCAGCGGCGTCTGGCCAAGGGCATGCTCGAGCCGCAGCCGAGCATGGAGCGGTCATTCGTCCAGCGGGAGATCGGGAAGTTTCAACGCAACCGGCGGCGCGGCGATGATGCGGACAAGGAAGACTACGGCTTCTACGACATCACGGCCTGGTCGCTGCCGATGTCCTTCAATCTCGACGCGTACTGGACGGAAGATGCCGGCCTCGGCGGAGACGCGGTCACCGACTCGATCGTCCCGCCTCCCGCCGCCCCGACGCGCGGCGCCAGCGCGTACGTCTTCATGAACGACCGGCCGGGGGCGGCACGGCTTGCGTTAGCGCTCGAAGCCGAAGACTTCAGGCTGGCAGTCACCCACCAACCGGTCCTCATCGGGGGTCGCCCGTATCCCCGGGGCTCGTTCGTCGCGCGCTCCCAGCGGAACCCCGTGAGCCTGCACGAGCGCATCGCGGCGTTGGGACCTGCCATGGGCGTACCGGTTTTCCCGTTACAAACTGCGTTTCCCGACACCGGCGACGCCGGAATCGGCTCCGAAGACGTCGCGGGACTGCACGCTCCCAAGATCCTCGTGGCCGCCGGAGATGGGATCTCGGAGACGAGCTACGGGTGGCTCTGGTTCTACCTCGCACGCGAGCTCAACGTGGCGTTCACCCCCGTACCGCTCCGCGCGATCGGTCGCATGAATGACCTCCAGACCTTCAACGTGATCATCATCCCCGACGGCAGCGGCGGCCGGATGCGTCGCGAGCTGGGGGATGACGGCGTCGAGAAGCTGAAGGCATGGGTGCGCTCGGGAGGAGTGCTCATCGGGTACGGCGGCGCGGGCGATCTCGCGGCAAACAAGGACATGGGTCTGTCGAGCATTGCGAGCGTCGCGCCCGATAGCGGCGCGAAGGCCGACACGACCGCGGCGGGAAACGAGCCCCCGTTGATCTCGAGCACCGCGCCGGCACGCGGTCGGCCGGAATGGATACCCGGCGCGATCTTCCGCGCGACACTGGATACGACGCACTGGCTGACGTTCGGATACGACCGCAACCGGATACCGGTATTCATCGACGGCGACACGTTCTGGCGGCCCTCGAAGGGCGGCGCGAACGTCGTCACATTCACCGATCCTGTGGACTCCCTCGTGCTCTCAGGCTTCACCTGGCCCGACAACACCGCCCGGCTCCTCAAGGGCACCACGTGGGCAGTGGTCGAGAATCAGGGCAATGGGCGGGTGGTGCTGTTTCTGAGCGATCCGCTGTTCCGGGCGTTTTGGAGAGGGCCTGCCAAGATGCTGACGAATGCGATTTTGATGGGGCCGAATCGATAACGGCGGCGGCGAATAAAGCGGCGGCGATAAAGACGGCGGCGAGGTCATTGCCGCCCCTCGCCGCCGTTTAACTCGCCGCCCTTTCGCCGCCGGTTTAGATAGCCCGGCTCGTCCGAATCACATCCCGAAGCTTGAACACCGGCACCTGAATCTGCGTCCGGATCTTCGGTGCGACCCGGAACCAGCTCGGCTCCTCGCGCATCCGCGGCATCATCCGGAAGTGGCGTTCGTCGTTCTCCGGTACCTTCCACGTCACATTGACGTGCCGCTGCTTGCGGAGCACGTCGAGTGTCACCGATTCGCTCGGATCGTAGGAGCGGAGAATCCGCATGGCCTGCATCGGTGACGTGGGCTTGCGGCCGCCGATCGACACGATCACATCGCCGCCCTTGAGGGCCAGCGTCGAATCTTCAGGAGCGCTCACCACCAGCACCCCTTCACGCGTCCCGAAGTAGTCGCCCAGGTCGGGATTGAGCTTCACCATCTCGATGCCACCCCACCCTGATCCGAACGACCATTCAAAGGCCCCTTCGGGTTGTTTCGGCATCAACTCGCGCAGCCGGTCGAGCTGTCCGGACATGTCGCCCATCTCCCCAGGCATCTCGAAGTGGTCCCCCATGCCGAGATCCTCAGCGATGAGCGTCACCTTGCGGGCATCGTTGCCGCGGCGGTATTCGACCTGCACCGTGTCGCCCGGATCGAGCTTGCGCGCCAGATCGATCAGCTTCAGGCCCGGCCCTGACCGCTCATTGTCCTCCGACGCCGTCCCACCGAGCACGGTGCCGTTGAAGCGGGTGATAACGTCACCGGCCTTGAGGCCCGCCTTCTCGGCGGGTCCGCCGGGTGTGATCCCTTCGATGCGCGCGCCGACTTTGTCGCCCGCGTCGTTGGCCTTCGTGTCCACGATCACGCCGATCCGCCCGCGACTGTCGTACGCGAACGCGGTGAATGGCCCGTCCCGGGTCTCCACCCGCACGCGGGGGCGAGTGCTCGGCCGGCGGGGGGTTGCCTGCCCGGCGGCCGACGCGGCCGGTAGGATCAGACTGACGGCGAGAACTGCCACAATCACATTGCGAATCATCTAGCTCTCCTCCGGGCCTTTAGAGCCCGACGTAGCGAGCGCGCGTCGCGTGGGCGTTCACCAGCTCCCGCATCAGTCCAACGCGCTCCTGCCAAAGTTTTACCAGTTCGGCGTCCTGTGCGCTCTGTTCGCGCTGCGAGAGGGTGCCGTCGAGAACCGAAATGCGGTCTTCCAGGTCTGCCACCACGGCCGCCGCGTGACCGCTCAACACGCGGCCGTCGATGTCGTATTGCTGCAGGGAATCTTCGAGTGTTGCCGACTGCCGCTTCACCTGACTCAGCTCGGCATGAAGGCCCGGGCCAGGTTTGAGCAGCAGGATGCCGGCGATCGTGGCAGCGAGAGCGAGACTGCCGGTCCACGTTCCCCATGTGCGACGGCGGCGAGAGCGCTGCGCGTGCAGCGCCGATTTCACGGCGGGCCAGCGGTCACGCGGCGGGCGCAGCGCCGGCAGGGCCTTGAGCTGCGCGATTCGCTGGTACAGCCCCTCCAGCTCCGCCTGACACGCGCCGCAGGTGGTGATGTGCCGGCGTGCCCAGACCGACGCCTCACCCGCCTGCAGGGCTCCCAGATCTTCCATCGTACAGTGCATCATGCATTCGCTCCTTGGTCCAGCATGCGCCGCAGGCGCGCATGCGCTCGCGCCAGCTGCGACTTGGAAAAGCTCACTGACCTGCCCATCTGCTCCGCGATTTCCTCGTGCGTGTAGCCTTCGACGTCGTGCAACCACACCACCGCGCGGGACGTCTCGGACAGGTGCTCGAACGCGCGCTCCAGATCGATGTTGGCGCCGACATGCATTCCCGGCTTCCCCGGCTCGTCGTCCAGCGACTCCGTCTCCCGCACCTGATCACGACGAATCCGCATCAAAGCCTTGGTCGACGCGATGCGGCGGATCCAGCCCCAGAGATGGCCTTCACCGCGGTACTGTTTGATGTTGCGCACCACCTCGAGGAACGTCTCCTGCAGCACGTCCTCGGCATCCTCCGGCCGCCGCAGCATGCGCCGGACGAGATTGTAGACAGGCGTCTCGAAGGACCGGAACAGGGCTTCGAGAGCTGCTTCATCTCCGGCTTGCGCGCGGGCGACGAGGACATCCGGGACGGCGAGAGACACGGTCATTGTCCGAAAACTATGATGCCACAACTGCGTAGAACGTCGCGAGCACGATCCTAGGGGAAATCACGGTTCCTTAAGGCGTTGCAAGGTAGTAGCTTGCCGCATGCCCAAGTCCGAGGTCCACGAATGGCTCCATCACTGGCAGGATGAAGCCGACGCGGCCTACCTCTATCTCGCTCTCGCCGGCCAGGAATCCGATCCACACCGCAAGGACGTCTACATCAAGCTCGCGGGCGTCGAAGAGCGCCACGTCCAGATGTGGAGCAAGCTGCTCGGCGAGCACGGTCACAAGGTCGATCACGCCCGACCGTCGTTGAACGCGAAGCTCCGGGCGTGGTTCGGACGGCGCTTCGGGACGCGCTATCTGCTGCCGATGCTGCTGCGCGAGGAGGGCGAGGAGGTCAAGGGATACCTCAACCTCCACAACGAATCGCGCCTCCCCGACGCGCAGGAAGTCTCGCTCCAGCTCGCCAAGGAATCGGCCGCCCACGCCGGGACGCTCGCCGATCTCGCCGGGAAGGGCGCCGAGCCGTGGCACAAGACCGGGTCGGGCGGTTTCCTGCGCAATGTGGTGTACGGCTTCAACGACGGGCTCACGGCCAATTTTGGACTGGTCGCCGGCGTGATCGGCGCAGCCGTGCAGCCGCACGTGATCATGATCTCCGGCGTGGCCGGCATGATCGCGGACGCGCTGTCGATGGGATCGTCCGGCTATCTGGCGGCGAAGAGCGAGCAGGAGGTGTGGGAACACGAAATCGCGATGGAGAAAGAAGAAATTCGCCTGATGCCGGAAGTCGAGATGGAAGAGATGGCGCTCCAGTATGAAGCGAAAGGCGTGGACCCGCGTACAGCGCGCCAAATGGCGGAGGAAGTGATGCGTGATCCGGTGCGCGCGCTGGGCGAGCAGGTGCGGGACGAGCTGAAAATCGGCGAGGCGCATTCGACGCCGTTCCGCGAGGGGTGGATCACCGGGGTGGCCACCGCGGTCGGCGCCTTCATTCCTGTCTTTCCGTTCCTCGTGCTGCAGGGACGCGTCGCGATCTGGCTGGCGTTCTCGATCGCGATGGTGTCGCACTTCGCCGTGGGGGCCGCCCGCAGCTTCTTCACCGGCCGCGGCGTGATCCGCAGCGGCATCGACATGTTTGTGATCGGGATGGGAGTTGCGGCCGTCGGCTTCCTTGTCGGTGATCTGGTTGCCAAGACTCTCTAGACGACCAGGTTGACGAGGCGGTCCTGTACGTAGATCACCTTCTTCACCTTCTGCCCGTCCACAAACTTCTTCACCGCTTCATCGGCAAGGACGCGGTCGAGCACGTCCTTCTCCGCCATGCCGCGCGGCACCGTGAGACGCGACCGAAGCTTGCCGTTCACCTGCACCGCGATCTCGACGTCGCCCGCTGACGTGAGGCGCTCGTCGAACGCCGGCCAGCGTGCCTCGAAGATCGAGGTCTCGTGACCCAACACCGACCACAACTCTTCCGCAATGTGTGGCGCGTACGGCGCGAGCATGATCACGAGCGGCTCGATCAGCTCTTTGGTCGCCGTTCCGTGCTTGATCTCGTTCACGTATTCCATCATCGCCGCGATCGCAGTGTTGTACTGCAACGCTTCGGTATCGGCACTCACTTTACGGATCGTACGATGAAGCTTTTGCGCAACGGAGGCAGGCGCCGCCGCTTCGCCGCCCCCAGCCGCCGCTTCATGCACAAAGGCCCACACCTTCTCCAGGAACCGGCGCTGGCCGACGATCCCCGAGTCCCGGAAATCGCCGCCCTCTTGAAAGGGGCCAAGGAACATCAGGTACATGCGGAACGTGTCGGCGCCCCATTGCTGGATGTATGTGTCGGGGACGACCACGTTGCCGCGCGACTTCGACATCTTCGCGCCGTCCTTCACGATCAAACCGTGGGCGCGAAACTTCGGGTACGGGGTGTCGAAGTGCAGATGCCCGAGGTCGGCCAGCACCATGCAGACAAAGCGGGAGTACAGGAGATGCAGCACCGCGTGTTCGTTCCCGCCGATATAGCTGCTGACCGGGAGCCACTTCTTCGTACGGGCCGGATCGAACGGCCGGTCGTGGAATTCAGTCGACGGGTAGCGGAGATGGTACCACGCGGAATCGAGGAACGTGTCGGAGACGTCCGTCTCGCGACGCGCCTTGCCGCCGCACTGGGGGCACTTCACGAAGTACCACTCTTCGTGCCGGGCCAGCGGACTCACGCCCGTATCGTCGGGCCGGAAATCCTCGATGAGGGGGAGCTCGACCGGCAAGTCCTTCTCGGGCACCGGGACGACGCCGCATTTCTCGCAGTAGAGCACGGGAATCGGGGGACCCCAGTACCGCTGCCGCGAGATGCACCAGTCGTGGAGCCGGTACTGAACGCGCGGCGTCGCGAGGCCGCGCTCGGCGAGCCAGGCAACGATCTTCCGCGCCCCTTCTACGCACGGCATACCATCGAACGGTCCCGAGTTCATGAGCACGCCGTTCTCGGACACGGTCGGCAACGTCTCGCCCTCGACCGCGACGACCTGCCGGATCGGGAGCGTGAACTGCGTCGCGAACTCGAAGTCCCGCTTGTCGTGTGCCGGAACGGCCATGATGGCGCCGGTGCCGTACTCCATCAGGACGTAGTCGGCGATCCAGATGGGGATCGCTTCGCCTGTGGCCGGGTTGCGGGCGTAGGAACCGATGAAGACGCCCGTCTTGGTCTTCTCACCCACCCGCCGCGACACGATGTCCTTGGACTGCACCTCCCGCTGATATGCCTTGACCGCCGAGCGCTGCTCGACGGCGGTGAGCTCGTCCACCAGCGGATGCTCGGGCGCGAGGACCAGATAGGTCGCGCCGAACACGGTGTCGGGCCGGGTCGTGAAGACCGTGATCTTCTTGCCGCTCGGGGTCTCGAAGATGAGCTCCGCCCCTTCGCTCCGGCCGATCCAGTTCTTCTGAAGGAGGGCGGTGGAGGAGGACCAGTCGAGGTTCTGGAGGTTCTCGAGGAGCCGCTCTGCGTAATTCGTGATGCGGAAGAACCATTGGTCGAGGAAGCGCTGCTCGACCGGTGTGTCGCACCGCTCACAGTGGCCGTCGATCACCTGCTCGTTGGCAAGCACCGTCTTGTCCTTGGGACACCAGTTCACCGCCGCGCGCTTCTTGTACGCGAGGCCCGCCTTGAAGAGCTGGAGAAAGAGCCACTGGGTCCACTTGTAGTACGCGGGATCGGTGGTCGATAGCTCGTGACGCCAATCGTACATGCCGCCAAACCTGCGGAGCTGGCGACGGAAGGTGGCGATGTTCTGGGGGATCAGCTTGGCAGGATTCGTGCCGATATTGAGCGCGTAGTTCTCGGAATGGATGCCGAACGCATCGAATCCCATCGGCTCGAACACGTTGTAGCCCTGGAGCCGCTTGAACCGGCCGTAGATGTCCGCGCCCGTGAAGGCGAACATGTTGCCGACGTGTAACCCTTCGGCGGACGGGTATGGGAACATCATGAGGTTGTAGTACGGCCGGGCAGCGCGATCGAGGTCGGGCTCGTTGGTATGGCGCTCAGCCCAACGGGCCTGCCACTTTGCCTCGAGCGAAGCCGGATCGTAGCTTGGGATGTCTCGCATACGGTGGTAAAACTAAACCCGAATGGCCATCAAGTCACAGCAACTGCGGCAGAGCTTTTTGATTTCAGGCGCCGGCGCCGCCGTCCTGCTCGTGGTCTTTGTCGCCTGGCTCACCAGCAATCGCGTCGGACACGTCCTCGAGCAACAGGCGGATGTCCGCGGCCGTGACGTGGCGACGCGGGTCGCGGCGATCGTGTCACAGTACCTCAAGGAACGACACCACGAAGTTGCTTCGCTGGCGAGCATGCCTCAGCTGGTCGCGAGGGTCCGGCTGGCCGGCCAGGATGCCGTCGCCCGGGGCCTCGACAGGCTGCCGATCTCCACGCTCGAGGCCAGGTTCGACGCTTCGCGGGCACTGGGCGGTGAACCCGAGCTGCGCGACTATCTCCGGTCCTACACCTTAATCTCGGACTTTTCAGAACTGAGCGTCACCGAGAGTCACGGGCTCAACGTTCTCCTGTCGGGCCAGGCGCCGGATTTCGTTCAGCGTGACGAGACCTGGTGGCAACGCGCGATGAGGGACGGATCGTACGAGGGCGAGCCGCAGTCGGACACGACCGGCACAGAAACGGCGCTCGAGTTCGACGTCGCCATCCGCGGCCCGCGGGACACTCGACCGCTCGGCGTGCTCCAGGCCCTATTCAGCCTCGAACGCTTGACGAGGCTCCTCGGCACCGAAGAGCTCGCGGGTCGCGGCGCGTATCTCGAGGTGGTCGCAGGCGACGGCACCGTGCTCATCTCACGTGACCCGACCCTCCTGCTCCAGGCCCTCCCCGACAAGGACAGGATCCCGTTCCAAGCTCAAGCGGTCACGGTCCACGTCACCACGACGGGCAGTGACCGCGAGCTCGTCGTCTCGGTACCGGCGAACGAGGGAAAGTGGTGGGTGCTCTATCGTGAACCGGCGAGCACCGCGTTCGCTGCCGCCCGAACGACGCAGGTCACGATCTGGGTGGGCGGCCTGCTCGTGGCTGCCGTGGTCGTGGGCGCCTTGTTCTGGTTGTCGCACCGGCTTGGCCGCCTCGTCACTGAACCGGTTCGCGCCGCTGGTGCGATCGCGAGCCGGGTCGCGGGTGGTGACTTGTCCGTCACCGTGTCGACGCATCGCTCGGATGCCACCGAGGTTGCGGAGCTGCTGTCGTCCGTGCACTCGATGGTGGTCGCGCTGCGCCGCCTCGTCGGAGCCATCCGCGCCGCGGCCGACGAGGCCGCCGCGATGGCGACCGAGATCTCCGCGTCGACCGAGGAGATGAGCGCCTCGACCGAGGAGATGGCCTCCACGTCGCAGGACCTCTCCCGCCGGGCCGGGGAACAGGCGCAGCTGGTCCGCTCCGCCGCTGACGACGCGGCGCGGATTCTGCAGATCGCCGCGAAGCTCGCACAGGGCGCCGACGAAGCGGCCCGCCGCAACGCGGACTTGGCGGCGCTGGCGCGGCGTCACAAGGACGGACTGGACCAGAGCACGCTGCGTCTCGCCAAACTCGCCGACGAGGTCGCAAAAGGCGCCGAGGAAGCCGAGTCGCTGGCGCAGGCCACGGCAAAGATCCAGACGTTCGTGGCCCAGACCAAGGCGGTCGCGACGCAGACAAACATGCTCGCGCTCAATGCCGCGATCGAAGCGGCGCGCGCCGGCCCGCAGGGACGCGGATTCGCGGTCGTCGCCGACGAGGTTCGAAAGCTGGCGTCGGTCGCCGCGGCGGCGGCGGGCGAGACCGCCGATACGGTGCGCGGTGTGCTGACGCGTGTTCAAGCGATGCGCGACCGGCTCGTGCGGCTGGCCGAAGGCGGCGCGGCCGTGCGAGAAGCGTCGCAGACGGCCGCTCAGGGGTTGGCGACCGTGGCGAGCGAGGTCGATGCGAATGACACCTGGAGCCGCGAGATCGCGCAGTCGGCGGGTGAGCTGCGTTCGCTCGTCGAAGAGATCGCCAACCGGCTGAGCACGATCGCCGGCCAGACCGATACGCTGCTCGCCTCCGCCGAAGAGCTAGCCGCGTCAGGCGAAGAGCAAAGCGCGTCGACGGAAGAGATCGCGTCCTCGGCGAATCAGCTCGCCGAGGCTGCCGACCGGCTCACCGGCGCCGTGAAGTCTTTCCGATTGTTGGCGGACGAGGTGCAGCAGGCCGCCGATTGAGGCTCTAACCTCAAACACGGTCAACGGCTCCGCGGCCCGGCGGGGAGATGCTCCATCAGGTACCGGGTGAGCAGCGAGTAGACGTGGAGCGTCGTGCCACGGCCCTCGCAGATGCAATGCGAGCGATTCGGGTACGCCATGAAGTCGAAGGGCTTGTCGAGCGCGACCAGGCGGTTCACCAGACGTTCCGTGCCCTGGTAATGCACGTTGTCGTCGCCGGAGCCGTGCACGACCAACAGGCGTCCCTTGAGTCCCTCGGCCTGATTGATCGGAGAGGCACGCTGGTAGCGCGCGCTGTCCGCCGGGCTCTGCAGGAGACCCATGTAGCGCTCCTGATAAATCGTGTCATAGAGACGCTCGTCCGGCACCGGCGCCACGGACATACCGACCTGGTAGACGTCGGGGTAACGAAACATGGCCTGCAGCGTGCTGGAGCCGCCGCCGCTCCATCCCCAGATCGCGACGCGCGAGGGGTCGAGATAGCGGCGCGATCCGGTGAGGGCCCGCACCGCGTCCGCTTGCTCGCGGCTCGATAACACGCCGATCGCCCCGTACACCACCTTTCGCCACGCGCGCCCGCGCGGCGCCGGCGTGCCGCGATTGTCCACCGTGGCCACCACGTAGCCCTGATCCGCGATCATGTGCTCCCACAGGTGACCGCCGCCCCACGAGTCCTGGGCGGTCTGACCCGCCGGCTCGCCGTAGACGTACATCAGCAGCGGATAAACCTTGGTAGAGTCGAAATTCGCGGGTTTGATCATCCAGCCATCGAGCGAGATTCCGTCCGACACCGTCACCTTGAAGAACGCACCGTGATCAGCGATGAGCGGCGCCACCGCCGCGCGCTGTTTGGCATTGTCGACGAGCGTCCGCATGACCCGGTGCGCCGGCAGCTGTACGAGCTCGATCACCGACGGGCTGTCGAAGTGCGAGTAGGTGTGGAAGGCCCAGTGTGCGTCCGGAGAGATTCGGTAGGAGTGGGTCCCCGGCGCGTTAGCCGGTGACACGCGCACGGCGGACTGTTTTCCGTCGAGGCGCGTGCGATACAGATAGCGCTGGGTCGCGTTGTCGGGAGACGCGAGGTAGTAGAGCCACTGACCGGGCTCGTCTACCGCGGCGATGTCGACGACGTCGAAGTTGCCGGGCGTGATGTTCGTGACGCGCTTGCCGTCGCGGCTGACGCGATACACGTGCCTCCAGCCGTCGCGTTCACTCGTCCACAGGAACTCGGTTCCCTTCGCGAGCCACTCGATCTCGTCCACGACGTCGACCCAGGCACTATCGCGCTCGGTGAGGATTGTCCTGGTCGCGCCAGTCGCCGCATCCGCCAACATGACCCGGTCGTTGTTCTGGAGCCGGTTGATCCGCTGGAGGATCAGCTCGTTCGGTCCCGCCCATTCCATGCGCGGCAGATAGTTCTCGCGTGGATCGTCGGGGGGGGGGATCTGGAGCCACGTCGTGGGGCCGCCGTCCACATTCACGACGCCGGCGCCCACAGCCGAGTTCGTGGTTCCGGCTTTGGGATACTGAATGGGAGTGATTTTCGGATACAGCGAGTCGGTATCGTTGATGAGATAGTAGGTTCCGAGGCCGGTCATGTCGAACCGCCAATAAGCGATCTTCGAGCCGTCGGGTGACCAGCGGAAGGCATCGCGCAGGTCGAATTCCTCCTCGTAGACCCAATCGGTCATGCCGTTCACGTGGAGCGAGTCGGCATCGCTCGTCAGGCCAGTGACGGCGCCATCCGAAAGCCGCTCCACGTAGATGTTTCCCTGCCGGACGTAGCCCACGCGATCGCCGGTGGGGGAGAACTTGGCATACATGAGCGTAGACGGCGGGGCGTTCGGTCCGCCGAGCTTTTTCAGCGCACCGGTTTTCCGGTCGAGCACCCAGTAATCGCCCCGTGTATTCTGGCGCCACACGCGCTGGGTGTTGGTGAAGAGCAACAACAGGTTGCCATCGGCCGACCATGCGTAGTCGTCGAAGTCCAGCGCCTCGCTCGCACCGGAAGGCACCAGTTGGCGCGCCGAGATGTAGACACTCCGCGCGCCTGTGGCGGTCTCGTAGCGCACGATGTCGAACGCATCCGGCATCGCTGCCGATCGCTCCACGGTGGTGTAGGCGGTGCCATTTTCGATCCAGCGCGCCGGTCCGAAGCGCTGCGGCGCGAATTCCGCCGACGCGAAAATGCGGCGCAACATTTCGTTGACGTTGTCGGGCACCTGCGCCACCACGGGTGGGAGCATCGACGTGACCAACGTCAGCAGACCGAACACGACTCTCATGCTTCGCTCCTTGATTTACGGATCCGTCGCGGAATGTACAGTGAAAGCAGGTCCTTCAAGAGAGCACGGTCCGTGTTGTTTGGGGACAACGCGGGCAACGTCGTCAGCGAATTGGCGTAGATTGTCGCAACATTGTCTTGCCTACGTTCTTCAAGGGAGTCGCATGTCACCGAAAACTCTAGCGAGGACTACCGGCGCCTGCTCCCTGCTCGTGCTGCTGGGCGGCATCGTGGCGCAAGGCGTGATCGCCAACGGCTTGATCGTCCCCCGCGACGCGGCCCTTACGGCCACCAATATCCTCGCGCAGCCGAAACTCTATGCGTTCGGATACACGATGTTTCTCATCGAAATGGCGGCGCAGGTGGCGATGACGACGCTGTTCTACGTGCTGCTGAGACCGGTCGATCGGACCGCCGCGGTCCTTGGGCTCGTTTTCGGTTTGGTGGGTGCTACGATCAAGACCGTGGCCCGCGCATTCTACTACGCGCCGCTCCTGGTGCTGGGTGGCGCCAGCTACTTGACGGTGTTCGACGCGAGCCAGCTGCAGGCGTTGTCGTTGCTGCTCATCAAAATCAACAATCAGACGGCAAACATGTCGCTGGTCTTCCTGGGACTCAGTACGTTCCAGGGCTACCTGATCGTAAAGTCGACGTTTCTGCCGCGATTTCTCGGCGTGGCGGCGATGATCAGTGGTCTCGGTTGGCTGGTTTACTTGTATCCCGCACTCGGGTCAGTGCTCTTCTATTATCTGATCGTAGTCGCGATGCTCAACGTCTTGTTGACGAGCGGGTGGCTGCTGGTGAAGGGTGTGGACGAGCAACGTTGGCGGGAAATGGCGCAGGGGGCGTGAAGCTTGGTTGCAGCCGGTCAGCGAGCCCTGATCACAGGAGCGAGTCGCG
>DASWEL010000078.1:0-1620 GCA_036394755.1 Gemmatimonadales bacterium | reverse complement strand
GTCCGCCCGGGTTGGTCACTTCCAGCCGGAAGTTCTGTGGAAACTTCTCGCCCGCCTCCACATCGAGGGAGACTCGGCGCCCGCCGGTGTCGAGTTCCCCGGCAGCGCCCTCGTTGAGCGCGAACGCAGCGTCGATGAGATCGCGGCGGTTCTGGGTGAGCCATTCGGCCCCATTGAACGCGCCTGCCGTCTCCTCGCCGCAGGTGAGCGCTACCTTGAGGGTGCGGCGCGGCCGGTAGTTCTCGGTCCGGTAGCGGATCAGCGTATCGACCCAGATTGCCGCTTCGGCCTTATCGTCGCTGGCGCCGCGCGCGTAGAACGAGCCGTTCTCCTCGACCAATGTGAACGGGTCTCGCGTCCAGTCCTCACGCTTGGCCTCCACGACATCGATGTGGGCGAGCAGAAGGATGGCCTTCAGCTTCGGATCCCGGCCGGGGTACACGGCCACGAGCCCCCCTTCCTTCGGATGGTCGGCCACGGCGAACGGGTGCAGGTCGCTGTCCGGGAAGCCGGCCGCCTTCAGCCTCGCAGCCACGCGTTCGGCGGCGAGCGTGCAGCTCCCGGCCGACAGGGTGGTGTTGGTTTCGACAAGCTCTTTGTAAAGCTCGCGGAAACGCTGCTCCCCGGCCGGAGTGTCCTGGGGAGGCGCGGCCAGCGCGGAGAATGCGGCCATGGTGGCCGCAGCGGCAATGATACGCTTCATGAAGAGCTCCATAAGGGGATGCGGGAATTAGACGATGACCAGAGCCGCCGCGCAAGATTTGAGTTGAACTTCGTTCTTTGCTCCGTCTCACTACCCCGATGGCGACCTACCCCCGATAGCGACGCGTTTCCGCGGAAACGTTTCGCCTTCTCGGTCGGTGTTAGAGTGTCCGGCCGGCCGTGAGGCCGGCGCTTTCACGGGTTGCGAGGTGAGCCATGGCGCTTGGCGCCACGATCTACGTGTTCAATATCGAGCTCGCCAATTCGGACCGCGGCGTATATCAGCCGTTGCAATTGCGTGTCGCTCGGCATCCGTCGGAAAGCGAAGAGTATTTTCTGACGCGGATACTCGCCTATTGCTTGGAGTACACGGAGGGAATCAGTTTCTCGAACGGGCTGTTCGAACCTGATGAGCCGACCATCGCGGTGCGCGATCTCACGGGCGTACTGAGCGCGTGGATCGACGTGGGCGCACCGGAGGCGGCGCGACTGCACCGGGCGAGCAAGGCCGCGCCGCGCGTGGCCGTCTACACTCACAAGGATGCCGGACAATTGGCGGCGCGCCTCGGCTCGGAGCGCATTCATCGTGTCGAGGCACTCGAGCTCTATGCGTTGGATCGGGCGTGGCTGGCGAACCTTGCGGCCAAGCTCGCCCGGCGGATGGAGTTTTCGCTCACGGTCGCGGAGCAGCACGTTTATCTATCGCTCGGCGAGGAAACCCTGCCTTGCGTCATCGAGCGGATCGCGGTGGGTCGCCCCTGATTCGAGTTGCCGTGCGCGGCGCGAGGCGCTACCGATCCGCGGGAATCTCGATCGCAGCGCCGCTGCGTGCGCTCGCTCGGATCGCGTCCAGCGTCAGCATGATGTCGATCGATTCTTCGGGCGTAGTGCCCGACCACTGTGTCGAACCGCCTCTCA
>DASWEL010000077.1:0-14542 GCA_036394755.1 Gemmatimonadales bacterium | reverse complement strand
GATGTCGCCGCGGACCAGTGCGGGCTTCAGCATGTTCGCGGCGTCCATCGCGGCGCCCATCGCGGTGCCCTGTCCGATGAGGTTGTGCAGCTCGTCGACGAACAGGATGAGATTGCGGTCGGCTTGCAGCGCCTGCACGAGACGGCGGAGGCGCTCTTCGTACTGGCCGCGGAACGAGGTGCCCGCGAGCATCGAGACGTGATCGAGCCCGAGAATACGGGCGTCTTTGAGCGCGGGGGGGACGTTACCCTCCGCGATGCGCTGGGCGAGGCCTTCCACGACCGCCGTCTTGCCCACGCCGGCCTTGCCGACGAGCGCCGCGTTGTTCTTCCCTTGCCGCAGCAGGATATCCACGACGCGCTCGATCTCGGCGTCGCGGCACTTCACCGGCTCGAGATCGCCGCGGCGCGCCTGTGCCGTGAGGTCGATGCCGACGCGCTCCAGCACGTCGCCTGAATCGAACAGCCCTTCGAAGGGGTTACCCATCTATCAGTCGCCTCTGAGAAAATGCCCGTACCAGCCAATGATCGCGTCACCAAACACGAACGCCACGACCGCACCGACAGCGAGGAATACCCCGAACGGCACGAGTCGCTTTTTCTTGATCGACAGCGGGATGAAGATGAGCGAGCCGAGCGCCGCCCCGGCGAACACCGTGAGCAGCACGCCCTGCCACCCGACGAAGCTGCCCACCATCGCCATCATTTTTACGTCGCCGCCGCCCATCGCTTCTTCCTTGAAGACCCACGTCCCGGCCATGCCGACGAGCCACAGCAGCACGAAGCCGACGGCGGCGCCGAGCAGCGCTTGCAGAAAGGCGTCGACGCCGCCACCCAGCGCGAGCAATAGACCGATGACGAGCCCGCCCCACGTGAACTCGTCGGGGATGATGTAGTGGCGGGCATCGGTAATCGCGATGCCGAGCAGGAGCGTGCCCAACAGCGCGGCCGCGACGGCGTGCAATGTCATGCCATACGCCAGCAACGACGCGCCGAACAAAACGCCCACCAGCGCCTCGATGAGCGGATACTGCTTGGAGATGGGCTGGTGGCACCAGCGGCATTTGCCGCGCAGCCACAACCACGAAACGACGGGGATATTGTCGCGCCAGGCGATGGGCTGCTTGCAATTCGGGCACGTCGAGCGGGGGCGCAGCAGCGACTCGTCGCGCGGCAGCCGCAGGATGCACACGTTGAGGAAGCTGCCGACGCACAGACCGAGCAGCACGGCGCCCGCGACGATGACGATGTCAGTGCCCACGCAGGACCTCGTAGAGCAGGATCCCCGCCGCCACGGCGACGTTGAGCGACTCGGCGCCGCGCGCCAGCGGAATCGCGACGCGCTGGGCCGCGATCGCGTTGAGCTGCGGGCGGATTCCCGCCCCTTCGTTGCCGACGATCACTGCAATGAGCTCCCGGGGTGATGTCATGGAATCGAGCGCGCGCGGGAGCGGCACACCATCCGCCGCGGCCGCCCACAACGTGATGCTGCGGTCGCGCGCCCACGCGATGAAGGGCCCGTCGTCGAGCTGCACGACCGCGTGCCGGAACGTCGCTCCCATCGCCGCTCGCAATGCTTTCGGGTTCATCGGGTCGGCGCTGCCGCGGAGCAACAGGCTCGCCGATGCCCCGAGCGCGTGCGCGGTCCGGATCAGTGTGCCGACGTTGCCGGGGTCCTGGACGCCGTCCACGACGAGCAGCGGTCCCGCGGCGACCTCCTCCAACCCCCACGTGCGTGGCTGCACGATCGCGAGAATCCCCTGCGGCGTGTCGGTCCCCGCGAGATCGCTGAACGCGCGCGATCCGATTTCCTCGACCGCGACCGCGTGACTGGCGAGCTCGGCGGTGAGCGCCTGGCCTCGGGTCGTGCGCGCGAGCTCGGGGGCGACCAGCGCCCCCTTGAACTCGAGGCCGGCGGCGAGCGCTTCCTCCACCAGCCGCACGCCTTCCACGACCGCCAGCCCACGGCGTCCGCGCGCCTTGCGGCGTTGGAGATCGCGCACGGTCGACTGCAGATTACTGCGAATGCGTGTCCTCGTACCGGTCACAGGTGCCCCAAAGATTGCGCCCGTCCTTGCTTTCGCCAAGGCACGGCCTCGGAACTCATGAGAATCGCGCTCACCATCGCGGGGTCGGATTCGGGGGGCGCAGCCGGCATGCAGGCCGATCTCAAGACGTTTCATCAGTTCGGCGTCTACGGAACCAGTGCGATCACGGCCGTCACCGCGCAGAACACGATCGGCGTGTCCGCCTGGCTGGCGCTTCCCGCCGCGCTCGTGGCGAAACAGATCGACGCGCTGGCGGAGGACCTGCGCCCCGCCGCGATCAAGAGCGGGATGTTGGGATCCCGCGAAATCGTCGAAACGGTGGCGGAGCGCATCGCGTATCATCGTCTCACGACCTACGTGCTGGACCCCGTGATGGTGGCGACGTCCGGCGACCGGCTGCTCGATCGCGATGCCGAGCAGCTGATCGCGCGACGGCTCGCGCCGCTCGCGCTCCTCGTGACCCCGAATTTGAACGAGGCGGAGATTCTCGTCGGCGGCCAAGTGCGCACGCCCGATCAGATGGAGCGGGCGGGACGCGCGCTCGTCGCGATGGGAGCGCGCGCCGCGCTCGTGAAGGGCGGGCATCTCGCGGACGGCGCAACGATCGTCGACGTCCTGGTCCATGCCGGGGGCGACTCAGCGCGCCGCTTCACTCACGAGCGCATCGACACGACATCGACGCACGGCACCGGCTGCACGCTGTCGGCGGCGATCACCGCCGGTCTCGCGCTCGGTCGCCCCCTCGAGCAGGCGGTCGCGGACGGGCTCGATTTCGTGCACCGCGCAATTGCGGCGGCGCCCGGACTCGGAAGCGGCAAGGGGCACGGGCCACTCAACCACTTCGTGCCCGTGCCCCCCCGACCACCAACCGAAGGTCTTTAGGCTACGGATTCCACCAGTACGTCGCCTTGATCATGAAGATGTTCTCCGCCGGCGCGCGGAGCATGCTCCCCATCGAAGAGCCGAACCTGAAGTCGCCATTATCGTCGGCGGCGGAGCGGCTCTGCGTCCACACGAAGTACAGCGTCGATCCAGGCAGGTACTCCCAGCGCAGGACGGCGTTGCCACGCAGCGACTTGAAATTGAAGTCCTGGTTCCCAAACGACATCGGTTGGGCCGGGCCGGCGCCGTCCGGATCGACGGTGTACGAGTTCGTCGAATCGACGAACGTGATCGTCGAACCGTTGTCACGACCGTAGCGGATGAAGGACGCGCTGCGCGCCCGCGCGAGCTCGTGGTAGTAGTCGTACCGGCCCGCGGAAATCAGGGGCTGCGCGTACAGCTGGAGCGAGAGCGTCGGACTGTAGGTCCAGTTGAGACGGATGGCTGCCGACAACTCCGTCTGTCTCAGCCCGCCAAAGACATAGTGTGTACCAAAGCTATTCGGCGCGCCGCCAGTCGTGTCGGCGATCGCGGTGATGTACTGATACGGTTGGGTCTGTTTATACAGGTTCGGGCCCACGCTGACCGAGACGTTCGGCGCGGGCCGGTACTGGAGGTTGACGTAGGTCGACCATTCCACGTCGTGCGAGGAGCGGAAGTACGTGAATCCGCCCATGCTCAGCGTCAGCGATTTGCGGCTATCCGATCCCAGGTCGATCCCGAACTGATACCCCGGCGGCAAGAGCATCAGCGGCCCACCCCGCGTGCGCCGATTGTCGACCGTCCACGGGTTGTACGCGACGTTCCAGTTGAGCCAGTAGTAGTTGTGCAACTGGACGTACCCGAAGTTGAAGCCGCCCGACCAGTTGATGTTGCCGTCCCAGTCGTAATTCCGGAACAAGGCGCCACCGGTCTCGGCATAGCGGAACAGCTTGCCGGGCTTGCTCCATGTGCGGCCGCCGCCGAGATGCATGTTGATGACGCCCGTGCGCGACAGGAAGCCGACATCGTTGACATCGAAGCCCGGGGAGATCACGCCAAAGGCAGAGTTCACAAAGACGTTGCCGCGCTGCTTCGCGAGCGTGAATCGTGCAGCCATGCCGTTGAGCGAAGTGGCGTTGGTATCCACGCCCACGCTGGATGCGTCAGGTCTTTGGAAGTAGTGCACGGAATTCTGCTGCACGGAGGTCATCCGGGCCGGTGTCCCGCTGATGCGCGAGCCGGCAACCCACGCGGTCGTGACCCACGTCTTGGACGTATCGAGGAAGATCCAACCATCGGTGCCAAACGTTGTCGAATTGCTGTTGCGGACGTCGCGCAGCGTGACATCGTCGAACGCGCGGCCGGCGAACGTCGTCACGAATCCGAGCCCTTGCCGGCCCTTGTCGAACTCCTTTTGCGCCCGATACACGCCGTACGTCGCGAGCGGCTCGACTTCCTGGCCCCAGCGCACGCCGAGACTGTCCTGCAGCGTCGCGCGCTCGCGGGCCGTGACGGCAGTCAGGCCACCCACGTTCCAACTGCCGCCGAGTTTGCCGGTGAGCTTGAGTGCGCCAAGGATGTGCGCACCGTCAGGTCCGCCCACATACCCCTTGTCCGGCGCGCCTGGTAATCCTAGCGAACGCCCGATACGCCGGCTGTAAAAGAAGCTCGGACCGGACCAGTTGAATCCCCAGAAATTGCTCTGGCCGCCGAAGCCGAACTCGAAAATGGACGAACCCTCGACAAAGAACGGCCGCCTCTCGTTGAGGAATGTCTCGCGGTCGCTCAGGTTCACCACGGCGGGATCGACTTCGACCTGGCCGAAATCGGGGTTGACGGTGGCGTTGAGGGTGAGGTTCGAGCCCAGGCCGATTTTCGCGTCGGCGCCGAAACCCGGGTCGAACGTCGATCCGTCGTTGAACGGATCGCCGAAGGTATGCGGTGTAAACGCCGCGCGGGTCGTCGCGTAGGGCATGATCTCGAGCCGCCGCGGCGGCTCGATGCGCTCGATCCCTACCAGATCCGGAAAGCGCGACACGAAGCCCCTGCCATCCCGCGGCGTGTAGGCGATGTAGTCGAACTCGTTTTTGCGCGCGATGTCGCGCCGGAAATTGATGCCCCACACATACTGGCTGCGCTTGACGAACCGCAATTGGGAGTAGGGGATCCTCAGCTCGGCGGTCCACCCCCCCGCATCCCGCGTCACCTTACCCTCCCAGACGCCATCCCACGTGTCGTCGTCCCAGTCGTCGTTGAAGAGCGTGCCGTCATAGAGCGTGCCGGCCGCATTGATCCCGAAGTAGAAGCCGCTGCGCTTATCGTGATAGGGATCGATGTAGACCTGGAAGCGGTCGGAATTGGTGCCCTGATCGCGCCGTGCCAGGCGCGCGACGATCGAGTCGGGATGTGCGTCGTAGAGACGGGCGCCGATGTAGAGCGCCGCGTCGTCGTACGCGACGTAGACGACGGTGCTCTCGGTCGGCACTGCCCCCTGCGCAGGATCGCGCTGCGTAAACCCGGTGAGCCGCTCGGCGGATTGCCAGAGCGGTTCGTTGAGCAGACCGTCGATCGTGACGGCCTGGCCACCGCCCAGGCGAATGGCGCGGACTTGCTGCGGCGCGGGAGGCGCTGGCGGTGGAGAGTCGACGGCAACGAGCGGCGGATGACTTCCCGCTAGAGCGAGGAGCAACTGGAGCGTCGTCGGCATATGCGTCCGGGAGCTGAAGGTGAATGTGACTCCGGTCGCGAACGCTGACGGCGAGCGCGCGGCAGTTACCGGTTGATATGACAGACGCTGTTCCAAAAGGGTTGCACATGGAACGTCAGGATTGCATCAGGGGCGAGGGTAGGGCGCAGCATGCTGCGCCCCTACAATGCTATTTGATCCGCCGGAGCACTCCCTTCACGACCACCGCGAGCTTCCGGGCCACCTGCTCACTCACCGCCAGCACCTCCTCGTGGGAAAGCGCATCTCCGGTAATCCCGGCGCCGGGGTTCGTAATAATGGAAAAGCCCAGGCAACGCATGCCGCGAGACCGTGCGACCAACACTTCCGGCACGGTCGACATCCCGACGGCGTCGGCGCCGAGCCGCTCCAGCATCCGAACTTCGGTGGGTGTCTCGTAGGAGGGACCCAGGAGGGCGACGTAGACGCCCTCCTCCATGCGGATGCCGGCTTCGCGAGCTACCGTGCGCGCGACGGCGCGGAGCTCCCCATCGTACGGCTCGTGCATGATCGGAAAGCGTTCCTCCCCGGGCTCGGGCTGTCCGATCAGCGGGTTGCGCCACATGAGGTTGATGTGATCGGCGATGAGCATCAGGGTTCCGCCCGGGAAGGTGCGGCGCACGCCGCCGGCGGCGTTCGTGACGATCAGGATCTGGACACCAAGCTCGGCAAAGACGCGGGCGGGCAGGCCGGCGACCGCCGCGGGATGGCCTTCATACAAGTGAAAGCGACCGGCCTGCACGATGACCGGCACGCCCTCGAGCTTCCCGGCGACCAGCTCTCCCTTGTGACCCGCGACCCCTGGCTCGGGGAATCCCGGGATGGTCCGGTAGGGGATGCGAAGAGACTCGGCGACTTCGTCTGCAAGGAAACCGAGCCCTGAGCCGAGGACGATTGCGATACGAGGTTTGAGTTTGCCGAGGCGCTGCTTCACCACCTCTGTTGCCGCTGTTACAGCCTTCCCCGTCACAACAGAATGCCCGCCAGCGTCGCCGAGAGGAAGTTGGCGAGCGTCCCCGCGATCATCGCGCGCACGCCCAGGCGCGCCAGGTCATGTTTGCGCTCAGGAGCGAGGGCGCCGATGCCGCCAATTTGGATCCCGATGGAGCTCAGATTCGCAAAGCCGCACAGCGCAAAGGTCGCGATGGTGAACGAGACGGGATCGAGACTCCCCTTCATCGGGCCAAGATGGGCGAACGCGACAAACTCGTTCACCACCATGCGCTCACCCAGCAGCGATCCGACCGTTCCGCTGTCGTGCCACGGGACACCCATCACCCAGGCGATCGGCCGGAATATCCACCCCAACACCGTCTGCAGAGTGGCTGGGAACCACGGGACAAATCCGTGAATCCAGCCGAACAGTCCGTTGACGAGCGCGATGAGTGCGATGAACGAAATCAGCATCGCGATCACATTGAGCATCAACTGCAGACCTTCGCCTGTGCCGCGGGCTGCCGCATCCAGCACGTTCACGTCGGTGCGCGGGATGTCCACTTTGACGCCGCCGAGGGTCTCCGGGACCTCGGTCTCCGGCTCGAAGATCTTCGCCATCATGATCGTCCCTGGCGCCGTCATGATGACCGCCGTCAGCAGATGGCGTGCTTCGATCCCAAACGCGATATAGGCGGCCATAATCGATCCGGAAACGTGCGCCATACCGGCCGTCATCACGGTCATCAGTTCCGAGCGCGTCATGCGCGGCAAGAATGGACGGATCGTGAGCGGCGCCTCGGTCTGTCCCATGAAAATCGACGCCGCAACGTTGAGGCTCTCGGCGCCGCTCGCACCCATGATCTTGTTCATCGCGATCGCGAACGCCTTCACGACGACCTGCATGATCCCGAGGTAATACATGATCGCAAAGAGCGCCGAGACAAAGATGATCGCCGGCATGATCTGAAACGCGAACACCACCCCGATGCTCGAGTGCTGTTTCCCAATCTCCCCGAAAACGAACTCCGACCCCGCGTAGGAGAAGCTGAGGATCTTCGTGACGGTCGCGCCGAGCCAGCCGAACAAGTCTCGACCCTGCTTCACGCGCAGGACGAAGATCGCGAAAAACAGCTGGAGGCCAACACCCCACGCGACGACGCGCCAGCTGATCGCCCGCCGGTTGCGCGAGAACGCGACGCCGATACCGAGGATCAGGATGAGCCCGAAGATTCCGGTGAGCCGCGAGCCGAGGGAACGCGGCGTGGGTGTCACGGCGGGCTGCTGCTCGACGGGCGCGGGCGGTGCCGCTTGGGGCTTGGTCGTGTCCTGGGCAGGGGTCTGGACGGTCGCCCCGCGCAGCGTATTGAATACAAAGCGCGGCAGCGTGAAGACGACGAGGGCACAGACGAAGGTGACCGTGAACGCGAAGAGAACGCGTCTCGCGGACATTAGAGAGCCCCCAATTCACTTTGGACACGGGACACGAGCGCCACCTTTTCGTACTCCGGGAGAAATGCGCTTTCGCAGGCGTTCAGGACCACGCGCGCCATATCGTCGGGCGAGAGACCGAGCACGGCGTGCGCGAGAAAATACTCGTCCGTCAGCGTGATGCCATCGGTCAACGGGCCATCGGTGTTCAGCGTGACGACGACGCCCTGCTGGAAATAGCGCTTAAAGGGATGCTCCGCCACCGAGGCCACGACGTGGGTATGCACGTTGCTCGTGAGGCACATCTCGAGCGGGATCTTGCGGGCGACGACTTCCTCGAGCAGCGCGGGATCTTCCGCGAGCCTGGTCCCGTGCCCGATGCGCTGCGCGCCGACGTCGTGCAGGGCCTGATGAATCGAATGCGGCCCGTCGCCCTCACCGGCGTGGCACGTACAGGCCATCCCGTGGGCGGCCGCGTACTCGAATGCCGCACGATGATCGCGTGCCGGGTGCCCGCGCTCCGCTCCGGCGAGGTCGAATGCGGTCACGCCGGCGCTGAGATACTCCGCCGCTGCGCGCGCCAGCTCGAGCGATTCGGCAGGCGGCCGCGTGCGCATGGCGCAGACGATCAGCCCGACCTTCATTCCGGTTTCGGCGGTTGCACGCCGGATGCCGGCGAGGGGGGCCTCGATCGCCTGCGCGAGCGTCAGCGCGGGCCGATGCAGCAAGGGCGAATACCGTACCTCTACGTAGCGGACGTTTTCCGCCGCCTTGTCGAGCACGAATTCGTACGCGACGCGCTCTAGCGCCGGTGCCGTCTGGAGCACCGAGAGCGTGATCTCGTACTTCTGGAGGTACTCCTCGAGACTCTTGGCATCGCGGACCAGCATCGCTTTGGCGAGCGCGTCCGGTGTGTCGGCCGGCAGACGGATGCCCTGGGCGCGCGCCAGCTCGATCATCGTCGCGGGCCGCAGCGCCCCATCGAGGTGCACATGCAGCTCGGCCTTGGGCCAGCGCCGCAGCGTGTCCTTCGTCAACTTCGGCTTCCCCGCGCGCCGCGCGGAGACGACGACGCGGTAGACCGCGCCGGCCTCCCCCACCGCGTCTCCGGCATCGATCGGCCGGCCGGCGGCGTCCGTCACATACGCCGCACCGTCGAGCAGCCGAGCCAGGCCGTCGTCCGCCTGCGCGACGGCGTCGCGCACGCGCGCGCCCCGTGGTACATCGACCGCTTTGTCGTTGACGAAAACCCGCATCAGCGGTCGGTCCGATGGAAGCGCACGTCGTCGGGCGCCTCCACGGCACGCAGCACACCCAGATAGCGGGTCAGGGCGTCCACATCGACGACGTCGAGGTCTTCCTTCGGGGAGCCCACCAGCATGCCGAATCCCGAGCCACCCGTCGCCATGAAGTCGCTGACGACCAGGGTGTACGTGCGATCCTTGTCGAGATCCTTGCCGCCGAGGCGAACGCGGCTGACGCGCTTCCGCACTTCCTTCCGCGGGTCGTACCACACTTCCGCCCCCGCGACGTGGCAGTCGGGAAGGTGATCCTGGCTCCCCGCCACGCACTGCTCCAGCGCGTCCTGCAGCACCGAGCCCTTCACCGTGAGCCGCAGCAACCGGTTTTGGAACGGCTGCACTTGGTAGACCTGGCCCCACGTGACCGTGCCCTCGGGCAGATCGGCGCGGATGCCGCCGTTGTTCATGATCGCTACGTCGGCGCGGCCGGCGGCACGCTGCGCGTCCGCGATGAGCCGGCCCAACGCGTACTCGTCACCCTCCCGCTTCAGCGGGACCTTGAGTCGCGCGACGACCCGCTCGCTGATGTTGCGAACCGCCTGTTGCTGGCGGCCCAGCGCCTCGGTCAACGCGACATCCGGTTTTACCTGGTCGGCGTACGGCGTGACGAGCTGCACGCGCACTTCGCGCCGGCCGCCGGTGCGAACGAAGTCGACCACGCCAATCGAGCGGCCGCTCGACTGCGCCTCCACGATGGGGATGCCGTGGACGACGGTGTTGACGCGCAGATGCGTGTGACCGGCGACGATCAAGTCCACGGACCCGGAATCGAGCTGCCGTGCGACGTCGAGAATCTCGCCGTGACAGGCGCTCGAATCGCAGGCCGCCCCCACGTGCGCTACGACGATCACGAAGTCGGCCCCGGCGCGCGCCTCCGGCAGGTAGCGCCTGATCGCCTGGGCGCCGTCACCGAACGCGAGGCCCTGGATGTTGCGCGCCGCGGTGCTCGTCGGCGTCTCCGTCGTCGTCAGGCCGATCACGGCGATCTTCACGCCGTTCTTCGTCACCAGTTTCCATGGTGTCGCCCAGTCCGGCCGCGCCGTGCCTGCGGCATTCGTGATATTTGCCGAGAGGAACGGATATTTCGCGTCGCTCATGCGCGCGCGCAGCGTATCGACCGACCAATCGAACTCGTGATTGCCGATCGCGGCGGCGTCGATGCCCAGCGCGTTCATAGCGTCGATCGTCCCGCGCCCGAAGGTGGCGTTCGACAGCAGCGTCCCCTGCATTTCGTCGCCGGCGTCGAGCCGTACCGAGGTGCAGCCACAGACGCGGGCAAGACTGTCGAGCCACGGCCTCAGCGCCGCCACGCCGCCGACCGGCCGGCCCTGTGACCAGTCCCAGACGCGCGATTCGAGCTGTCCATGGAGGTCGCTCGTCGTGAGCACCCGCAAGAGCGTGCTGTCCCTGGTGCTGACCGCGGCCGGCGCCGGTGCGAATGCGGCCCGCGCGGCGGCGCGGGCGGGATCGGGGATGATCGCCCAGCTCGGCCGGAGATACGCCGTCGCCTGGATCGTGCGGACGCGGCGGATTTCATCCACCAGCAGCTCGCGAATGTCTTCACCCTTGTCGTAGACCACGCGCGCGTTCGCCAGCATCGAGTAGCCGCCGCCGCCCGCCTGCCGGTAACTATTCACCGCCATCGTGAAGCTGTCCGTCGGCTGCACGATGCGCCCTTCGTAGGCGAGCCCGCGGATGCGTTGCCCCGCCGGTCGGGAGAGATCGACGTTGTATACCACACCGCTGACCACGTCGTAGTTGTAGCCCGCGACGCTGTCGTTGATGATCGGCTGGCCCGGCTGGTAGGTGCGGAAGTAGCGGGCGGAATGCTCCAGGTACTCGCGCAGCTGCTGGCCCGAGATCCGTACCGCACGGAGCGTATTCTCGTAGGGGTAGATCCCCGACACGTCACGCTGATGGACGTCGCCCTCTGGCAAGCCCGGCTGTACGTCGAAGGCAGCGGCCGCCGACAACTGCGCCCCCGCCCGGCGGCGCTGCACCTCATTGATGAGGTCGAGCAGTGGCGTGTCCTGCACGCGGGCGTAGCGCGCATCGAATCCCGGTGTCGCGGTGCCGAGCGGGGTGCTCGCCCACTGCCGCGCCGCTTCCTGCGTCGCCATGAGCCTTTGCGTAAAGCGTGGCAGCTCGGGCATCGTCGTGAGCGGGATCAGGTCGGCGTGGACGTTCCTCACGTGCCAGCGGCCTTCTTCACGGTTCAACGACACGTGCACCACCGCCAGGCTCTGCACCCAGTTTTTCGGCTGCACGAAATGCACGCCGTTGATCACGGTGTCGCGGATTTCGCGGTGCGTATGCCCGACGATCACGAGGTCCGGTTTCGGATTCACCGCGGCGAGCGCGGCGGCGTCGTTCTCCGGGCCAACACCCGTCGTGTCGTAGGTCGATAATCCGAATCCGCTGTGGATCAGCACGATCTTGAGATCCGCGCCCTCGCCCTCCAGGCGCGCGAGCGCCGACTGAGCGGCGCCGGCGATCCGTCGCACGCGCACGCGGGCCCCGGCGAGCTGCGCGCGATCCCACAGCATCGTGCCCGGCGTCGTAAAGCCGGTGATGCCGACCTTCACGGCGCCGCGCGGCAGGATCACGGTCTTGGGGAATACCGGCGCGCCGCTCGAGTCCTCGACGTTTGCCGAGACGTAGCGATAGGTGGCCTGTGTGGCGGCACCGCGCAGGAAATCGAGACCGAAGTCGAAGTCGTGGTTGCCCGGGGTGACGACGTCGTACTGCAGGGCGTTCATCGCATCGACGATCGGTTGCGGCTGGCGTTTGTCGTAGCGGCCGTAGAACGTCGCGAACGGATTGCCCTGCAGCAGGTCGCCGGCATCGACCAGCACGAGCTGGCCGGGATAGCGGGCGCGCAGCGTTTCGAGAGCGGTGGCGGCGCGCGACAGCCCGCCCGGGGCCGCGGCATCACGAACGTAGTCCCAGCCGAACACCCGGCCGTGCACGTCGGTCGTGGCGACGATGACGATATGCGCGGTATCTGGGGGATTTTGAAGCGCGAGGAGCAGGGTGCAGAGGAGCCGCATAGTGCGCAGAAAACTACCGCGGCTTCCTTCTTCCCAGAAGCCAGGTGACCTTTCGTCATGCAACTGCTTGTCGTGCGGCACGGGATCGCGGTAGAACAGGACGAATGGGCGCGCGAGCACAGCGACGATACGGAGCGCCCGCTCACGGCAGAGGGCAAAAAAAAGATGAAAGAGTGCGCCAAGGGGCTGCGCGCGATCGTCCCGCGGGTGGATGCGTTGGCCACGAGCCCACTCACCCGCGCGATGCAGACGGCCGCGATCCTGGCCAAGGTCTACGAGAAGGGCGAACCGGTGATCGTGGACGCGTTATCTCCGGGTCAGCATCCTCCGGCCGTTGCGACCTGGCTCCGCGGTCAAGGGACACAGAAGACCGTGGCGATCGTGGGTCATGAACCGGGACTTGGCGCAGTCGTCAGCTGGTTCACAGCGGGAAGCGAGCGCTCGTTTCTCGAGCTGGGCAAGGGCGGCGCCTGTCTGCTCGACCTCGGCGACCGCATCGAGTCCGGCGATGCGATGCTGCTATGGGTGCTGCGCCCCAGTCACCTGCGGGCGCTGAGCTGATGGCTGACTTCACCCGCGCGCTGCTGGATCGCCCGGCCGTATTGGCGGCGAGCACGGTCGCGCTGGCGTATCTCGACGACGCCGTCGCCGCGGCGACGCGACTGAGCGATCGCACCGACACTGACGCGCTGCATGACTTCCGCGTGGCGATTCGGCGCCTGCGTGTCACCGTGCGCACCTATCCCGGTTTGCACGAGAGTGTCACCCGCAAGCAGCGCCGCAGGTTGCGGAGACTCGTGCGGTCGACGAATCCCGCGCGCGACGCCGAGGTTCAGCTCGCCTGGTTCGTCGAGCGCTCGCCGCGCTTTTCGACCTCTGAGCGCGCCGGCCTCGGTGCGCTGCGCGCGCGCTTGCGCGCTCGCCGGCGTCGAGTCATGGCGGCAACGCGCGAGGAGCTACAAGAGCGGTTCGAAAAAGTGGAGCGCAAGCTGCGGCGCCGACTGACGACGTTGCAGCCCGACGCCGGCTCACGTGAGGCACCCTTTCGAGCGGTCGCGGCCGCGACGCTCGTACAACACGCGAGCGATCTTGCCGGGCGGCTCAGCGACGCGTCGCTGTCCGCGGATCCAGCCGAGCTGCACGCCACGCGCATCGCCGCCAAGCGCCTGCGCTACTTGCTGGAGCCGCTGCAATCCGGGCTGCCCGACGGTGCCACGCTCGTGCGACGACTGAAGGATCTGCAGGATCTGTTCGGTGCGCTGACGGACGCGCATGAGCTCGAGGTCGTGCTGCGGGAGGCTGGAGCAGGCGCGGCGCCCGCCGCGAACCTGCTGCAAGCCGAGGTGGCGGCGGTCCTCATCAAGTTGCGGGATGAGTGGTCCACGGCCGGCCCGGATCTCGAGCGACAGATCGCTGTTGCTGCGCGGCAGCTGCGTCCGGCGAGGAGACGCCGCTGGCTACGTGGAGCTGTCGTCGGGGACTTTACGGGCGGATGAGCCCTTGGCGCCGCGGCGCACGCGCGGCGCTGTAGCGCTCCGGCGCGTCTCTCCCTTCCCCTTCTTGCCGTTGCGTCGGAGGACCGGCACGAACAGCCTTCGGCCGCCGTGTTCCGTGACCGCCGAGCCGCGCGCCAGACTATGCAGCACGGTCTGCGACCGGATCGTTGCCTGGCCTTCCTGTGGAACCAGCCGTCGATAGGACCCATCGGGATTCTGCAACCGCGCCTTGACGTTGTCGCCGAGGATCGTGGGCAGGATGCGGTCCACGATGCGCGCCTTGAGGGCGGCAGCCTCCACCGGGAACATCACTTCGATCCGCCGGAAGAAGTTGCGCGGCATCCAGTCAGCGCTGGCGAGGAAGACCTCAGGGTTGCCGCCGTTGCTGAAGTAGAACACCCGGCTGTGCTCGAGGAAGCGGTCGACGGTGCTGACCACGCGGATGCGTTCCGACACGCCCGGCAGGCCGGCCCGCAGGCTGCAGATGCCCCGAATGACGAGATCGATTTCGACACCGGCCTGGGAGGCGCGATACAGCGCGTCGATCACCGACACTTCGACGAGCGCGTTCATCTTCACGATGATGCGGGCCGGGTGTCCCGCTTCCGCGTGACGCCGCTCGCGGTCGATGAGCGCGATGACGCGCTCGCGCAGCTCCACCGGCGCCACGACGAGCTTGCGCCAGCGCCGGGTTT
>DASWEL010000076.1:0-2327 GCA_036394755.1 Gemmatimonadales bacterium | reverse complement strand
GCGGAGCGTGTATTGACGAAGGTGAGCCCGCCGGTGGGATTCGCGTACCAGGTGTAGGCCGGGATCTTGTCGAGCGTGGCCTGCAGCTGCGTGGTGTCAACCATGAGCGTGAGATTATACGACGCGCGCCAATCACTTGGCAATTGCCCTTGTTGAAGGGTTCTTGCTGCGATGCTTGATCCACGGCGCTCGCGGCTTGACGAGCGACCTGATTTTCTCCGCATCCGCCGGCGTCGCCGGATTGTAGATCACTAAGCCGAGATCGGGCCGGCCATCGACGGCAAAGGTGGAGTATTCGAGCGCGATCACTCCGGCTTTCGGGTGCCGAACACGTTTGGGGCTCTCGTACGTGTCGCGAACATCATGGTCGCGCCACAGCGTCGCGAATTCGGGGCTCTCCCGGCTGAGCTCATCGACCAACGCTGCCACGCTCTTCGCCGCCCCGGCCCGCGCGACGTCCGCGCGGAACGCGCCCACCACGAACCGGGCGACGCCTTGCCAATCAGGCTGCTTGACGCGGATGTGCGGATCGAGGAACACGAGACGGAGCAGGTTGCGCTGCTTGGGATCGAGGGTTCCGTAGTCGACCAGCACCGCCGCGGCGGCACGGTTCCACGCGACAACGTCCCACGTGGAAGTCTTCACATAGGCAGGGCTGATCTCCAGCGAATCGAGCACGCGCTGCAGTCGTGGTGTCACACCCTCGGCCGCCTGGTACTGGACCTCGGGCGGCCGGCCCAGGGCAAGGAGGAAGAGGTGCTCGCGCTCGACGTCCGTGAGCATCAGCGCGCGCGCGATGCGGTCGACCACGTCAGCCGAGGGCGCGCCGCCGCGCCCCTGCTCGAGCCAGGTGTACCAAGTCGCGCTGACGTTGGCGCGGTGCGCCACTTCCTCGCGCCGGAGGCCCGGCGTGCGCCGCCGTTTCAAGGGGAAGCCGAGCGCCGCCGGATCCAGCTTCCCGCGGCGGTCCTTCAGGTAAGTGCCTAGCACGTTCTGGTTCGCGGCCGGCATACGCACCCCCTAGTAGTGATTATACCAGTATAACGTCACTGCTTTACCTGGATAGCGAATCTATCGACACTCCCCTCCAGACCACAACCTGGAGGATGTCATGCGTATCTTCGTCACCGGCGCGACCGGTTTCATCGGCTCCGCCATCGTCCAAGAGCTCATCGGGGCAAAGCACGAAGTACTCGGCCTCGCGCGCTCGGATGCGGCGGCGGCGTGCCTCGCCGCGGCAGGCGCCCACGTCCACCGCGGCTCGCTCGCAGATCTCGACAGCTTGCAGCGCGGAGCGGCCGGCGCGGACGGCGTGATTCACACCGCATTCAACCACGACTTCTCGAGGTTCAAGGAGAACTGCGAAACCGATCGCCGCGTCATCGCGGCACTCGGCTCCGCGCTCGCAGGCTCGGAGCGCCTCTTGATCATCACCTCCGGGACCGGATTGCTGACGCCGGGGCGCCTCGGGACCGAAGCGGATGCGCCCAGCGCGGACTCGACGGCAATTCCGCGCATCGCGTCGGAAGAGGCGGCCGCCGCGGCCGCAGCCCGCGGCGTGCGCGTGTCGGTCGTTCGCCTTCCTCCCTCGGTCCATGGCGAGGGTGATCACGGGTTCGTGCCGCTGCTCGTCAATTTCGCCCGCGACAAGGGCGTTGCCGCGTATGTAGGGGATGGACGCAACCGCTGGCCCGCGGTGCACCGGCTCGATGCGGCCAATCTGTTCAGGCTGGCGCTCGAGCAGGGCATTCCGGGAACCCGGTATCACGCGGTCGCGGAAGAGGGCGTGCCGTTCCGGGAGATCGCCGGCGTGATCGGCCGCCGATTGGACGTGCCGGTCGACAGTATGACGCCCGAGGAAGCGGCCACCCACTTCGGCTGGTTCGCCCATTTCGCGGCGCTCGACAGTCCCGCTTCGAGCCAGCGTACCCGGCAGCTCCTCGGGTGGCAGCCGCAGCAAGCGGGGCTCATCGCCGACCTCAACCGGGACAGCTATTTCGACGTTGCTGGGAGCCGCGTATGAACATGACCGGCAACACGATCTTGATCACGGGCGCTGGATCCGGAATCGGGGCACTCGCTGAAGAGTTCGTCGCACTCGACAATGAGGTCATCGTGGCCGCGCGCTCGCGTGGAAAGCGCGACGCCGCCGAGCGGAGGGGACTCAAAACCATCGTCGCTGTTATGCCGCATCTGCTCAAGCAACGCTCCGCGGCAATCCTCATCGTCTCGTCGGGTCTCGCGTTTGTGCCCTCAGCCTTCGTCCCCTCGTACAGCGCGACGAAGGCGGCACTTCATTCATACGCTCAAAGTTTGCGCTTTCAGCT
>DASWEL010000075.1:0-20224 GCA_036394755.1 Gemmatimonadales bacterium | reverse complement strand
AATGGGTCGCCGCCGAGCTGCGGCGGCTGGGCTGTCGCGATGTCGAGTTCCTCGGCAGCGACACGCATCCCGTCGTCTCCGGCAAGGGTCCCGACGTCCCCGGCGCGCCGACGTTGCTCATCTACGGACACTACGACGTGCAGCCGCCCGATCCGCTCGATGAATGGACCCGGCCGCCGTTCGAGCCGGCTGTCAGCGACGGCAAGATCTACGCGCGCGGCTCCGCTGACGACAAAGGGCAAGTCTTTTGTCTGCTCAAGGCGATCGCCGCGTCGCCGCGGCCGGCCGTCAACTTCCGCTTCCTGATCGAAGGCGAAGAGGAGTACGGCTCGAAGGTCTTGTTCGACCTCCTGAAACGCGAGCCGCAGCGCGTTCGCGCCGATGTCGCGCTCGTTGCCGACATGTCATATGTCGCGCCGGGATGGCCGGCGGTGTACACGACGCTCCGCGGTCTTTGTTACGCGGAGATCACCGTGCGGACGTCCAGGACCGACCTTCACTCGGGCGAGTACGGCGGCGCGGCGCCGAACGCGCACGAAGAGCTCGCCCGGCTGCTCGGGCGGCTCAAGGGCGCCGACGGGAAGATCAACATCCCCGGCTTCTATGGGCCGGTGAAGCGGCCGTCCAAGGCAGAGCTTGCCGCCTGGAAGAAACTGCCGTTCAACGAGAAGGATTTTCTACAGAAGCGCGTGCAGGCCAAGGCCCTTGTCGGCCTGAAGAAGTACTCGGTGCTCGAGCGCCTCTGGGCGCTGCCCACGTTCGAGATCCACGGCATCCTGGGCGGCTTCACGGGCGAAGGCGCCAAGACGGTCATTCCAGCTGCAGCGACCGCAAAAGTGAGCATGCGGCTGGTGCCCAACCAGAAGCTGTCAGCGGTCGAGCGGCAGCTCGCCGCTGCCGTGAAGCGGTTTGCGCCAAAGCATGTGACTGCCAGCGTGCGGTTTCTCCACGGCGCCGATCCGGCGCAGATCAAGGTCGATCACCCGGCGTTCCAACTGCTGGGTCAGGCCTTCAAGGACGTCACGGGACGTGCGACCGTGCTGGCGCGCGCCGGCGGGTCGATCCCGGTCGTGCCGGCGCTGGCATCGGCCGGGGCGCCCGTGATTCTCACCGGCATCGGACTACCCGACGATCGGCTGCATGCGCCGAACGAGAAGCTGGACTTGAAGCAGCTATGGGACGGGATTGAGGTGTTCCGGCGGTTCTACGAGCTTGTGGGGAGCCTGGAATCAGGAGTCAGGAGCCGGGAAAACCTGTAGATGCCTGACTCCCGACTCCTAACTCCCGACTCCGTGTTTCTTACTCGCGTTGCGGAACTTGTTGATCTCATGTTGCGTCAGCCCACGGCCTCCGTACCGCTCTTCCGTCCACGGATCGCCGTGCATGTGATAGCCGTTCTGCTCCCAAAACCCCGGCAGGTCTTCGTCCAATAGCTCGAAGCCTCTCACCCACTTCGCGCTCTTCCAGAAATAGAGATGCGGGACGAGCAGCCGGGCAGGCCAGCCGTGTTCCGGCGTCAGCGATTCCCCGGCCCACTTGAGCGCGATGAGGTTTTCGGGCCGGTTCAGGTCCCCGAGCGGCAGATTGGTCGTGAAGCCCTGTTCGGCGACGACAAGACAAAACCGCGCCGCGGGCTTCACACCGGCGCGCTCGAGCAACGCCTGCACGGGCACACCCTCGAACGTGTTATCGAGGCGGGTCCAGGTGGTTACGCAATGGATATCGCAGACCACCGTCTTGCGGGGCAGCGCGAGCAGCGCTTCGTAGGTGAGCGTAAATGGCCGCTCGACGAGTCCCGAGACACCGAACGTCCATTTCGCAGTATCGACAGCGGGGACGTCGCCGTAATGCAGGACCGGCCACTTGGTGGTTTGGATTTGGCCGGGAGGGACTCTCGGATTCCCCACGCTTACGCGTGGGCCCGTTGCGGCGCTGCGACTCCGAAGGCGGCTTCAAATCCAGCCACCACCGCACCCACACTCTCCTCCCACAAGCGGTCCCCGCTCCCTGCTCCCCGCTCCCGCTGCACCGACGTCATCTCCACGCCTTGAATGCCGCAGGGCACGATCCGGTCGAAGTGCGTCAGATCGGTCGTGACGTTGAGGGCGAATCCATGCCAGGTGACCCATTGCTTCACGTGAATGCCGATGCTCGCGATCTTCCTGCCGCGTGTCCAGACACCGGTGAGTCCCGGGTTGCGTTCGGCGGGAATCGCGAGGATGCCGAGCGCGTCGATCAGCGCCTGCTCGAGTGTGCGGAGGTACCAGTGCAGGTCCTGCTTGTATGCGCGAAGATCGAGAATCGGATAGCCGACCAGCTGGCCCGGGCCGTGAAACGTGACGTCGCCGCCGCGCTCGACCTCAAACACCTCGATACCAGCGGGTCGTAGCAGGTGGGCGGCGTGAGAATTCCGGCCCAGGGTGACGACCGGGGGATGCTCGAGGAGCAGCAGCACGTCGTGCGACAACCGGCCCGCGATCCGGTCTTCCGCGAGCTCACGCTGCCACTCGAGCGCCTCGCCGTAGGACACCAGCCCAGCCTCGACGACCTCCAGGAGACCCGTCATGCCGCACCCATCCCCTTGCCTCTCATCGCCCAGCGCGTGGCCAGGATGCCGAACGCGATGTTCAGCAGGAGCCATACGATCATCCCCAACAGTCCAAAGAACCGGTCGAGCGGCGCCGCGAGAAAACCGGTGATGATCGCGCCGATGGCGGCCAGCACGGCGATTACGCCACGCTGCCAGATGTTGTCGAGGGCGGCACTGCGGTACCAGCCGCACGCGCCGCCGACGCCGACGGCGGCGATGAGTCCGGCGAGGAGCGGATCCGGCACCGTCTGTCGGTACAAATTGGGTTCGAGGCCCCCGCGCAGCATCGCGGCGAGGATCTGCGCCAGCGTGAGACAGGCGCCGCCGAATCCCACGCCCGACGCAAGGGATCCAAGTCCGAGGGCGAGGGGGTCCTTGACCGGTTCGTTGCTCAAATGTGGAGGACGCGACCCAGCGAATCGAGCGCCGCCTCGCCGATCGCTTCCGACATTGTGGGATGGGCGTGAATTGCGAGATCGATTTCTTCGACGGTGTATTCGTTCTCCCGCGCGACCGCGAGCTCGTGAATCATCTCGGACGCATGCGCGCCGACGATGTGCGCGCCGAGGATTTCACCGTATTTCTTGTCGCGCAGGATCTTCACGAAGCCTTCGGTCTCGCCCGTGCCGCGCGCCCGGCCGTTCGCGGAGAAGGGAAACTTGCCGGCGACGTAGTCGAGCTTCTTCTCCTTGCACTGATCTTCGGTCAGGCCGATGCTCGCCACCTCGGGATGACAGTACGTCACGCTCGGCACGTTGTCGTATTTGATGGGGTGCGGTTTCTGGCCGGCGATGATCTCGGCGACCACCGCGCCTTCACGAAATCCCTTGTGCGCCAGCATGGGCGGCCCCGCCACGTCGCCGATCGCGTAGTAGCCGGGCGCCGTCGTCTGAAGATTCTTGTCCACCTTGATGAAGCCACGGTCGGTCAGCTGAATGCCGCATTCCTTGAGGCCGATGTTTTCGGTGTTCACCGCGCGCCCGGCGGCCATCAGGACCGCCGCAACCACGATCTGTTTTTTCTCGCCTCCGGCCTCGATATCGAGCGTGACCTTGTCCTTGCCCACCGTGGCTTTCGTGACCTTGGCGCCGGCGATGACGTCGATGCCGCGCTTGCGGTAGCTCTTGGCGAGCACATCCGACGATTCCGCGTCCTCGATGGGGAGAATGCGCGGCAGGGCTTCGATGAGGGTGACCTTCACCCCGAACGCCTGGAAGATGTCGGCGAACTCCATCCCGACGGCGCCCGCGCCGATGATGGCGAGCGAATCTGGTATGCGCTCGAGCAGCAGCGCTTCATCCGAGGAGATCACCGTCGTCTTGTTGATTTCCAGTCCGATCTGCGGAATGCCTTTCACGCGCGAGCCGGTGGCGATGACCACCGCCTGCTTCGCGGCGTGGACGTCGCTGCCGACCTTCACCTTCTTCCCGGGCTGCATCACGCCCGTGCCCTTGATGACGGTGATCTTGTGCTTCTTCATGAGGAACTCGACGCCCTTCGAGTTCTGATCGCTCACGCGGCGAGAGCGTTTCATCGCGACGCCGTAGTCGGTCTTGACGCCGCTCGCCTCGACGCCGAAGTCCTTCGACTCCTTCAGCAGGTTGGCGATGTACGCGGAATGCAGCAGGGCCTTGGTTGGAATGCAGCCGATGTTGACACACACGCCGCCCAGTTTGTCCTGTTCCACGAGCGCCGTGCTGAGGCCGAGCTGGGCGCATCGAATCGCGCAGACATAGCCCGCGGGTCCGCCGCCCAGGATGATGACATCGAAATTGGCCACGAACTCCCCTTGTCGGATGGGCGGATCGTCGGATCGGCGGATGGTCGATCGTAGCGATCCGACCATCCGGCCATCCGACCATCCGCCGATTACAACAGCATCGCCAGCGGGTTTTCGAGCATCTGCTTCAACGTTTTCAGGAACACCGCGCCGGTTGCGCCGTCGATCACGCGGTGATCGCAGCTCATCGTCAGACGCAGGCGCCGCCGCACCACGACGCGATCGCCATCGGGAACGGCCTTGGCGACGATGCTGCCGATCGCGACGATGCCGGCCTCAGGCGGGTTGATCACCGCGGTGAACTGATCGATGTCGAACATGCCGAGGTTCGAGACGCTGAACGTGGCGCCAGTGTATTCCTCGGGCTTCAGGCGGCGGTTGCGGGCTCGTCCCGCGAGCTCGCGCGACTCCGCGCCGATTTCCCGCAGGCTCTTCATGTCGGCGTTGCGGATCACCGGCGTGATGAGCCCGTCCTCGATCGCGACAGCCATGCCGATGTGCACCTCGTTCCAGTACCGGATGTGATCTTCCTGGAACCAGGCGTTGCAGGCGCGGTGCTGCACCAGGGCGAGGGCCACCGCTTTGATGATGATATCGTTGAACGAGATCTTCCCGCCTTCTTCGCCGAGCTGCTTGTTGAGCGCTTCGCGCGCTTCGGCGGCGCGCTCCATGTCGACCTCGGTCGTCAGGAAGAAATGCGGAATCGGCCCGATCGAAGCGGCTAACCGCTTCGCGATCGTCTTGCGGATCTGGGTGAGCGGGACGTCTTCGTACGGAACACCCGTGCGTCGTGCATCGGGCGTCGTGCGTGGCGCTGGAGCCGCCACGGTAGCCGCGGGGGAGGAATGGGCGCCCTCGACGTCACGCTTGATCACTCGGCCGCCCGGACCAGAGCCTTGGACGAGCTTGAGATCGACTCCAGCTTCCTGGGCGATCCGTTTCGCGAGCGGGGATGCCTTCACGCGCGTCGCATCGGCCGCTGCGGCAACGGGAGCGGGCGCCGGAGTCGGAGCTGGGGCTGGAGCAGGCTTGGCGGCTGCGGTCGCAGGCGCAGCTTTCGGAGCCGTCGCGCCAGCACCATCCCCATCGACCTTCTCTCCAGGTTTTCCAATCCACGCTACCACGTTGCCGACCGGCACTGTGGTGCCCTCGGGTACCATCACCTTCAACAGCTGTCCATCGGCCCGAGCGACGAGCTCCATGACGGCCTTATCGGTCTCCACCTCGGCGAGTGTGTCGCCCGACTTCACCGGGTCGCCCTCGTGCTTGTTCCACTTCACGAGGCGCCCTTCCTCCATCGTGGGCGACAGCGCCTCCATGTGGACTTTAGTCGCCATCGAGGTACAGAACCTTCCTTGCCGCCGCCACAACTTTTTCGGGCGATGCCTTCGCGGCACGCTCGAGCAGTTTGTTGTAGGGCATGGGCACGTCGGCCTGGGTCACCCGCTGCACCGGCGCATCGAGGTCGTCGAACGCGTCGCGCTGTATCAGATCCACGACCTGCGCCCCGATTCCGATGTGCGGCCACCCCTCTTCGATGACCACCGCGCGGTTCGTTTTCTTGACCGAGTCGAGGATCGCCGCCTCGTCCAGCGGGCGGAGGGACCGCAGATCGAGCACTTCCGCCGAGACGTTTTGCTCGGCGAGCTGGTCCGCTGCTTTCTGCGCCACGGAGAGGGTCTTGGAGTGGCAGACGAGCGTCACATCGTTGCCCTCGCGCTTGATCTCCGCCTGGCCGATCGGAACGATATGCTCTCCGTCGGGCACGTCGCCCTTCAGGTTGTAGAGCATCTCGCCTTCCAGCACGATGACCGGGTTGTTGTCGCGGATCGCGGACTTCAGGAGTCCTTTGGCATCGGCGGGCGTAGCGGGAGCGACGACCTTGAGTCCGGGGATGTGCGCAAGCCAGCTCTCCCATGCCTGCGAGTGCTGCGAGGCCAGCTGCAGTGCCGCCCCGTTCGGCCCGCGGAAGACGATCGGGATCCGAATCTGCCCACCCGACATGTACAGCATCTTGGCCGCGGAATTGACGATCTGATCGAGCGCCAGCAGGGCAAAGTTCCAGGTCATAAACTCGACCACGGGTCGGAGTCCACCCATAGCGGCGCCGATGCCAATCCCCGCGAATCCGAGCTCGGCGATGGGTGTATCGACCACGCGCTTGGGACCGAACTCCTCCAGCAGTCCCCGGCTCACCTTGTAGGCGCCCTGATAGACGCCGACTTCCTCACCCATCAGAAACACGTTGGGGTCGCGCTGCATCTCCTCGCGGAGCGCCTGGTTCAGGGCATCGCGATAGGTCAGGGTGGGCATGGTCAGTCGGCCAACACGTCCCGGTACAGCTCGTCGGGATCGGGGTCCGGGCTCTCGTCTGCGAACTTGACGGCTTCCTCGACTTCGGCATGGATCTCGGCATCCATCGCGTCGAGCGCGGCCTGATCGATGACGCCGTCTTCCTTGAGCTTCGCGGCGAGATGGCTGATGGGATCGCGCGCCTTCTGTTCTTCGACTTCGTCCTTCGTCCGGTAGACGCCGTGCAGCGGATCGGACATCGAGTGCCCCATGAACCGATATGTCCGTACCTCGAGCAGGGTGGGATGGCTGTTCTTGCGGGCGCGCTCGACGGCTCGCCGTGTCGCGTCGTACACCGTCAGCGCGTTCATGCCGTCGACCAGCTCGGCGGCCATGTCGTAGCTGCACGCATGCTCGACGATGTCGGTCACCGCTGCGACGCGCTCGAACGCCGTGCCCATTCCGTAACGGTTGTTCTCGCAGAGGAAGATCACCGGCAGTTTCCAGACGGACGCCATGTTCAGCGTCTCGTGGAACGCGCCGATGTTGACGGCGGCTTCACCAAAGAAGCAGACGCACACCTGATCGCTGCCTTTGTATTTGCTGGCGAACGCGAGACCCGCGCCGAGCGGAATGTGGCCGCCGACGATGCCGTGGCCGCCCATGAAGCCTTTCCCGGCGTCGAACAGGTGCATGGAGCCGCCCTTGCCCTTCGAGCACCCCGTCGCTTTGCCGAACAGCTCCGCCATCACCGCGCTGGGTGGGATCCCCTTGATCAGTGCCTGCCCGTGCTCGCGGTAGGAGCTGATGACGTAGTCATCGTCCTTCAGCGCCGCGAGCGCACCAACGGCCACCGCTTCCTGCCCGATGTACAGATGACAGAAGCCGCCGATCTTTCCCAAAGCGTACGCCTCGGCCGCTTTCTCCTCGAAGCGCCGAATGAGCAGCATCTGCCGCAGCATTTTCAGATGCAGCTCGGTCTGCGGAGCCGCGGTATCCTTGGGGGACCTGGCGGTGGCCGTCATGCGGTCGCTGCCTCCACTTGCTCCCAGGCGTGATAACTCGAGCGCACCAAGGGCCCCGATTCGACGTGCCGGAAGCCGAGCGCCATGCCGTAGCGCTTCAGCTCGGCGAATTCTTCCGGGGTGTACCAGCGCGCGATGGGCAGGTGTTGATCGGAGGGGCGCAGGTACTGACCGATCGTGACGATAGCGACGCGGGCCGCGCGCAGATCGCGCAGCGTGACCAGCAGCTCGTCCCAGTCCTCACCCAACCCGCAGATGATGCCCGACTTCGTCAGCAGCTCGGGATTCATGTCCTTGGCGCGGTCCAGCAGCTCCAGCGCCCGCTCGTACCGGCCGCCGGGCCGCGCAATGCGGTACAGGCGGGCGATCGTTTCGAGATTGTGGTTGAGGATGTCGGGTCGAGCGTCAACGATGAGCCGCAGCGCTTCGGGATTGCCTTTGAAATCGGGGATCAAGACTTCGACTGAGGTCTCGGGCAGGCGGCGGCGAATCTCGGTGATACACGCCGCGAAGACCTCCGCGCCTCCGTGCGGCAAATCGTCACGATCCACGCTCGTGATGACGACGTGCTTGAGTCCCATCTGCGCGACTGCATCGGCCAGGCGCTGCGGCTCGCCGGCATCGAGTGGCGCCGGCGTCCCATGTGCGACCGCGCAGTACGCGCAGTTGCGCGTGCACACGTCCCCCAGGATCATGAACGTCGCCGCCTTGTGCTCCCAGCACTCACCGATATTGGGGCAGTGCGCTTCTTCGCAGACCGTATGGAGCTTGAGGTCGCGCATCATGTGTTTGAGCGCGACGTAGTTCGGCCCGCCGGGCGCCTTCACCTTCAGCCACGATGGCTTGCGAGACGGTTCTGCCGCAGGGGGGGACGGCTGGATCTGAACAAGGGGGGCGGCCATGGAAAGTCGAAGATAAGCACAGCTTAGGGGGCAGGGTAGGCCGTTTTTCAACCAGACGGTTGATCTCCATCCCGGTTCTTGAGACGCCGCAACTCGTTCTCGATCTCCGTCGATGTGCCGAGCGTCCCGTCAGCGATGTCAGCGATTTCCTCGGCCTCCCTCCACTGACGCTCGAGCTCCTCGACCTCTGCCCGCTCGTCCACGGCCATCTCGAGCGCAAGCCCGCGCTCCGGTCGGAGCGAGCGCAGCGTCAGCTCGCGCTGGGCGATGTCGCGTACCAGGCGATCGGCGCCACCCACCTGATCGACCTCGCGGGCCGCGTCCTCGGCTCGGCGCCGCCCGCCGCGGGCCACGTTCAAGTACGCGAGGCCCTGACGCAGCACTTGGAGGGCGTCGGTGCCTGTGAGCTGCGTCCCTTCCTGCTTGCACTTTGGACAGCTCAACAGCACGGCCATGTCCGCATGCCGATCGGGGACGATGCGCGCATGCTGGACATGTTTCGCGCGGAGCTGCATGAGGGTGCCGCAGTGCGCGCAGATCGGTGGCTCCACCAGCGAGACTTTGCGACGAGCCATCAGGCCCAGGTAGATCCCGTCGACCAGCCGATGGACGTTCCAGACCACCACGCCGAAGCCACCGCCCGCCGCCACGTTGGCCGCAATGCCGAGTCCGATCGCGGCGACTGTGAGGGGCACGACGACTTTCATGCGCTCGCGCTGGCGATTGCGCAGCCGCTCGCCGTACCGCCAAGTCGCCAGCTCGACGCGTGGCGGTTTGCCGACGCGTACGAAGTCATAGCGCTCCCAGCGGATCAGCGCGACTTGTTGGGTAGATGCCGCGATCCGTCCGAGACTCGCAGCGCGAGCCACGGCCTCGATTTTTTCCAGCCGATCATCGAAGGGGGTGAGATTCCAGCGACTGCATCGCGCGCAGACGACCCACAACCGCCCCTTCCATTCATCGAACGCGATTCGCCGTCCGACACCAAGGCCCGAGGGGCCGCCATCGCCGTCAAATGCCGCGTTACAGAACCCACAACTGCTGAACATGCTAGGAAGTAAATCGCTCCGGGGCTAACGAGGCAATCTCGACCTCGGATTCACCCGTGGTGATGAGGCTGGCGATGATGTCGCCCGTCAGTCCGGCCAGGAGCACGCCGTTGCGGCCATGACCGGTCGCGTACCACAGGCCGCGCACGTCGGGGTCGGCGCCCACGATCGGACGCCCGTCCGGCGTAAGTGGCCGCAGTCCCGCCCAGGTCCGTGTCGGCACGGGTGGGAGCTGAGGCAGCATCCGTCTGGCCGCCGCCATGATTTCGGCGATCCCCGCCGGCGTCACGCTGCCGTCGAACCCCGCGTGCTCCATCGTGCTGCCGAAGATCGCTTCGCCGCTGCGCGCCAGGACGTAGCTGTGGTCGTAATACAGCACCGTACGCGGCATGTTGGCCGGCCACGGCGCAGCCGCCATTTGGCCGCGGACGGGTTCGACGGGCAGCGGCCGGGGCAGGTGCTCGATCTGCGTGGACCAGGCGCCTGCGGCGATGACCACGTGCTCCGCTTTGATCTTGCCCGCGGGAATCTCCACGCCTGTCACACGACCGAGAATCGTGTTGATGCGATTCACGCGTGTCGCGAACGTCCGCGTGCCCAGGCGTTTGGCATCCCCTAGCAACGCGCGGGTCAGCGCGGGCGCGTCGACGGCGCCGTCCTCCGGAGCGAACATCGCCCCAAGGCACGGCGCGGTCGCCGGGAAGCGCTCCGCCACCTCGGCCGCTTCGAGCCAATCGCATCGCAGGCCCGCCTGACGCTGGTGCGCGACGGCGTCGCGGAGCAGCTCGGCCTCCGCTTCCTCGAACGCGAGAGACGCGATGCCCTCACGCCACAGGCCGATGTCGATGCCGGTCGTGTCGGCAAGTGCAACGGCCAGGGATTCGTAGAGGTCGCGGGCCCGCAGGCCGAGGGCGCGCAGGGACTCGTCCGTGCTCTCGATTTGGGGTCCCAGGATGCCGGCCGACGCCGCCGATGCCGCGGCCGGCTCGGGGCCCGGCTCGCAGATCTGGACCTTGAGGCCCCGCAGGGCCAAAGCCCGTGCGCAGGCGGCGCCAATGATACCGCCGCCGGCCACCAACACTTCACAGGACGAAACTTTGTGCGACATTTAGGCGTACGCTGCAAACGCACCGGGCACCACGGAGGCAATCATGTTCCGGAGCATTTTGGGTTTCGCCGTTCTCGCGATTCTGGCATGGTTGGGTCTCAAGTTGATCTTTGGAGTTCTTGGGAGCCTCGTCGGCCTCGCGATGACGGTCCTCTGGCTCGCGTTCATCGGCTTCGTCGTCTATCTCGCGTTGCGGCTCGTCAGCCCGCGCACCGCAGATCGCATCCGTGACATGATCAAGGGACGTCCCGCCGACGCCTCCTAAGGCTCCCAGGGCAGGGGCTGGCTCGAGTGCGCGTGCACGATCTTCCAGCTCTCGCCCCGCCGCTCGCAAATGACTGTCGCCCGGCCGACTTCCGCACGCCGCTCGGCCTGGTTGACCCAACGATAATCCACTAACACCCAGGCCACCCGGCCTTCAATTGTCGCGTTCGCCCCCGAGATCGTTACTCGGCCGGCGCCGATCGTGATGCCCGCAAAGCGCGGTGCCGCCTGACGGATGCGGGCGTTGCCCACCACGAGCGCATCCGCCGTGTACAGCGTGTCCGCGTGGCTATCACCCGCAGCGTCGAGCGTCAGCGCCAGCTGCACGACCGCTTGCACTTCATCCGTCCCGCTGCCGCCGACCGCCGTGACCTCGCGCGGCCTGATGGTGCGTGTCGTGCATGCGGTCAGGATCGCAACTGCGACGATCCGAGCATAGGGGCGCAGCATCCTGCGCCCCTACCTCTTTTCCATCCGGGCCAATACCGCCCACGCAATCAGCGGCACGAGGATCTCATGATGGCCGGTGAGTTGAATGCCGCGGCCACCCGCGAGTGTCGGCCGTTCCACGACGTTCACCCGGGGGCGATAGTGACGCTGCATGTCGCAGTCGCACGCCGTGAAGTTCTTCGGACGCCCGCCGTTCAGGTTGCGCGCGATCGTCAGTGCCTTGAGGAAGACCTCGGGCATCACGACGGCACTGCCGAGGTTCAGGACGACGCCGCCGTCGTCGAGATCGGGCACGACGCCGGCGAGGCGCTTGAAGTCGCGATGACTCGTGGCGCCGATCGCCGCCCCGTCGGCGGTCGGATGCTGGTGCACGATCTCCGCGCCGATCGCGGCGTGCACCGTCACTGGGACGCCGAGCTCGGCGCAGGCCAGCAGCACCGAGACGTCCCGGCCGGGGAGGTCCTTGCGCGCGCGCAGGTACTCGGCCAGCGCCTCACCCGCGCCCTGCTGCGTCTTGGCACCGCGCGCCAACGCCGCATTCATTTCGCGTCCCGTCTCCTCTGCCATGCCGAACGTCCCGTCGGCCAGGCCCGCCGCGACGTCTTCGCTCGTACCACCGTACGCCGCCAGCTCGAAGTCGTGGATGGCGGCACTGCCGTTCATCGCCACGGCCGTGACGGCCCGCTGCCGCATGAGGGCGATCAGCAGCGGCCCGAGGCCCACCTTGATCACGTGGCCGCCCAACATGGCGACAATCGCGCGGCGGCCGACAGCCGCCACGATCTGATCGACGACGTAGCGGAAGTCCTGCGCGGCGAGAATCGCCGGCAGGGCGTCGATGAAGGCGGTGAACGAGCGGTCAGACGGGAGCGGCGGGTGGGCGAGGAGTGAGGGGTCGACTTTGTTGTGGCGTTTGGCAACGGGCACGGTCTTGAGGCGGGAGAAGTCGGCTTCGCGGTAATCCGTCATGGCTGAGCAACTCCTGGGACGACATAGTCCTTGAGCTTCAGCGTCACCTGGCCGAACGAGAAGTTGGACTGGATCGCGAGCACGAGCCGCTGCGGATCGTCGGAGAGCCAGATATGCGTCTCCGACTTCTCCGCGAAGATGCCACGACCCTGCGGAATCTTGGGGCTAACGACGATCGCCCGCCACTTCTTCCCCGCCACGCTCACCCGCTCGCGCTTGACGACCTCGATGATGACCGGATTGCGGTCGGGGCGAAAATAGCGCGCGTACTCGTAACGCTTGCCGACCTCGAGCGGCACCGTCCGAATCCAGTACAGGAAGGACGCGTCGTCGAGCGGCTCGAGCACGGTGGCAAAGGTCGTGTCGCGCCCTTCCTCTCTATAGAAGCCGGAATCAGGGAAGATCTCGTAGCGCGACTCACGATGCTTGCCGCGTTCGTCCTGAATGGACGAAAAGCGCCGCGAGCGGAAGTCGTACCGTCCCACCCACGATTCGATCGTCTGGTCGAGGTGGTACCAGAGGGCCCCCCCGGAAATGCGAAATCGAATGTGCACCGTCTCCGCACTGCGCACCGTATCGATTCCCATGACCTCCATCGTGGCGCTGCCCACGCTGAAGATCCCGTATTTCGCATTGAATGTGAGCCGCTCGCCGACTGGGAACGGCACCGCCGGCGGTACGTGAATCACGGGACTGGAGGACGACGCAACCGGAATGGTCAAACCTGAGCCGGAAGACCCGACGATTTTACCGGTGCACACGGTGTCCTGAGCCTTGAGCGATCCTCCCCCGGTCAGCAGCGCAAGGAGGATCATCGCGGAGCCTGCCCCCCCTCGTGCGGCGCTGATCCGGCCGCGCGAGCGCCACGCGGCGAGAAGCTCTTGCCAGGGGTTAGACCGCGACGGGCGCTGCTTGAGGTCGTAGCGGGCGGCGCTGGACACGACCTCGATCCGACGGGCGTGCGCGCCCAGGCGCGCCAAGAGCTCCGCGTTCGCGGCCCATCCTTCGGTGGTCAGCAACGGAGCCTCGCCGGCGCGTGTTGCCTGCCGCAGCACGATCAGGCGCAGCGCCGTGAACCCCGAGATCGAGTCTTTCACGCCGCCGCCCACCCGCAACAAGCGCGGCGCCCACTGCCGCGCCCAGCGTTCGGGCCAGGGCCGGTTTCCGCGAGCCCCGTACTGCTCCGCCACGACCAGGTCGGCTCCGGACTCGAGCCGCTTGACCATCTCCTCCATCGTCTCCGGCGCGTGCACGAAGTCGGCATGCAGGGTGATCGCGCAGTCGCGCTTGGGCCGATCGGTACGCTGCAACGCGAGCCGGAGCAGCTCCTCGAGACTACGGGCGTAGCCCTGGCGCGTCTGATGTTTGACCACGGTCAGGGGTAGCACGCGCGCGTACGACGTGAGGACGTCCGCCGTGCCGTCGGTCGAGGCATCGTCGCACGCGATGATCTGGTATTCCCGCTCGAACGCGGTGAATACCTGACGGACTTTCCAGAGCACGAGCCCGACCGTGCTCGCCTCATTGTGGACCGGCACGCAGACGTAGATCATGGCCCTGCAATCTAGAGAAGCGCCCTATACACGTCCAAGACTCCGTGAGCCATGGCGCTTGCGGTAAAGCGCGGCGGGAAGGGCAGCGGGGTGGGGTGTTTGAGCACGTCAACCACCTTTTGCGCCAACGCGTCTGGGCTTCCGGCAGGGACCAACACCTCAGCCGGGAGGAGCTCGGGAATGCCCCCCGCGGCGGTTGCGACGACGGGTCGTCCGAGCGCGAGCGCGTTCAGAATGACGCTGCCCAGGCCCTCCGTTTTGGACGACATCACGAAGACACTCGCTTCGGCGATGAGCGCATCAATGCGGTCCACGTAACCCACGAGGTGCACGCGGTCCTCGAGCTCGAGCCGCGCGATTTCGGCGCTGAGCGCCGCGCGCAGCGGTCCTTCGCCCGCGATGATCCAGTGCAGCTGCGGCTCCAGCGCGCGCGCGTGCTGGGCGGCGCGCACCAGCGTGCGCTGGTCCTTGTGGTCCACGAGTGCGGCGGCGTTCACAGCCAGCGGCGCGCCGGCGGGAATGCGCAGCTGGCTGCGGATGTCGAGCGCGGGTGTGGCGGCCTGGCGGATCTGGTCCGGATCGATGCCGTCGTGCACCACAGTGATGGCACCCGCCGCGATCCCGTCGCGCGTGAGGATCTGCTTGACCGCTTCGGACACGGCGATGATGCGATCGGGCCGGCGCCAGAAGCCGAAGCGACCAACGTGAAAATCGACGCGCCGCGCCGCGACGAGCATCCGGCCCAACGCTGCGGTCGCCGCCAGTGTGAGCGCGTGGCTGTCGTGCACGTGGATCACGTCGGGCCGGAACGCAGCGATCGTGCGGCGCAGATGCCACCACGCGCGCGGATCGAGCCCGATCTCCCAGGTCGTCCCCTGCACGGCCACGCCATCAGTACCTGCCCGACGCGCGAGCTCGCTGCCGTGCTTCGTGACCAGGACCTGCTCGATCCCGCCGTCCTTGCCGAGCTCGCGGCAGAGAAGCCGCACCTGGTTCTGGCCCCCCCGCCATTCCCGGCCTGAGTCTACCTGTAGGATGCGCATCTCGAATGGGGCTCGGGGCTAGGGGTTGGGGGCATGGGAGCCCTAAACTCCAATCTCTAGCCCCCAGCCCCTAGCCCCGAGCCCCCGCCTTTTCAACTCCGGCCAGAACGCGGCGCAGTGCATCGAGCTTGAAGGGCTTTTGCAGGAATGGACGGCCCAGCTCTTCGAGGAATTGCAGCGTATCGCCGCGGACCGTGTCGCCCGTGGCGAAGATGATGCGATCGGCGACGGTGGGGTGCATGCGCGCGAGCGTGTGGAACATCTCGCGCCCGCCCAGCCGGGGCATACGCAAATCGCAGATGATGAGATCGAATGGCTGCATCAGCGCGCGCTTCAGCGCCTGACTCCCGTCGTGAGCCAACACCACCTCGTGACCCCAGCTTTCGAGCGTCGCCTGCATGTAGTGAAGAATGTGAGGCTCGTCATCAACCACGAGTACCCGGAGGCGCTCGTGCCTTTCGGCAGGAGCCGGTTCGGTCTCGGCCCCCCGCGCCAGAGGGCTTAGCGCCGCGCGTACACCCGTCGGCAGCTCGACCGTGAACGTCGCCCCCCGGCCGCTGCCGGCACCTCCCGGATCCACCGAGATGTCGCCGCCATGTTCCTTCACGATGCCGAGGGAAATGGAGAGCCCGAGGCCGGTGCCTTCGCCCTCGGATTTCGTGCTGAAGAACGGCTCGAACACGCGCTGCGCCACGGCCTCCGGTATGCCCGGTCCGTTGTCGGAGACGTTGACGGACAGTCCGTCGGGCTCGCACTTGGTAGCGATTTCGATTCGTCCGCGGCCTTCCCTGGCACGCGTGCTGGCGATCGCCTGAGCCGCATTGTTGATGATGTTCACGAACACCTGCTTGATCTGATTCGCGTGCACCTCGACTTCGGGGAGCCCTGGTTCGAAGGTGAGCGAGAGCTCGATGCGGGCCGCGAGCAGCTGGTTCTTCAGGAGCTGATGGGTGGACTCGAGAATCGGCCGGATCGATTGCAGCTGGCGCTCGCCTTCCTGGCGCCGTGCGAACGAGAGCAGGTTGCGCACGATCGCCGAGGCGCGCTCGGCTTCCTGACGAATCACCGCGAGCGGCTCGGCCAGGCGCGGCGGCACGTCTGCGGCCTCGCCGAGCAGGTCGCTGAAGCCGACCACCGAGGCGAGGGGGTTGTTCAGGTCGTGCGCCACGCCTGCGATCAGCTGGCCGATCGCCGACATCTTCTCGGATTGCAGCAGCTGTTCCTGCAAGCGGCGCTTTTCGGTCTGATCTTCGAACAGGAGCACGGCCGCGCCCGGCTCCCCCGCGGGAATGGCGGTTACAAGCAGCGTCCGTTCGCCGGCTCGCACTTCGATGGGCGTCGACGCGCCTTCGGGCGTGAGCAAGCGGGCGACGGGATCGACCCACGACGGCGGCAGCAGGGTCAGCCAGGGTCTTCCCGGCAGCGCCGTGACGGGCAGCTTGATCAGCTCCGCGAACATGCGGTTGGCACGCCGCACGCCGCCCTGGGGATCCACGAAGCAGATGGCCTGGTTGAACGCGTCCACCGTCTGCTCCCACTCGCGCTTGCCGATCGACAAGAGCTCTACGAGCCGTGCGTTCTCGAGCGCGATGCCCGCCTGCGCCAGGACCGCGCGCGTGAACATCAACGCGGCGTCGTCCAGCGCGTTCGGGCTCTCGCCCTCTATTGCCACCGCACCGATCGTGCGTGAAACCGCGACAATCGGGACGCCGAGCCAGCTCGCCGGGGCCGGCTGATCCACCTTCACGTCGAGCTCGGCGGCCCGTGCGGCGACTTTCTCGGGAAAGACGAGCGGCCCGCGCCGGAGGGCGAGCTGCAGCAGCGGTTCGTCCGTGGTCGCGGGTCGGGGGCCGTTATGATAGGTCACGACGAGCCGGTTGGAATCGACGTCCAGCAGCATCACCGACAGCCGGGCCGGCGCCAGCCGTTCGGTCAGGACGCGGGCCACGATCTCGACGATGGTCACCGGCCGGAACGCCCCCGCGAGCTCCTGAGACAGCGCGGTCAGGCGGGTGAGCACCTCCGCGACCGAGCTTCCCTGCGTCACTTGGCTTCGTCCAGAAAGCGGGTCGGCACCCGTGTGGCGGCGTCGACGAGCGCTTCGGCTGACTTAATGAAGCGGACGACGATGGGCAATGATCCCTGCAGCGCGACCTTCCGCTGCATGATGCCGGCGATCGGGCCGAGCTCCTTCTTGATGATCTGTTTCCAGTATCGGTACTCGGCGGTCAGGATGAACGGCGCCTGCTGCGCATCCGTCCGCGTGACCAGTTGCGCGGCGCGGCAGACGCCGCGGTCGAGATCGAGCAGGATCGCCACGTCATCGGGCACGCCGATGGTCGGCTGCGCGGGCAGCACCAGGGCGACGGAGCCGTGGGTCCACTCCGTGGACGCGGTGCGGTAGTCTTCGCTCGCATTGATGGCCGCACCGTACGCGGCCACCCACTCCGGGGAGGGGAACGCGTGCCGTGCGGCCGTCACGCGACCGCCTGCGCGAATCCTTCGAACAGCGCTCGCTCCGTAAGATCCTCCGGATGCCATTGGACCGCGACGATCCACCCTTCGTTCGCGTTCACCGGCTCGGCGCCCTCGATCACGCCGTCGTCGGCCCACGCGACCGCCTTCAATTTCGGGGCGAGATCGCGGATCGCCTGGTGGTGCCGGCTGTTCACGGTCGCGGAGCGCGTGCCGAGTGTTCGTTCGAGCAGCGATCCCGCTTCCACGCGCACGGCGTGGCGGCTCGTTTCGTCGCTGTGGGGCACCGCGCTCGGCCGCTCGCTCTCCAGGTCCTGATACAGCGTGCCGCCGAGCGCAACGTTGAGAATCTGAATCCCGCGGCAGATCGCGAGAATCGGGAGACGACGCGCCCGCGCAGCCGTGATGAGCGCCAGCTCGGCAGCGTCGCGCACGGGGTCGACTTCACCGAGGCGCGGATGCGGTGCCGCGCCGTAGCGATCGGGCGCGACGTCTTCACCGCCGGTGAGCACGAGCCCGCGGACCGCCGCGAGCGCGGCGCCAGCTCGATCAGCCGCCAGCATCGTCGGAACGGCCAGGGGGACGAGGCCGGCGCTCTCGAGCGCTCGCACGTACGCGGTGTTCAAGGTGACGCGCTCGCGGCCATCGACGAGGCGGCGCGGCGCCGTCACGGCGACCGCTGGCGCCGTGCTCACGTCGTTTGGGACGCGGGGCCGCCAAACAAGGGACAGCGGGGATTGTTGACGCTCGCCCAGTCCACGCGCACCCCGTACAGGTTCAGCGTGGTGCCCCCGCCGATGATCGTGCCGATCGCCGGATGATTGAGCGGCTCCTCCTGATCGAGGATCATGACGCCCATGGCCCGCTGTGAGGTGTCGTCCACCACCAGCAAGCCGTAGCCTCGCGACGGGAACGAGGGTCCGCGGAACTGCATCGAGATCTTGCCTTCGGCATCGCGACCGGCGATCACCGCACCCCGGTCGTTCTTCTGCTGGATGACGAGTGCGGGCAGGGAGTCAGGGATGCCACGCGGTGGATCGGTGAGGACCGCGCGCGCGTTCGACTGCTGAGAAGTGATCAACCCCGGACCGGCGAGCAGCGCGATGCCGCAGGTGGGCGAACCGCTGTTCCCACGGGTGCAGGCAGCCGCCAGCAACAACACCAGAGGGAGCAGTCGTTTCGTGAGGTGCATGAGTGCCAATCTAACGCTAATGCGTCCAAACCGCGGTCAGGGTAACCGCACGGACGGGCCCGAGCGTCTGGGGCACCAGGTTGTACATGTAGTTGAGCACGTTAGCGGCCAGCAGCCGCAGCTCGACCGGCCCTTGCTTCCAGCTCGCTCGCAGGTCCAGCACTTTCACGGGGACGCGCCTCGCATCGACGAAATCTTCCAGCTCGATGCGCTCGACTCGGCTGGCATAACGGAAGTCGGCGCCCACGCCGACGGCGCCGAGGTTGTAGTCTGCGCTGAGCGTGAGCAGGTGCTTGGGACGAAACGCCAGCGGTCCTCCTGCTGACGTGTCGCCGGCGACCTGCCGCCGGGTGCTGAGGTAGGTATAGCTCAGCGTGGCAGTCAGGCGATCCGGAATCGGCGCGGTGAGAATCGCAACGTCGAGTCCGGCGATGCGTGCACGCGTGACGTTCTGGAGCTGGATCTTGGGTACCAGGTTGGGGATCGTGTCGTTGGGTGATTCCTCGATCAGGATCAACCGCGGCTCGATCAGCTCTCGAGCCTCCGTCCAGAACAGCGCCGCGTCGAGCCGCAACATCCGGAACAGCGGTGCGGTTGTGTAGCCGAGTTCCGTCGACCACGCGGTCTCCGGTCCCAGGTTGGGATTGGGAATGACCTCGAGCGCTTCAAAGAAAGTATGGACGAATCGCTCGGCGACGGTCGGGGCGCGGAAACCCCGGCCGATTGACGCGCGCAACACGCCTCCCTTGTGATCTGTCGGTACGGTCCCGCCGAGCCGGGGGCTAACGACCGCACTGAGCGAACCGCCGTCGACGGCGAGAAAATCGATGCGCGCGCCGGCGGTGAAACGAAACACGCCGACCGCCTGGTCGCTCTCGCCGTAGGCGGCGAACTCCGACTGTGAGTGGTTCCCGAAAATGTCGCTGGTGACATCCGAAAAAGTGATCTCGGTACCGACCAGCACCGTCCGCATCGAATCGGGATGCGCTTCCGCTCGCAGTTCGGCGCCGAAGCGATTGGCGATCCCGAATTCCGAACCGTTGGGAGGACGCTGATCGAAGAAGCTGGTACGGAACCACGACCCGCGCGCCTGCCAGGCCAATCGCTCCGATACCACCGTCCGCGCCTGTACGGCGATGTATCCCTTGCGCGAGTCGGTCCACGAGCCCAACGCGGCCGTGGCGACCTTGAACGGCTGAAACGCCTGGCCGCGATCGTCGCACTGGCCTTGCCGGCACCACGCGAGCGGCACGTCGTAATGATCGTCCGCCCAGGCGCCGGACATGTCGACGCGCGTGCGCGGCGATGCCTGCCAGCGAGCTCTACTGGCGATCTGCCAATGGTCCCCGTCGTCCTGTTCGCGGTATCCATCCGAATGCCGCGCGCCCAACGCGAGCCGGCCGCCGAACATCGCGGTGCCGTACGACCCGGACACATCGCCCCCGCCCTGCAGCCCGGTGCCGTCGCGGAACCGCCACACGTCGTTCGGCGGATTGCCGTACGCGCCTCCTGTCAGTCGCACGCGCACATGC
>DASWEL010000074.1:0-4081 GCA_036394755.1 Gemmatimonadales bacterium | reverse complement strand
CCGCACTGTAACGACCGCGGCCGCGACCCCGACATGCAATCGGAGTTCTTCAGCATGTACCGCGAGTCGGCCGAGGCGAAGACCGGTCTCGGCAAGCTCATCAGCGGCCGGCAGTCGCGCCTGATCTGGATCCTGATGTGGCTGCAGCCCTTCACGCTGAAGCTCGACAGCCTGCGCTACCTGCGCCGCCATCCGCGCACCACCCGCGTCGATCAGGCCGTCGTGCTACTGCACTTCGCCCTGTGGCTCGTGCCTCCGACGCTGATGCTCGGCCCCGGCGCGGCGCTCCTGAACTACACGCTGATGAGCCTGCTGGTGGGTCCCTATCTCGTCGTGATCTTCCTCGTCAACCACATCGGCACGCGAGTCATCGAGCCGGACGAGCCCATCTCGTTCTTCATGCAGCAGCTCAGCACCACGCGGAATCTCGGCAGCTCCCGCCTGCACGACTTCGTCTTCGGCGGCGTGAACAACCACATCGAGCACCATCTGTTTCCGTCGATGCCGACGGCCCGGCTTCGCACCGCGCGGCCGATCGTCCGCGCGTTCTGCCGTCGTCACGGGCTCGTCTATCGCGAGACGTCGTGGCTCGCGGCGACGCGGGACGTCAGGCGGCACTTCGACGCCGTCTCCGCCTTCGTGCCACGCTGATGTCGTCACCCGACGTCATCGTCATCGGCGCCGGTGTCACCGGCATCGGGGCCGCATACTATCTGCGCGCCGCCGGGCTGTCGTACACAATTCTAGAGTCCGACGCGGACCTCGGCGGCGTGTGGCACACCCACCGCTGGCACGGAGCCCGCTGCGACTCCGACTTCGTCAAGTACTCGTTCAGCTTCAAGCCGTTCCTCTCGGACCAGTGCCTGCAGAGCCGCGAGCAGATCCAGCGCTATCTACGGTCGGTGGCCGCCGAGTTCGGGATCCTGGACCACGTCAGGTTCAACACGCGCGTCACCCGCGCCGTCTTCGATCTCGCCGAGCAGCGCTGGATCGTCGACACCAGTCAGGGCACGTTCACCGCGCGCTTCCTGATCAACGGCAACGGCTATTTCTCCGAGCCGTACGTGCCTCGCTTCCCGGGCGCGGACGGGTTCAAGGGCGAGATCGTCCACACGGCGGCGCTGGACGATCGCCGGGCGTTCAGCGACAAGCACGTCGTGCTCGTCGGAAGCGGGTCGACCGCGGTGTGCGCGGCGCCGGCGCTGGCGCCGCCCGTGTCGAGGTCGCTGGTCCTGCTCCAGCGCTCGCCCACGTACATCTACGAAATCAGCAACGTGGCGGACCGGCTGACCCGGCTCTGCCAGGCGCTCCACGCGCGCGGCGTCACCGCGCCGCTGACGATGCTTCGCTATTATCTACAGGCCAGAGACGACCTGATCTTCGTCGGATTTCGGCGATGTCCGCGCCTCGCGCGCTGGATCTTCCGGCGGCACTGGCTCGACGCCGTGGGCCGAGAGCGCTTCGAGGCGCACTTCCGGCCGCGATACAATCCGTGGGAGCAACGGATCGCCGTGGCCATCGGGCTGAAGGACAAGCTGCGCACGAACGCCATCGTCATCAAGACCGGCGAGATCGAGCGCTTCACCGAGCGGTCGATCCGGCTGACGAACGGCGAGGACCTCCCCTGTGACGTCTGCATCCTCGCCACCGGATTCAACCTCAACATCCTGAAGTTCGACATGTACGTCGGCGACTTCAAGATTGCCGTCGCCGGCATCAACTTCTACAAGGGCATCATGCTCGGCGGCGTCCCGAATTACTTTCACCCCTTCGGCGCCTGGCACACCGCCTGGACGCAGCGGTCGGAGACGGTCATCAAGTACGCGATCAAGATCATCGCGTACATGAACACGCGCGGCTTTCGTGCGGTGAGCATCGAGCGACGGGACGTGGGGTTCAAGCCGCCGATCACGCCGGGCTATATCACGCGATGCCTGTCGATGATGCCGAGCTTCTATGGTACCTACGACCTGCCGTCGATCGACAACCTCGTGTCCTACCGGTTCAATCGACGCTCGTTCAACTTCTCGTAGCGTCGCCAGCGCTCATTCCACGTATAGCTGGCCGGCGACCGCGTGCGCGCCGTCGCCGCCGCGTCGCAACACGACGAGCTCGCCCATTTTGACGTTGAGCCCGGTGAGATCGCTGACCACGCTGCCGTGGGTCACCAGCACCAGCGGCGGGCCGTCGCGGTGCGCGGCGATCGCGGTCTTGATCTCGGCCACGAGGCGCTGCCGCAGGTCGGCGTCCCTGAGCGCGCCTTGCAGCGGCAGCCACGGCTGCGCCTGTCCGAAGGCCAGGCGGGCGGTGTCCAGGCAACGGCAGCGCGGGCTCGCGAGCACCCGACCGACGGCGATGCCGTGCCGGCGGAATGCCTCGCCGATCCGCCCGGCCTGCGCGCGGCCGTTGTCGTCGAGATTGCGCTGCGTCGAGCAGTCGTCCAGGCGGGCGTCGGGCGGATCGAAGCCGCCCGGCGCGTAGCTATGGCGCAGCACGACGACGGCGCCCGGCGTTCGCAGGGCCTCCCAGACGGACTCGGCGCCCTGCGCGAACCCGAGGGTCGCCGCCGATGCGACGAAGACCGTCGCGCACACGACGGCGGCGGCGAGCGCGCGAATGACGTGCACGCTCACGACCTGATCGCGTCGATCAGTCCGTACTCGAGCGCCTCTCGCGCATCGAGATGGCGGCCGCGGCGCACGTCGTCGGCGACGTCCTCGGCCGGCCGGCCGGTGGCCTTCGCCAGCCGAGCCTGGAACCGCCACAGCAACGTGCGCTGCTGCTCGCTGTGCGCGGCGATCTGATCGGCCGTGCCGGACAGCTGCGACGCCGGGGCCGAGAGCCGAAACGCGGTGTGCGGGGACGCGGAGCGATGATCGGCGGCGGCCGCGACGCCGATGGCGGGGCCGCCCACCTGCCCCTGGCAATGGACGCGCACCGCCGCCTGAGCCGCGTCGACGACGTCGATCAGCACGAAGGCCGCCTCGAGCGTGCCATCAGCGCTGCTCAGGACGACATCGATCGGATCGTCACCGGAGGCGTCCAGCGTCATGATCTGCGCCGCGGCCTGACCCGCAAGCGCATCGTCGAGCCGGCCCGTGACGAAGACGATGCGGCGCTCGAAGAGCTTCTCCTGCAGCCAGCCCGGTGTCGGCGTCATCACCGGACGATATATCCAGCCCGCCCCGATTCGCAATGCAACCGCTGCGGGGAATGTCGCAACCCTCTGCACATCACGAAGTCGCAAAACGGCTTTGCAGGCCATTTCAGTCGGGCACGTGGCTTGCAGCCAACGAACCGCCCACAGACATTGCCTTGCTGGATCGCGCCAGAAGACACCCTACTTGCCATCACAGAAAGGCACGACAGATGATCAACCGATCGATCCTTGTGCTCGCGATCGTCCTCACGTTCAGCGGACTCGCCTGGGCCCAGCCGGGACCCGAGGTCGGCACGTACGACATGGAGTGGTCGATCCTCCACGTGCCCTTCAGCTCCGATATGCCCGACCTGCAGACCGGGACGGTCACCATCCAGCTCGAGCGCGTGGTGCCAGGAGACTGCCCGCCGTCGTCCTCCTTCATCGTTCGAAACGCGCCCGCCTCGACGGTCGGGGGAGGCACGACGACTTGGTGCATAAAGCCGGACGGCGCCTTCGACACCAGCGCCGGGACCATGGGGGGTGGGGGCCTGTTCCAATACACGGCGGACCTCTTCTACGTCGACGGTGGAAACACCCGTGGAAACGACACCACGCTCGCTGTAGGACGTCGGCAGGTTCCGCCGCCACCGAGCACTCTCAAGGTCTTCATCACGCAGCCGCGGAACAACGACACCGTCAGTGGCACCGCCTGGGTCGTGATCTGGGTGGAGGGCACGAGCGGGTCGTCCAACGTCTTCACGCTGAGTGCCGATGGCAAGCAGGTCGGCACGCAGACGACGTCATCGCGCGGGCCCGTTACCTTGCCGTGGGACACGCGGTCGGTGATCAACGGCACCCACACGCTGACGGCGACGGTGCGAGACGCGCAGGGCAACACCGGCACCGCCAGCATCACCGTCATCGTGAGGAACTAACGGC
>DASWEL010000073.1:0-3654 GCA_036394755.1 Gemmatimonadales bacterium | reverse complement strand
CCGGGTTCGATCACATGTTTACTGCAGCGACCGTGCCAGGCATCGCAGCCCTACGTTCGACCCGACCATGCACGGTTCGGTCATCGGTCGGCAGCGCCGCGAGAGCGGCGGTCGATATCGGCTAGGGTCCGGCGCGCAATTCATGGCGCGCGCCGGTCGTGGAACCGGGCACTTTCCGAGGGTCGCGTGCCCATGTCTCGGCAGATGTGACGAGGCGTTGGCAGGACTTCACTTCCCGCCCACACCTGGTCACGGGGCGGCGCGCCTGCGAGTGGTCATCAGAATGGGCGCATGCGACCTGCAATGACGGCGCGGGCGTGGCGCGACGGGTAGGGCGGATTCTCAGGGCCTAGCGCGATCTCGGTGGGCCGCAGGAACTCGCTGTGCGGGCGGGGGGTCACGGCCGACGAAACGGACTCCCAGCAGGCGGCCCCCCTTTGGCACGTCGTCTGCAACTCGCGCCTCGTCAAGGAGGGAAGACCATGAGCATCACACTCGAGATGGTTGCAGGCCTCGTGCTGACAAGCGCTGTCGTGACCATCTTCACGGTACTTGCTGCGTTCGAGCTCGGCCGGCTCGTGACTCGTGACGAGGACCAACGCCAGGTCGAGATCACCGTAGACGACACCTCGCGATTCCGGCGTGCGGCCTAGCGAGGCATGGCGGCCGAGGGAGACCATCGGATGCGAGTGAGGCGTTGACCCGTGGAAATCGAGGAACTCATCAAGAAGGCCGGCGCATTCGCGAAGCCGTTCAGGGTCACGCACGGCGACGGGTTCCGGCTGAAGGACCTCGACCCCGCCGACACGCTCGATTTCGGGTCCGAGGACAAGCCACGCTCGAAGGAGGTGCTCGCGCTGGGCATCGAGGCGCTGGGTCATCTCCAGGACATGCTGTATGCGCAGGACTGCTGGGCCGTCCTGCTGGTCTTCCAAGCCATGGACGCGGCCGGCAAGGACGGAACGATCAAGCACGTCATGTCCGGCGTGAATCCGCAGGGCTGCGATGTCGTCTCTTTCAAGTCGCCGTCTGCGGAGGACCTGAACCACGACTACCTCTGGCGCTGCATGAAGAGCCTTCCGCAACGCGGTCGCATCGGCATTTTCAACCGTAGCTACTACGAGGAGACGCTCGTCGTCCGAGTGCATCCGGAGTTTCTCGCGAAGCAGAAGCTCCCGCCGGAGCTCGTCACCAAGAAGATCTGGAAGGAGCGGTTCCGAGACATCCGGAACTTCGAGAGCTACCTCACGCGAAACGGTATCGTCATCCGCAAGTTCTTCCTCAACGTGTCGAAGAAGGAGCAGAAGCGGCGGTTCCTCGAACGGATTGAGGAGCCGAAGAAGAACTGGAAGTTCTCGGCGAACGACGCGAAGGAGCGCACCTCATGGGACGACTACATGGCTGCCTATGAGGACATGATCCGTCACACCGCCTCGAAGGAGGCGCCCTGGTACGTGGTTCCCGCCGACAACAAGTGGTTCACCCGGGTCGTGGTCGCGGCTGCGATCATCGACACGCTCGCCTCGCTCGGTCTCCGCTATCCGAAGGTCACCAAGGAGAAGCTGCGGGAGCTCGCGGCCGCGAAGCGCGGATTGCTGGGGGGCAAGTAGAGGCCTGGAAGGAAGCGAGACCTTACCCCGCATCTCCGGATGACCCCATCGACCGACGTGATCGCCACTGTCTTCGACGCGAAGACGGGGGCATCTCCGGTCTCGATCGCCGATCTCCCGGAACGCCTGGCGACGGGCCGCTTCTGCTGGCTCGACATCGACGGCGCATCGGCCGAGCAGCTGCGCGCGGTGGCATCCGTGCTCCGCCTCGAGGAACCGACGCGCTCCTGGCTCCCGCGCTTCGGACAGCGGGCCAGATTCGAGATGGGGGCGAAGCAGGTCCGCATATCCACGTTCACCGCGGGAGCGACCGGTGGGCCGGTCGAGGTGCACGTCCTCTTCACGCGGTCCTGGCTCCTGACCGTACGCGCCGGGGTGGGCAGCGCGATGGATCGCGCTCACAGCGTGTACGGCACCTTCGGCGGCGAGATCGCGTCCAACCCCGCGCTGGGCCTTCTGATCGTCCTCGACGACTTCATCGCGAGCTTCCACCCAGTCCTCGATCAGGTCGAGCAGGCGGTGTACGAACTGGAGGATCAGGTCCTCCGGACACCTCGCGAGGCCCAGCTTCAGCAGCTCTCGGCCCTGCGGCAGCAGCTGTCGTCATTGCACCGGCTCTGGGAGCCCCAGCGCGAGGCTGTGGCGACTTTCTCCATCGCCGTCGGGGGTGCTCCCGGGATGAGCGAGAAGGCGGAGTACTTTCGTGACTACGCGGAGCGAATCGCGGATCTCATCGACAAGATCGCCGATCTCCGCCAGCGGATCCGGGATGCCATGGGGAGCTACGCGACGAGCGTCTCGAACAAGCAGGCGGAGATCATCAACCGTCTGACGATCATATCCGCCATCTTCCTGCCGATGACGTTTCTGACCGGGTTCTTCGGTATGAACTTCCAATGGATGATCGACCGCATCGGCTCGTTGCGGGTGTTTCTGATCCTCGGGATCGGCCTGTTCCTCACCACGTTGGTCGTCACGCTGTCGCTTTTCAGGGTTCGGGGATGGCTGGGTGAGCGACGGAGGCTGGCTCCGGGCGAATCGCGGCGAGGCCCTGGTGCAGCGCCGCGAACATCCGCCCCGGGCCGATGACCGAGCGGCTGCTGCCCATCCTCGGCTGGCTCCCTGCTTACCGGCGCGACGGCTTGTTGCCGGATTTCCTGGCCGGCCTCGCGGTCTGGGCGGTCATGGTACCGGAGGGCATGGCCTATGCCGGCATCGTCGGCGTGCCGCCCATCATGGGACTCTACACCATCGTCCCGCCACTGATTGCCTACGCCCTGCTCGGCACATCACGCCTGCTCGTCGTCGGCCCGGACACCGCGACAGGCCTGATCTCCGCGCTGGCCGTGGGGTCCATCGCGGTACAGGGAACTACCGACTTCAATACGCTCACCTCCACCCTTGCAATCTTGATCGGGGCCTTCTTTCTGCTCTTCGGCGCACTCCGCATGGGCTGGGTGGCTGCCTTCATCCCCACGCCGGTGATGCGGGGGTTCATCGAAGGCCTCGTATGCGTGACCATCATTGGCCAGGTGCCGCATCTGCTGAGCATCGGCGGCACGTCCGGCAACTTCTTCACCAAACTTTGGTTCGTGCTCCAGCATCTACCGGACGCTTCGCTTGGCCCGGTGCTGACCGGTTTGCTGAGCCTCGCAGCGATGCAGTTCCTCCGCCACGCTGCGCCCCGCATACCCGCGGCCCTCGTGGTCGCGACCGTGGCCACGATCCTCGTCGCCCTGCTGGGCGGTGAAGCCGCTGGCATAAGCGTGGTCGGCGACCTGCCGTCCGGCGTGCCCCATCTCGCGCTGCCCAACGTCGACCCCACAATACTGCAGAAGCTCGCACCCGGTGCGCTCGCCATCGTGCTGGTCGGGTATGCCGAGGCCCTCGGCGGGGCAAAGGCCGCGGCGATGCAGGGCGGCGGGGACATCGATCCGAACCAGGAGTTGATCGCGCACGGGCCCGCCAACATCCTGAGCGGCCTGTTCGGTGGCTTCCTCGTCGTCGGAAGCCTGTCCAAGACGTCCGTGGCCATGGCCGCCGG
>DASWEL010000072.1:0-4502 GCA_036394755.1 Gemmatimonadales bacterium | reverse complement strand
CCTCGTTGAAGATCAGATAGACGGTCGCCAGGACAGCGGCGAGTCGGTCCGGAAGAGCGCCGTCCCGCGGGAGACCAAGCGGGATCCCCGCCTTCTTGATCTTCGCTCGTGCGCCGGCGAGGCGTTCCGCCACGATCGCGGGCGGAACGCGTAGCGCGCCGGCGATCTGGTCGTTGGTCAGACCGCCGAGCATGCCAAGGGTGAGCGCAACTCGCGTCTCGAGCACCAAGGTGGGATGGCAGTATGCGAACAAGACCTTGAGGGGCTCATCTGGCAGTGCGTTCCCATCTTCCAACGGTGCTTCACTCATCAGTGTGTGCGGGAAGTCGTTGACGAGCTCGGCGTCGCCCGCGACGTGACGTCCGAACATGACGACCGCGGAGCCGGGTCATTGCCCGGTCCCGCGGTCGTCGCGCAACGCCTCCACTGACCTGGACCGCATCAGCGGTGCGAGCTCAAGCCGGTCATCATCGCGGCTGACCGGCGGGACCCTCGAGGAGAACGTCGCGATTCGCTCTCTTGCCGCGTCTCGCTGTTTCGCACGAACATGATCACGACGCGACGGGATCGGCCTCGACATAGGAAGCGAACTGGCGCTCGAGTGCTTTGACGACCCCGCCGGACCAGCCGTCGGCGATCGCTGCGGACATTGGGTCGGGAAAGATCTCCTCGTCGCCCCGCTCGAGGCCATCGACAATGGCCTGCGCCACGGATTCAGCTGAGGCCTTCGGCAGGTCGAGGTGGCGGGTCATGTCCGTATCGACCGGGCCCGGCAGGACCGCGTGAACACTCACGCCGCGTGGCGACAACTGGCCGCGCAGCACTTGTAACAGGGAGAGGCTGGCGCCCTTCGAAATCGAGTAGTTCGGATCAAACGGCACCGCCGCGACAGCCGCGAGCGACAGCACGCTGACGACGGCTCCCCGCGCGTCGATCACCAACGGCAGGAATGTTTGAATCACGTCGAGCGTGCCGAAGAGGTTGACCGCGAGGTGCTGATCGATCACCGCGCGGTCGAGATCACCGCCCAACGAGACGCCCGCGTTGCTGACGAGAATGTCGAGGGACTCGACCTGCTCGACTGCCGAGCGGATCTGCGCTCGATCGGTCACGTCGAGGGTGAGTGGCACCACGCGCCCGTCGGTATGACTCAAGGGTGTCCGGGTTCCGGCGTAGACCCGGCTCGCGCCGCGGCTCAACACCTCGTCGACCAGCGCCCGTCCAATGCCGCGATTGGCGCCGGTAACCAGAACAGTCTTCCCTTCGATCGTCATTGAATTCGTGCTCATGAAGCCTCCTGTCGTGTTGGCGTTCGAGTCGTGGTTGTTGGGGCTGGACCTCGAGCCCGGTCGTGTCGCTGAATGCGTGATCTGCTACGCAGCCGCCCGCGGCTCGACGAGCGCAGGCTGCGGATCGGCCGTCTGTACGAGGTCGCGGCTGCGGACGAGCAGGAACGTGATCGGGACCGCTGCGACTCCGATCGCGCCGCACACCCAGAACGCCCACTGGAAGCCGCCGGTAAGTGCAGCCGGAGCGGCGGAGCCGGAGTGGATCAGCGTCTTGAAGTGGGTGGCGGCCACGGTCGAGGCGATCGCTACGCCGATCGCGCCTCCCACCTGCTGTGAGGTGTTGAGCAGCCCCGAGGCCAGGCCGGCTTCGTGATGGGCGATGCCGGCAAGCCCGGCGATCGAGACGGGAATGAAGGCGAAGGCGGTGCCGGCGCCCGCGACGAAGAACGGACCAGCGAGATCCGCCCAGAAGCGGCCGTGTACCGGCGCTGCCGTCGCCCAGAGGATGCCGCCGCCGATCAGAGCCATCCCAACCGCCATCACGAACTTGGCCGAGACGCGGGTGACGAGCGCTTGCGAGAGTCCCGCGAGTGCGACCGACGTGATCGAGGCGGCGAGCCAGGCGAGCCCGGTCTGGAGCGCCGAGTAGCGGAGCACCTGCTGCATGTAGAGCGTGCCGACGAAGATGAAGGCGAAGAAGCTTGCGCCAAGCAGCAGCGCGACCGCGTTCGCGCCGGCGACAGTCGGGAGCCGGAAGATTCGCATCGGCAGCAAGGGAGCCTCGACGCGCGTCTCGATCACGAGGAACGCGAGCTCGAGCACGGCGGCAACCGCTAGCAGTGAGATCGTCCGCGCACTTCCCCAGCCGTGCAGAGGCGCCTGCGACAACGCGTACACGCCCAGCAGCAATCCCCCCGTGACGGTCACCGCGCCGAACGGGTCGAAGCGGCGCCGCGCCACGTTGAGGCGGCTCTCGGGGACGATCCGCCGTGCGAGCAGCAGCGCGGCCGCCCCGATCGGGATGTTGAGGTAGAAGATGTACTGCCAGCCGATGTAACGGGTCAGCAAGCCGCCCGCGATCAGGCCCACGGTCGCGCCGCTCGCCGCGATGGCGCCCCAGGCGCCGAGCGCTTTGTTGCGCTCCGCACCCTCCGGGAAGATGTTCATCACGATCGCCAGCGCAGCCGGCAGCACGATCGCCGCCCCCAGTCCCTGGACGCCGCGCATCACGATCAGGAAAGTGTCGGTCGTCGCCAGCGCGCAGGCGAGCGACGCGGCGGTGAAGAGCGCGAGGCCGATCATCATCACGCGCCGACGCCCGAGCAGGTCCGCAGCTCGGCCGCCGAGCAGCAGGAATCCTCCGAACGTGAGCCCGTACGCGGTGACAACCCACTGCAGGTTCGTCTCGCTGAAGTGCAGCTTGCGACCGATCGTCGGCAAAGCCACGTTCACGATCGTCAGGTCGACGATCGTCATGAAGTACGAGACCGCGAGCACGGCGAACGCGCGCCAGCGATGCACACTCTGTTCGGCAACCGGGGACTGGGCTACAGCGATCACAAGAACCTCCCGTTCGAAAATTCGTCGTCACTTGTGTGACGGCGGGAGGCTCAGGAACTAACCGCTGCGCTTCGTCCGCTCGCGCGTCCGCCGCGAAATCGCTATGAGTCGCGCCGGTTCGTCGCCGCTATTGCGGAGGAAGCGCACCGGTGGCCGGAAGCAGAGGACTGCTCCAACTGCGAAACGCGACCGTTCACCTGCACTGCATTCCAGTTCGACCTCGCCGCTCTCCACGAAGGCGATCGCATCCCGCCACGCGCGAGCGTCGATCCGCAACTCCTCACCGGACGCTAGCTCGAGCTCCCGCCGGCGAAAGTGCAGGGAGTCGCGTGCGAGCCGGTCGAGGTCGAATTCCTCGTCGCAGCTCATGCGGGCGGCGCAATCGCGAACCGCCCAATGAGCTCCGGCTGCAGGAAGTAGTGGATTTCCGCGATCAGCCCGTCCTCGATCCGCAGCACCTCGATCCCAAACGGCTCCGGCGGAGCGTCCGGCTGCACCCGCCGCCAGACCGCGTGGGCCGGTTGGCGGTTCGCCCGCGTCGGCGTGTGCAGATGCTCGGACGCTCCCACGCGGAACGGATACCTGGCGTAGAAGCGGAGGATCGCGTCGCGGCCGAAGAACCAGCCGGGCGTCGGCGGCATCGTCAGCTGTGCGTCCTCCTTCAAGAGCGCGGCGAGCGCGTTGAGGTCGGTGCGCTTCCAGGCGTCCATGTAACGCATGAGCACTTCCTGCTCACGCGGATCCGGACGATGCTCGCGATGCCACTCGTCGCGGCGCTCCGGGGGATAGTCGCGCAGCATCTCGCGGGCGCGCTGTAGCGCACTGTTGCTTGCGACGACGGACATCTCCAGCATCGCCGCCGTCTCGCGCGCGCTCCACCCGATCACATCGCGAAGAATCAGCACCGCCCGCTGCCGGGGCGGCAGTTGCTGAATCGCAACCAGGAAGGCGAGCTCAACCGTCTCCCGCGCAACAATCGCCTCGTCCGGCGGATCCTCGCCGCTTACGACCTCATCCAGCAGTCGATCGGGGTACGGCTCCAGCCAGGTCATCTCTCCCCTCACCCAGGAGATGTCTCTGCTCGGCTCAGGAAGAGTCTCCGGATCGATCGGCGCGCTGACCAGATGCGGCAAGAGACGCCGCGATCGGCGCTCGAGCAGGTCGAGCGACGCGTTGGTCGCGATCCCATACAGCCAGGCGCGTAACGTCGCCTGACCGCGGAACGTCTCCCTTTTTCGCCAGGCACGTAGGAATGTCTCCTGGACGATGTCCTCCGCGTCCTCGGCCGAGCCCAGCATCCGGTAGGCGTGAACCTCGAGTTCGCGCCGGTAGCGGCCGGTCGCCACGGCGAATGAATCGCCGTCCCCGCGACGCGCGCGCGACCACAGCTCGCCCTCGCTCCGAGCAGCACTCACTGACGCAGTCCTCACACTCATATGACGGCTTCAACGCCGGAAACTCATCGGTCGTTCCCGATCCGCAACTCTCAGTCTCCGTCCACGTGCTTGGCACTGTTGGCGGCTCGCTCGCGCGTTCCGGCCATCGCCATGAGGTAAGCGTCCTTGCCCCCGTATGGCTGGCCGCCGCCCTGAAAACCCGCGCAGCGTACGTGCCGCTTCGCGCCGTACGCGCCGTCGATGCAGGCGGAGGCAA
>DASWEL010000071.1:0-5626 GCA_036394755.1 Gemmatimonadales bacterium | reverse complement strand
GCCGAGCTGGTCGACCACGGCCACGCAGTCCGCCGCATGGGCCGTGAATGAGTAGTCCCCGTTGACGGCCCATTCGCTGTCGCCGTGACCGCGGAGATCGAGGGACACGGCCCGCCACCCGTAGCCGGCGAGGACCTGCGCGGTGTTCCCCCACGCGTGACGCGTCTGACCGCCCCCGTGCATGAGCAGCACGGGCCAGTCGCGATCGTCCCCCCAGACGTCGGCGACGAGGTGAATCCCCTCGAATCCCTCGAACCGTACGAACCTTGGATCCACGGTGGCATGCCCCCGAGTCAACCCAGACACGCACTCCTCTAAAAGGAACCTGACCCGCCGGGGGGCGGCACGGAAGGCGACTTACAGCACCTGCCTGGCCGTCGCCCTATGCTGCCTACTTCGGCCTCGTCGGGTAGGCGAGGATGAAGTTATCGCGATTCGGCATCTTCACGTTTGGCAAGGTCAGGGCGTCCATCACGTCGGCCTCCCCGATGATCCCATTGAGATGCAGCAGGTACGCTGTGACGGCGTAGACCTCGTCGTCGCTGAGCGAATGCGGCTGCGTATAGGGCATGGCCCGGCGCACATAGTCGAACACGGTCGTTGCGTAGGGCCAGTAGCTGCCGACCGTGCGAACGGGCCCCTTGCTGGCCAGCGTTCCGTGGCCGCCGACCAGCCGGTCATTGGGCTGCCCAGCGCCCTTCTCACCGTGGCAATTCTGACACTTCTGCTCGTACACAACCGCGCCTTGCGCTGACGCGCCGCGGCCCGCGGGCAACCCGGTGCCATCCGGTGGGATGCTGACATCCCATCCGGCCTCTTCCGCCAACGTCGCCACTCGCCCAAGGTTCGGGGTCTCCGTCACCGTCGGGCTCGCACAGCCGGCGAGGACCATGACGCCGAGGCTCACGCCGAGACGGCTACGCGTAGACATTCGTCACCTCACCGTTCCCCGCGATGCTCCAGGCCTGAATGGCGTTGTAGTGGAACACGACGTTGGTGCCGTGCTCGGCCACGAGCTTGTCTCGCGTCGGCTGCATCTCGCCCGTGCTGTCGGTCGCGCGACTCTTCACAATGGCCGACCCCCCGTTCCACTTCCAGGGGATCCGGAAGCGGGTGAGCGTCCGGGGCAGTACCGGGGTGGAGAGCGTCGTCTCGGTCCAGGTCTGCCCGCCATCCGCCGACACCTCAACCTTGGTGATCGTGCCGGAACCGGTCCACGCGATGCCGGATACCTCGTAGAGGCCAGGCCCCGGCATGGTCAAGCCAGGTGAAGGCCGCGTGATCACGGACTTCACACCCATCGGGTACGTGAACATGAGCGATTTACCGTCGGCCTGGAGATCCGTGTAGCGCGACGTCTCATCCTTGGTCATGGTTGGGGTCGCGGTCACTTTGATCCGCCGGAGCCACTTCACGCTCATATTGCCTTCGTAGCCGGGCAGGAAGAGCCGGACGGGATAGCCATTCTCCGGACGGAGGCGCTCACCGTTCTGAAAGAGCGCGATGAGGGCATCATCCATCGCCTTGGCCATGGGCACGCTTCGGCTCATTGCCGCCGCGTCCGCGCCCTCGGCCAGAAGCCATGATGCCGCCGGATCGGCGCCCGCCTCCTCGAGCAGAAGGCGCAGCGGCACGCCCGTCCACTCGCTGCAGGAAACCAACCCGTGGAGTTCGCCCGCGCGCAACGCCGGTGGAGTCGCACCATACATGAGCTGGCTATTTCCCGAGCACTCCATGAAGTGGATCCGTGACCGCATCGGGTACCGCATGAGCGCATCCATGGTGAAGATCAGGGGACGCTTGACCATGCCGTGGACCAGGAGGCGGTGCTGCTCTGGATCGATGTCGGGGACACCGCTGTGGTGCCGCTCGAAATGCAGCCCGCTCGGGGTGATCGTCCCCTCCAGCATCTCCAACGGCGTCCGGGAGGCCCCACTGCCGGTCGTGCCGGGCTGGGAGCGAATGAGCGTGCGCATGACCTTGCTCTCGTACTTCGCCGGTCCGCCATACGTAGTGAACGGGGCGCCCGGGTACTGCATCCACGGCGGCGTCTCCGGGGGACCGGCCGCCCGAGCCGTGCCTGGAGCCCCTGCAGCGAGGCCGCCGATGGCGCCCAGCGCCGCGAGGCCGCCGCGCAGGAAGATCCGTCGATCGAGCAGAGCCGGCGAAGACCGCTTTGGCCGAGCCATACCCCCTCCTGTTCATTGCTTTCCGAGGTCGACGCGCCCCACACCCGGCTGCACCGCGGCTTGGGAGCAACGAAGGTGGCGGCAATCTAGGCGCGGCTCGGAAGGTTGTCAAGCCTATGGCTTGTGCCCGTTGCGCTGCAGCGCAACGATCGTCAGGATTGACAGCGCATCGTTGTCGCACCTAACATCTGTGCCGTTCCTCCTTCTTCGACCGTCCCGATCTCATGGAGGCGGACGACCCGTGATGACCTGCACCCAGGAAGTGCGATTTCGGCAGCCGCGGCCCGCGGCCCATCTGGCGTGAACGATCTCTCGCAGAGGGAGGATTGCTCATGACACGCGCAGCTCGAGTTTTCAGTCTCACCATGGCCACCGTCGGAGTGGTCGCCGGTCTGTTGAGCTTGGCCTTCGCCCAACCCGCCACCAACGAGGTCCTGCAGTGGAACGAGATCACCATGAAGGCCATCGACGCGAACGGACAGAGCAATGTGGTGGCCACGCGGACCCTCGCCATGACGCAAGGGGCGGTGCACGACGCTCTGAACGCCATCAATCGCCGCTACGACGCCTACTACTTCGAGGGCTCCGCCGACGCCGGGGCCTCGCCGGATGCCGCAGTGGCCGCGGCCGCCCATACCGTGCTCGTCGGCGTGGTCAGCAGCTTCGGCACGCCGGCGCAGAAGGGCGCGGCGCTAGCCCTCGTCGAGCAGGCGTACAGCGCGTCGCTCGCCCGCGTCACCGACGGCCCAGCCCGGAACAAGGGGGTCGCGGTCGGCCGCGCGGCGGGAACGGCGATGCTCGCCCTCCGCAAGGATGACGGCGCCACTCGGGACGCCGCCTACACGCCCGGCATGGGCGCCGGCAAGTGGCGGCCGCATCCGAACCCCACGCCGCCGAATCCGCCTATCGCGAATCCGGATGTCGCTCGCGGATTCGGGCCTTCGTCGGTTCCCAACTGGGGCAACGTCACCCCGTTCACCTTGCTCTCTTCCTCGCAGTTCTGGCTCCCCGGACCCCCGGCTTTGACGAGCCCGATCTACGCGCGGGATTTCAATGAGGTCAAGGCGGTCGGCGGAAAGGTGAGTACCGTCCGTACGGCCGATCAGACCGAGATCGCGAGATTCTGGTTCGAGGGACCGGGGAACTGGAACACCATCGCCCGGGCGATGGCGACCACGCGCAAGCTCGACGCCGCGGACAGCGCCCGGCTCCTGGCCCTCATGAACCTGGCGATGGCCGACTCCTACATCGCCGGCTGGAAGATCCGCTACGTGTACGATTTCTGGCGGCCCATCACGGCCATCCGCGAGGGCGACAACGACGGTAACGACGCGACCGCGGGCGACCCGACCTGGGACAGCCATCAGAACACACCCGCCGTCTCCGACTATCCCTCGACGCAAAGCACCTTCAGTGCCGCCGCCGCGGTCGTCCTCGCCAGTGTGCTGGGCGGGGATCAGGCCACGTTCACGGTCACGAGCGGGAAGCCGTTCGAGGGACTCACGCGATCGTTCACGAGCTTCTCGCAGGCGGCGCGGGAGAGCGCCGATTCGCGAATCTATGCGGGCATTCATTTCCGAAGCGCCTGCGAGGACGGACTCGGACTGGGACGCAAGGTCGGGCAGCGGACCGTCGCGCTCTACTTGCAGCCCGTGCGCAAGTAACCGCAGTCGCGGGTCGTGGCGGTGGGGCTCCCTCACCCTCAACACAAGACCGGTTCAGCACGCAACCCGGGGGTAGACCATGGGGCGCTTTCCTCAAGCAGCGATCGCGATCCTGTTGATGTCCGCGACGCCGGTGCACGCCGATGTCATCAGCGACTGGAATCAGAACACGATCGAGGTGCTGACAGCCGGCAACGTGCTCGGCAATCCCTGGTCGCGCGCCATGGCGATGGTGCATGTCGCCATGTCTGACGCGGTAAATTCCGTGCAGCCGCGGTACACGCGCTATGTCGCGACCGCTCCCGTCGCGCCCAACGTGTCGCCGGAGGCGGCGGCCGTGTCTGCCGCGCGCCACATCCTGATCCAGGTCGCACCAGCCCAGAAGTCCAAGATCGATGAAATGTACGCGGACTCGTTGAGCAGGATCGCCGATGGCGCGGCGAAGACCGACGGCATCGCCCTCGGTGAACAGGTCGCCGCCCTCATCCGGTCAGATCGGGCCACCGACCTCACGAATGCGCCGGATACCTATCGGCCGATCACGGCCCCTGGGGTCTGGGTGCCGACGCAGCCGCCGCTGTTTCCGCAATACGCTCAGGCCAAGCCGTGGGGGATGAAGACCGCGGACCAGTTCCGTCCAGGTCCGCCGCCGCAGTTGACCAGCGCAGTCTACGCGCGCGACTACAACGAAACCAAGGAGCTCGGCGGGACGAAGAGCACCAAGCGCTCACCGCAACAGACCGACGCGGTACGTTTCTGGACGCAGCTCAACTTCGGTCCCTCCTGGAACGAGGCCGCGCGCCAACTCTCCGCCCGGAAGGGATTGAACGTGGCTGAGAACGCTCGAGTGTTCGCGCTGCTCAATATGGGGATCGCCAACACCTTCATCACCGACTGGGACGCGAAGTTTCACTACAACTTCTGGCGGCCGGTCACCGCGATCCGCAATGGCGACATGGACGGCAATGACGCGACCGAGCGAGATGCCGGCTGGACGCCGTTGAACGCGACGCCGATGCACCCGGAATATCCCTCGCAGGCGGCCATCCAGGCCGGCGCCGCTCTCGGCGTGCTCGAGAGTGTGTTTGGCTCCGGCCCCGTTCCGGCATTCACGGCGACGGATACCGGCGATCCGCGCCTGCAGCGGCAGTTCACCAGCCTCGCACAAATGGCCGAAGAGCAACGCTTGGTGCGCGTGTGGGGCGGCATCCACTTCCGCAACACGCTGGAAGTCAGCGAGCAGATGGGCCAAAAGATCGCCGCGCATCTGCTCGGCACCTGCATGACGCCGGTGCGGTGAAAGGCGCTGACCATGCGAAACATACTCGCTCGCTCCGTCATCGTGCTCATGGTGCTAGGACTTCCGGCGGGGAGCCCGGCCCAACCCGTGCCGCGCGCCGACGACATCCGCAGGGTGGAGCGACTCGTGGCAACGATCGCCCAGGAAGCCGCGACGCTCTGTCCGCTGTCAGACCCGGGTGACCAACCGGCCCTGGACCGGTGTCGCTCGGCGCTGTTCAAAGACTCATACTTAAAGCGCAGCCTCGCCCGGATCGTATTGTGGGGCCGGCCGAGCCCGGTGCCGGGTGTGCGACTGAAGGACACGACGCTCACCCAGTTCGGCGCTGAGGTGCTTTCGGGACTCTATCTTCCGATGTTCATGTTCAATGGCCGATACCAGGTCGCCTACGACACGACGGAGGGGCGGTACCGAGCGCGGGTCGAGGGTGTGTTTCGCAACAACTTGCTCCCGGGACAGTATCCGTATCCCTT
>DASWEL010000070.1:0-2670 GCA_036394755.1 Gemmatimonadales bacterium | reverse complement strand
CGTTAGGCACACGCAATGAGCACCGCATCGGTATGGGCTTCGCTGGTCGTGATCTTCGTCTCGGCGCTGATACTCGCGCTGCCGTGGCTACTGTCGCATTTGCGCAGACTGGCGCAGATACTGGGGCGGATACGGGATCTTTCGCAGGAAGGCGCCTATCCTGTCTTCTCCGCCGAGACGACCGATGGTCGCGAGGCGGAATACATCACCGATCGTTTGGTACCGAAGGTCCCTCGCTGGGGAAAGTTATTGGCCTCATTCCTGCTCATCATCGCAGTCGCTTACTTGGTAGCCGGACAATGGGTGGCCCATCCGTAACATATCTGGTGCGTAACCCTGCGCTGAACCGGACGGGCCGGCACATGCCTTCAACTTGGCGCGCATCGGCGCGGCCCCGTCGGTTAGCTTGTATCGGTTAGGCAGCGCAGGGAGGTAGAGTTTACTGTGAGTTTTCGTCTGGAAGGGCCCGTCCTTGAAGGCACGCTCGTGCGTTTAGAGCCACTGGCTCATCGTCATGCCACGGATTTAGCTGCCGCTGCGGAGGAGGATCGAAGCTCTTACGGGTTCACATGGGTCCCCAGGGCGGCAGAGGTGGACGACTACATCGACGCGCAGCAAGGTCGCGCCGCAACTGGGAGCATGGCGCCATATGCGCAGGTCCAGATCTCATCGGGCAGGGCAGTCGGCGCCACCGCGTATTGGAACCCGCGGTTGTGGCCGGGCCGAACCGAGTTGTGCGCCATCGAGATCGGTTTCACGTGGCTTGCTGCGTCGGCTCAGGGCACTGGAATCAATCCGGAGGCAAAGCTGCTGTTGTTTCGCCATGCGTTCGAACAGTGGGGCGTTGTTCGAGTCGATCTGAAGACGGACGCGCGTAACATACGGTCTCGAGCTGCGATCGAAGCGCTTGGCGCACGGTTCGAGGGCGTCTTGCGAAATTGGTCCCAGTCGTGGGCGGCAGGCGAAGAGGGCCAGCTGCGGGACTCGGCTATGTTCTCGGTCATTGCGTCCGAGTGGCCGGAATGTCGGCATCGGCTGGAGCAGCGGCTGGCGAGGCTGCGGGAATAGGCAGTCGCCTCTGGTCTCGGGTGTACCTAACGACGGCGAGCCCCTTTGATGAGCTCTGCATTCTCTCGCCATGAAGCCGGGGGCCGCGGAACGAAGACGACATCAGCGAGATGAAGTCGCTGCTGTGAAACGTCGCGCCCACAACGCGAACGGGCACGACCTCAGGGCGTCGAATCCGACTTGGTATCCAGCCGGATCCGCCGCCGCGGCATCCCTCCCGCCTCCGGCGCGAAGGCTCGGCGCACGTGCTCGCGCAGCCGCGCCGCGTCCGCCGCGGCGATCCACCCGCGCTCCTCCCACGAGCCGATGGCGCTCTCCCAGGCGGAAGTCGTCGTCGGAACGGCAGGCGGCTGCATTTTCTGATACGTCTCCCGGAGCCTCCGGTAGGTCGCCGCGAGCTCTTGCAGCATCAGGTCCCGCACGGCGATCCGGCCTGCTGCCCACTCGGCCACGACCTGCTCGCCGGCGCTGCGCGCCGCCGTCTCGGCAGCAAACACCCGATTGAGGTAGACGGTGTACTGACATCCCTGACGGCCCTCGTTCTCGTCGAGCCGCAGCTCGACGGTCCACCGCTCGCCCGACGGGTGGCAGAGCACCTTGCCGCTTCGGTTCGCCGGCGTGCGCGCCATCGACGCACCTCCTGTGAGAGCATCGGCTCCCGCAGGGGTTTTCGGTCGTGAGCAGGACGAGCTTGAACGCGCGCGCACCAACCCACACCCCCTCGCGCGCGACGCGGCAGTCCCAGCTGCGCGCGCGGACGATCGTGTCGCCCTCGAAGGCCTCGAGGCGGGCGCGAAGCTCGAAGGCCTCGCGCGTGACGGAGAGGGACGTGCGGCTCTCGACCGTCACCGCCCGATTCCCTCGCCGGAGCCCGATGCGGTGCACGACCTCCGCCCGGGCCGTCAGCGGGTCGTGCAGCTGGACGAAGTGCAAGATGCTCTTCGGCAACGCGAAGGACAGCCTCACCAAGCTGATCAGCGGGATGAAGTCGTTGCTGTGAGGGAGCGCTCCGGCGCCGGAAGCACCCCTACGTGAACCGTGCGCGGACGCTGGCGGGCGTGGCGCTACGCCACAGGCGCGAGACGCCACGTACCAAGAGCGCGGATCATCATGGTGAGGCGACGAAGCCGACTTCCGGTGTGGCAACGGGCGGGAAGAGACGGGAGTCGATCGTCGCGCTCACCGAGCCACGCGAATTGATGCTGCACGCGGGCGAGGCCGAGGTCGTCGGTGCTCGCCGCGACCGTCAGCTCGAGCCGCGCCCCGTGGCCCGCCCGTACCGCGTCCTCGGCGATCGTCTCGGCCGCGTACGGGGTGAGCCAGCCCGCCCACTCGAGGCTGCCGCCCGACTCGCCCGCGGGGGACCGCACGCGTGCCCACGTCCGCAGCGGCGGCTCCGCTGCCCGCACCTCGGCCGCACGGCGCGCGCGGATGAGGAGGCCCGTGGCCTGGACGAGGTCTCCGTAGGTGCGCACCCGATCGAGGATGCGCTCCGGCACCATGATCCCGAACTCCGCCTCCAGCGCCATCGCCAGCTCGACGAGATCGAGCGAATCGGCGGCCAGGTCGTCACGCAGAGAAACCCCGGCGACGAGCTCTTCG
>DASWEL010000069.1:0-5847 GCA_036394755.1 Gemmatimonadales bacterium | reverse complement strand
ACGAGGGTGTGAGGTTTCGGAGCTAGACGATGGCGTTCCAATCCAAAATTGCCGATCTAAATCGACTGCAGGAAATCATCCGGGTCTTCACCGTGGCCGGCTTTGGGGACATTTTCAAACAAATGGGTCTTGAAGCCGCGGCTGAACGCACCGGCAGGATCATGGGTTGGAAGTATGCAGATGAGATGGCGCACCTCGAACGTCCCCAGCGTGTACGCCGGGTTCTTGAAATCCTCGGGCCGACCTTTGTCAAGCTTGGCCAAATTCTCGCGACGCGCCCTGACCTGTTCGGACCCGAGTGGATCACTGAATTCGAAAAACTCCAATCGCAAGCCCCCCCACTGGACTTTAAAGAGCTTCGTCCCCAGATCGAAGAAGATTTGGGAGCACCCCTCGAAGAAATATTCGAGGAGGTAGACACCGCACCACTCGCGGCCGCTTCAGTGGCCCAGGTTCACCGCGCGACCTTGAAAGACGGCACGAAAGTGGTGCTCAAGATTCAACGCCCCGGGATCCGGCCGAAAATCGAATCCGATATGCGCCTGCTCGCCTATCTGGCGTCGTTAGCCGAAAAGAGTGTGCCTCAGCTGGCCGCCTATCACCCTCAAAAGGTCGTCCAGCAATTCGTGAAGTCGCTCCAGAATGAACTCAACTTCATGACGGAAGGACACAATGCCGAGCACGTTGCCGCCAATTTTGAAGGCAATGACCAAATCGTAATCCCCAAAATCTATTGGGAATGGACACGGGAACGCATCAATGTCCAGGAATTTGTGGATGGCATCCCCGGAGTGAACGTTCGAGCCATCGATGCCGCCGGAATGGACCGCAAACGTATTGCCCAGACAGGGGCGAGTGCGGTGCTCAAGATGATCATGATGGATGGGCTATTCCATGCCGATCCGCACCCGGGGAACTTTTTCATATTGCCTGGTGAACGCATTGCCTTCATCGACTTCGGCATGATCGGACGCGTCTCTGAGGTCAGACGACAACAGATCATGAAGCTGCTGCAGGCGTTGCTGCAAAATGACGCCGATGGCCTCTGCACGATTCTCTTGGAATGGTCTGACAGAGAAGGAGACGACCCGGGGGAACTGTCAGGCGCCGTCGAGGAATTTCTCGGCACGTATGCCGGGAAATCGATGGGTCTCATGGATTTGTCGGCCATGGTTGGGGACTTGTTGAGTCTGGTCCGAGACAACAAGCTGACGATGCCTCCGGATCAAGCCATGCTCCTCAAGGTCTTTGTCTCGCTGGAGGGGGCATTCAAGAAGCTTGACCGTGACTTCGACATCATGGTCGCGATACAACCCACCCTTCACGAGGCGGTCATCGACCAGTTATCTCCGCAAGCCTTGGGGAAACGCGGGCTGAGACTCTTCACACAATATCTGGAGCTATTCGCCGACCTTCCCAAGGAGATACGCCGCGGAATCTATACGGCGAAAAGCGGTAATCTGAAAATTCGCGTAGAACTGAGCCAATTGGACGAACTCCAGCACGTGGTCATGCGAGCCGGCCGCCTGCTGGCCCTGGCCGGCATTACCTCAGCCTTGCTGATCGGAGGTTCTATTGTTCTGGCTCACAAAAAATCGAAGGGATGAACATGGCCCTCGACGTGACATCCGCGCCGCGAAGTCAGCTCTAGCGATCGGAGGGTGCGGGCGCTATGAACTGGCTGGTGAAGGAAGAACCGACCCACTACGGATTCGACGCGCTCGTGAAGGACAAGAAAGCGGTCTGGAGCGGCGTCAGGAACGCGCTGGCGCAGAAGCATCTTCGCGCCATCAAGAAGGGCGACCGCATCTTCTATTACCACACCGGTGATGAAAAGGCGGTGGTCGGGATCGTGAAGGCCCTGTCCGACGCCTATCCGGATCCGGAGGACGCGAGCGGAAAGTACGTCGCGGTGGACGTCGCACCGGTCAAGCGGCTTCCGAGGCCGGTCACGCTCGCCGAAATCAAGGCAGACGCAGCCTTCAAGGACTTTCCGCTCGTCCGCATCGCGCGGTTGTCGGTGATGCCTGTCACCGATGCGGAATGGGCGCGGATCGAAGGCATGGCCGGTAAGGCCGGCTAGCGGCCATCATCGCGGCGGGTCAGACGAGGAGGACGATCTGGCCGCTGGTGCGTCGCGCCTCGAGATCGCGGTGGGCGTCGGCCGCGGCGGCGAGGGGATAGCGTCGGCGGACGTCGGGCTTGAGGATGCCGTCACGCAGCGCGGCGAACACGTGGCCCGCCATCGGGTGCAGGTATTCCGCGGTGTAGTGAAAGAGCACGGGCTGGGAGAAGGTTCCAGACTTCTCGCCCAGGTTCATGGGGTCCAGGGCGCCGGTCGCCTGTCCGTAGCTCACCCAGTGGCCGCGCGTCGCGAGCGCCGCCAGGTTCTCGTGGGCCGCCTCGCGGCCGAGGCCATCGTAGATCACGTCGGCACCGCGGCCCCCGCTGACCTGCTTCGTCCGCTCTGCGAACGAATAGCTCTGCGTCACGATCGGATGCTCGCAGCCATTCGCGCGCGCGAGCGCCGCCTTGGTTTCGCTCGACACCGTGCCGACGACACGTGCGCCGAGCGCCTGCGCCCACTGGCAGAGCAGCAGGCCCACGCCGCCCGCCGCGGCGTGCACCAGCACCGTGTCGCCAGGCCTGACACGGTGCGTGCGGTGCAGGAGGTACTCGGCGGTCATGCCCTTCAGCAGGAGCGCCGCCGCCGTTTCCTCATCCACGTGCTCCGGCAGCAGAACGAGCTGCGCCGCCGGCAGGGTCCGCATCGTTACGTAGGCCCCCGGCGGTGGGCAGGCGTATGCGACGCGGTCGCCGGGGCTGAACCCCGGGGCGTTGCTCTCGACGACGACGCCGGCCGCTTCCATGCCGATCGGCGCCGGGGGCTCGATCATGCGGTAGAGTCCCTTGCGGATGTAGACGTCGATGTAGTTCACGCCGATCGCCGTCTGGCGCATGCGCACCTCGCCGCTCCTCGGCGCGGGCGCCTCCAGCCTTCTCAGCTGCAGCACTTCGGGACCTCCGAAGGACGTCGCCACCACGCCCTGCGAGTCCACCGCCTGCCGGGGAAGGGACGAGCGCCCGCCCCTTCGCAGGAACGCCGCGAGGCCCGTGAAGCCGGCCTCGTACACCTGGCCGCCGACAAGCTGCTCGAACTCGCGCTCGCGGCCGCGGGGCACGTCGAAGGTCGACTCCCAGTGCCAGAACGTGCGATCACCATCGGTCACGCGCTTGAGCTGCACCGTCGCGACGTAGTTCCGCATCGGCAGCGTGGCGTCGAGGATGCAGTACGTGGAGACGTGGTCGCGGTCGGAGAGCGCGAGCAGTTGCTCGCGGATGTGGTTGCCGTCCTTGAGGGTGAAATCGCGCACGCAGCCGACCTGGTCGGGCGCCTCGCCGCGCTCGATCGTGGAGGGTCCGACGGCGGGATGCCAGGTCGAGTGGCTGTTGAAATCGCGCAGCACCGCCCACACGCGCTCGATCGGCGCGTCGATCACGGCGGACCGGCGAAGCCGGATCATCTCGTCCTACCGTCCGACGACCTTCTTCAGCGAGTCGAAGGCCGCCTGGAACACGCCCTGCCCGATCTGCTCGGCCAGCGCCTGCTCGCGCTCGGGGGCGCAGTCGAACTCCGCCCACCACTCGGCGAACGTGCGGTTGCCCTCGGTGACGGGCGTCAACTTGAGGGTGGCAACGTAGTTCTCGACTCCCAGCGGGCTCTCGAGGATCGAGTAGCTGCACTGGTAGTCGAAGTCCGAGAGTGTCAACAGGCGCTCGCGGATCACGCCGCCGTCCCGTAGCCGGAAGTTCCGCACGCACCCGATACGGTCCGCCGGCTGGCCCTCCTCGATCCGTGACTCCGCAACGAAGGGCGTCCACTGCGGCAGGCCGTTGAAGTCGCGCACCTGCGCCCAGACGGCGTCCGCGGGCGCGTCGATGACACTCGAGGTGTAGACCTTGATCATTCCTTCTCGCCGCGCTCCAGCAGCGCCTTGGCGGCCTGGCCGATGTCGCCGCCCTGCACACCGATCTCGCGCAGCAGCTGGTCGATGAGCGGCGCCTGGGCGCGGAAGCGCAGCGCCGAGTTCACCACGCTGTCGGCGAAGTTGCCGCCGTTACCCTGCTGCCCGCCGCCGCCCCCGCCGCCCGCCAGTCCCTCGACGTGCAGGATCCGGATGCCTTCGATGCGCTCCATCGGCTTCACCGACTCGCGGATGATGCCCTCGAGCTTGTCGATGAGCTGACGGCGAAGCGCCGACTGGCGCGCCTCCGGGGTGAGGAGGTTGGCCGCGGTATTCATGAGCGTCAGCCCCTCGGCCTCGACCTCGTGGCGGATTCTCGCCGCCAGCGCGCCGATGCGGCTCGTCTCGGCCTCGGCCTCGGCCTGCGAGATCTCGACACGCTTGCGGCGCTCGGCGGTCTCGGTGTCGCGCGCGGTGAACACGCGCTCCTCCGCGGCCACCGCGCTCGCGCGTGCCTCGTCGGCGGCGGCCTGCGCCTCGGACTGGAGCTTCGACTGCTCGGCGATGGCGATGGCCCGCTGCTGCTCGGCGAGCTCGATCGTCTTGCGCCGCTCGATCTCGAGCGTCTCGATCTGCCGCTCGCGCGCGATGCGCTCCTCCTCGACCGCGCGCTCGGACGTAATGCGCGCGCGGTCCACCACCTCGCGCGCCTGGATCTGCGCCCGCTCGGCCTCCTGCTCCTTCAGCGCCTTCTCGCGCGCGACGTCGGCGCGCTGGGCCGCCCGCTTCATCTCGAGCTCGCGGGACTGCTCCAGGCGTGCATATTCCAAATCTCGGTCGATGTCGAGCGCCTGGCGCTCGGTGTCCAGGTTCTTGTTGCGGATCTGGATCATGGTGTCCTGCTCGATGTCGTTGCGCTTCTTCTTACGCGTTTCGATGGTCTCGGTCAGCCGGGTCAGGCCCTCGGCGTCGAAGGCGTTGGAGGGATTGAAGAACTCCATCGCGGTCTGGTCGAGCTGGGTGAGCGACACCGTCTCGAGCTCCAGGCCGTTCTGCAGAAGGTCGGCGGAGACCACGGCGCGCACGCGCTTCACGTAGTCGCCGCGCTTCTCGTGCATCTCCTCCATGGTCATCGCCGCGGCCACCGTGCGCAGCGCGTCGACGAACTTGCCTTCGACGAGCTCCTTCAGCATCTCCGGCTGCATGGTGCGCTGGCCCAGCGTCTGCGCCGCCGCGGCGATCGCCTCCGCCGCCGCCTGCACCCGCACGTAGAACTCCGCGGTGACGTCCACGCGCATGCGGTCCTTGGTGATGATCGCGCGCTCGCGGCCCCGCGTCACCTCCAGGCGGAGCGTGTTCATGTTCACCGGGATCACCTCGTGGACGATCGGCAGCACCAGCGCGCCGCCGTTCAGCACGACCTTCTGCCCGCCGAAGCCGGTGCGCACGAATGCCCGCTCCTTCGAGGAGCGCAGGTAGAGCCAGTTCAGGAGCCAGACGACGATCGCGACGAGCGCCGCGACGACGATGAGCACGAGGAGGAACTGTCCAAAGTGAGCCCCGGTCATGATGCAGTCTCCTTCAATGTGACGCCGATGCGTTTGAACGTGCGGGTGGTCTCGGTCAAAGCCGTCTCCGTGGGCAGGCGCTCCATGCTAGACGCGCCGTAGAACCCATGGCAGTTCGTGGTTTTGGCCAGGATGAAGGCGGCGTTCTCTGGGGTCGCGATCGGTCCGCCGTGGCAGAGGACGAGAATGTCGGGGTTGACCGCTCGCGCGGCCGCCGCCCAGGCCTCGATCAGCGGAACGCAGTCGGGGAGCGTCAACGCGGTGCGCGCGCCGATCGCGCCTCCGGTCGTCAGTCCCAGGTGGCAGACGACGAT
>DASWEL010000068.1:0-4748 GCA_036394755.1 Gemmatimonadales bacterium | reverse complement strand
TGGATCATTTTCGCACGACCATGACCGAGGCCCGCATCACGACCGACTCGACGGCTTCGGCTTCGTCGATCCGGGCTATTGGAGTGACGGATACTGCTACAGCGATTCGCCTCCCCACTATCCCGTGTACTGCGACTACTGATTGGGCTTTGATCTCCCGGTCGCGCCGCTGAACTGAGGGTCAGCCCGGGGCAGCCACCTGGTCCGTGCCGACGCCGCCGCCGCTATGGAGGCACGCGCGCCAAGATGTGGGCAGCTCGACGGGATCGTCGTCCCCAATTTCACGCATCGTGACGCCTCTCCAGCCAGGCACATCGTTTGCGGGAGACGCGGAGCATGATCCAACTCACCGTCAATGGTGTCGCGCGCCAGTTCGACGGCGACCCGCAAATGCCGCTCCTCTGGTACCTGCGCGATCGGCTCCAACTGACCGGCTCGAAATACGGGTGCGGCATCGGGCTGTGCGGAGCCTGCACGGTGCACCTGAACGGCGACGCGACACGCAGCTGCGTCACCCCGATGAGCGGCGCCGCCGGTGCGACCGTCGTCACCATCGAAGGTCTGAGCGAGCACGGCGACCATAAGCTGCAGAAGGCGTGGGAGGCGGGCAACGTCCCGCAGTGCGGCTACTGTCAGAGCGGCCAGATCATGCAAGCGGCCGCGCTCTTGAAGCAGAAGCCGCGACCGACGGATCACGACATCGACGCGGCAATGGAAGGCAACCTCTGTCGCTGCGGGACGTATCAACGCATTCGGCAGGCGATCAAGCGCGCCGCAGGAGGATAGTCATATGGCTTCAAATCATGGGGTTGTTTACGTCGGACGCGGGAAGGTCGAGGTGCAGAGCATCGACTATCCCGCGCTGGCGACACCGCAAGGGAGAAAGATCGAGCACGGGGTCATCATCAAGCCGGTCACCACGAACATCTGCGGGAGCGATCAACACATGGTGCGCGGCCGGACATCGGCACCGACCGGATTGGTCCTCGGTCACGAGATCACCGGCGAGGTGATCGAGTGCGGAGCGGACGTCGAGTTCATCGAGAAGGGCGATCTCGTCTCGGTACCCTTCAACGTCGCCTGCGGACGCTGCCGCAACTGCAAGGAGCGGCACACCGACGTCTGCCTGAACGTCAACCCGGCGCGTGCCGGCGGCGCATACGGCTACGTCGACCTGGGCGGTTGGGTCGGCGGGCAGGCCGAGTACGTGATGGTGCCGTACGCCGACTGGAACCTGCTGAGATTCCCCGACACGGATCAGGCGCTCGCAAAAATTCTGGATCTCACCTGTCTCAGCGACATTCTGCCGACCGGCTATCACGGCTGCGTCTCGGCGGGAGTGACGACGGGCTCGACCGTCCTCATCTCGGGCGCCGGACCGGTCGGCCTGGCCGCGGCGTCTGCGGCGTTCCTGCTCGGCGCTGCCGTGGTGATCGTCGCCGATTTCAACCGCCCGCGGCTCGAGCACGCCCGATCTTTCGGCTGTGAGACGATCGATCTCGCCGAAGACGGGACGATCACGGATCACCTCGAACAGATCCTCGGCGTTCCCGAGGTCGACTGCGCCGTCGATTGCGTCGGCTTCGAGGCCAAGGGGCACGGCGGAGCGGACGAGCCGGCGGTCGTGCTGAACCAGCTCATGGACGCGACGCGCGCCGCCGGCGCGATCGGCATTCCCGGGCTCTACGTCACCGCGGATCCCGGCGCCAAGGACGACGCGGCACGAACCGGAAATCTCAGTCTGCGCCTCGGACTCGGTTGGGCGAAGTCTCATGCCTTCTTCACCGGCCAGACGCCGGTGATGAAGTACAACCGCGGCCTGATGATGGCCATCCTGCACGACCGCATCAACATCGCGAATGCGGTGCACGTCGAGGTGATCCCCCTCGACGAGGCCCCCAAGGCGTATGCCGCGTTCGACGCCGGCGTCGCGCTAAAATACGTCATCGATCCGCATCACACGCTCGACGTGCGTGCGACACGACGTGCACCGATCCGCGGCGCCGACGTGGACGCGACGCACGCGCAGGTGTGATGCGATGATGCAGCTCGCTTCTGACGACGCCGAACGGGCTGCGGCCGAAGGCGAGAGCGCGAGCCGCGTCATCCTCGTCAGCCGTCGTGGTTTTCTCGGCGGCATGTTTTCCGCGGGAGCCTTGATCCTGTGCGCGCGGCTGCTGCCGGCCAACGCGGCCGCGCCGCTGCAAGCCTCGGATCTCGAAGACGCGGCGTGGTACCCCAGCGTGTATCTCGGCATCGAGCCGAACGGCACCGTGATCATCGTCGCGCACCGTTCGGAGATGGGCACGGGCATCCGCACCGCCCTGCCGATGGTCGCCGCCGATGAGCTGGATGCCGATTGGACGCGGGTGAGGATCGAGCAGGCGCTCGGCGATCCCAACTACGGCGATCAGAATACCGACGGATCGAAGTCGATCCGCGACTTCTACGAGGCTCTGCGCATCGCGGGCGCGAGCGCGCGACTCATGCTCGAGCGCGCGGCCGCGTCGAGATGGGGCGTTCCGGCCTCACAATGCCGCGCCCACAATCATCGGGTTCTGCACGTCACCAGCAGCCGGAGTGTCGGCTACGGCGAGCTCGCGATGCCGGCCGCGCAGCAGCCGCTGCCCGACAAGAAGGAGCTGCGGTTCAAAGCGGCGCACGAGCTCCGCTACGTCGGCAAGGCGGTGCCGATCGTCGACCTCCACGATATCTGCACTGGCAAGGCGATCTACGGTTTCGATGCGCAGATGCCGGGCATGGTCTACGCGATGATCGCGCGCTCGCCGGTCATCGGCGGAACGCTCAAATCGTACGACGACGGCGAGACGCGCCAAGTCCCGGGGGTGCAACAGACCGTCGTGATCCCGCCGGCGAAGGCGCCGTATGCCTTCCAGCCCCTCGGCGGCGTCGCGGTGATCGCCGACAACACCTGGGCGGCGATCCAGGGCCGCCAGAAGCTCAAGGTCGAATGGGAGCCCGGCGAGAACGCGAGCTACGACTCCAGCGCCTACAAGCAGTCGCTCTACGAGACGGCGCGCCGCCCGCAGAAGGTGGTGCGCAACGTCGGCGACGTGGACGCGGAGTTCGCGCGCGGCGGCAAAGTCCAGGACGCGTCGTACTACGTACCGCTGCTGTCCCAATCACCGATGGAGCCGCCGGCGGCGGTCGCCGACTACCGCGACGGCAAGGTCGTCGTCTGGGCGGCGACCCAGAACCCGCAGGCGGTGCAGGACGAGGTAGCGAGCGCGCTGCAGATCCAGAAGCAGGACGTCATCTGTCACGTGACGCTGCTCGGCGGGGGGTTTGGGCGCAAGTCGAAACCCGACTACGTGGCTGAGGCGGCCGTCCTCTCGAAGGCGGTCGGCAAGCCCGTCAAGGTCACGTGGACGCGCGAGGACGAGATCCAATTCGGCTACTACAACGCCGTCGCCGCCATGTATCTGAAGGCGGCGATCGGCGCGCACGGCAAGCCGACCGCGTGGCTGCAACGGTCGGTCTTCCCGCCCATCACGTCGACTTTCGACGCGAACGCGGTCTACGGCGACCCGGGGCATCTCGGCCAGGGCTGGCTCGACGTGCCGTTCGCGATCCCGAACCTGCGCGCCGAGAACGGCCCCGCCAAGGCGCACGTCCGCATCGGCTGGCTGCGCTCGGTCGCGAACGTGTACCACGCGTTCGCGATCCAATCGTTCCTCGACGAGCTCGCCGCCGCGGCCGGCCGCGACCGGGTCGAGTATTTCCTCGACGTGCTCGGCCCGCCGCGGGTGATAGATCTCAAGACCCAGGTCACGCTCACCGGCAACTTCAACTACGGCAAACCGCTCGAGCAGTATCCGATCGACACCGGACGGCTGCGGAGAGTGGCCCAGGTCGTCGCCGAGCGATCAGGGTGGGCGAAGCACAAGCCGTCCAAAGGACACGGGTTCGGCTTTGCGGCGCATCGCAGCTTTCTCAGCTACGCGGCGGCCGTCGTGGAGGTCGAGGTCGACGCCAAGGGCGGGCTGCGCATCCCGCACGTCCACGTCGCGCTCGATCCGGGCCGCGCGATCCATCCGGAGCGCGTGCAGGCGCAGCTCGAAGGGGCGGTCGTGTTCGGGGTCACCCTGGCGCTGATGGGCGAGATCACGGCGGCGAAGGGGCGGATCCAGCAGTCGAATTTCCATGACTATCCGATCGCTCGGATCAACGAGGTGCCGTCCGAGATCCATACCTACATCGTGCCGAGCGAGGCGCTGCCCGCGGGTGTCGGTGAGCCTGGCGTGCCGCCGATCGCGCCCGCACTCTGCAACGCCGTGTTCAGCGCGACCGGCAAGCGCATTCGCGACCTGCCGATCAAGAATACCAAACTCGTCTAGAGGTAAAATGATGCAATACGAAATGATGACAGTGAACGGGCTCGCAGTGGTCCGCCTGGCCGGCGCGTGCGCCCTCGTTATGACGGTCGCAGCGCACGCCGGCGCGGCGGAGAGCAACACCTCCGCCTCGACCTTCGCACAGAGGTGTGCAGCGTGCCACGCTGCCGACGGAAGCGGCGCCACCGTCGTGGGGAAGAGTGCGCACATCCCCGATCTGCGGTCGCCGCAAGTCCAGAATCAATCCGACGGCGACGTCGAAAAAATCATCGCCAACGGGAAGGGCACGATGCCCGCATTCGGGACCAGTCTCAGCAACGACGAGATTCACGGCTTGGTACTGTATGTCCGAGGTCTGGCGAAAAAACAGTAGACCGCGCCGAGACGCCGCGA
>DASWEL010000067.1:0-4539 GCA_036394755.1 Gemmatimonadales bacterium | reverse complement strand
GCACCGCGCGATCCCCCGTGGCGCGAACGAGTGCGCGGACACCGGCTCGGCCTGCGACCGCTCGACCTCCACGTCCTCGAGCCAGAGGTGGAAGCGCAGCAGGACGGGGCGCGTGTCGAACGCCCACTGGGCGACGAGGTTTCGCTTGGCGGTGTCGGTCATGCGCACATTCTAGCGGCGAGTATCTCTCAGCGGACGGGGATGTCCAGGCTCACCTTCGAGACTTCCGTCACGGACGGCACGCGGCTCGGGGCGATGTACGGGCTGTCGACGTTCGTGATCTCGAGTCGAAGGGTGTCGGCAGCTGCGGCCTGCCACACGTTGCCGTACGTGACGATGGTGATCGGCATCCTCCCGATCGGAACGCCCGGGCGCCCGGTGTCCACGGTGTACGTGCCGCGAGTCACCAGCTGCTTGTCCCCCGTGGGCGTCACGTCGAACAGGCGAACGTTGAGCTGCACCCTCTCGGCCGTGGTGAATGCCTCGAACGTGACCGTCGGCTGACCCGCAATCAGCACGCCGTCCGGGCTCTGACTGACCTGGCTGACCGCGACCTCGTAGACCGCCATGTCGGTCGGCACTTCATCCGACGGCGGGGCAGGCGGATTGACGCCGAGCTCTTGCGCCGTCAGCAGGACGACAGGGTCCCACCGGAACCCGCTCGTGTTCGCGGGATTGAAGGTGAGGACGTTCACGCCCTCGAAGCTCTGACTGACGTGGCTCGTCGCCAGGGCGTCATAGGTGCTGACGTTGATGACGGCGCCGGCATCGAACGGAGTTGCGTACGGCCGCGTGATCGACACGCCGACATCGAACACCGGCGCGCGTGTGCCGACGCCCTTCACGAAGTCGTCCAACCACTCGAGCATCGAGTCGACGACATAGCTGACTTCTCCGACTTTGTTCACCGCCCGCGGGTGGCCGACATCGCCGAAGTACGACTTGATCGGGTAGTTTGCGTCGATGACCTTCAGCGCCCGCAGCATCCGGAGCGATTCGTGAATCGGGAACAGGTCGTCGGTGAACCCCTGGACCTGAAAAATCGGCAGTCGGGTCGCGTTGTTGGCCGCCACATCCCAGAATCGTTGTTGCCAGTACACGGAGCGGTATCCCTGGATGCCATCGACGATCGGCTTCCAGAACGGCAGCGCATAGTTGGGCTCGGTCCCGTTGACCACGGCGATCCAGCCGAAGAGATACAGAGGATAGTTCGAGTACGGGCGAGTCTGCGACGGCGTACGGAAGCCCGTCAGGAAGAGGCCGTTGACGTAACTCAGCTTCACGCCGCCCGCCGGCGACGTGGCGTCGTTCGGCTTGCCGTTGGGAATGAGCGCATACAGCAGATCGCTCCCGGCGGCCACCGGGACGACGGTCCGAAGCTGCACCGTCTTGCCGCCGGGGCTCGTGAACGTCGGCTGCGCGGCCGCCAGCCATGAATGCGCGCCGCCATACGAGGCGCCCATGACGGCCACCGCTCCCGGGTCTGCCTCTAACCGGACGTCATCGACGACCTGGCCGATCATGCTTCGCAGATCGGCGAGCTCGACGTCGACGTCGCCGAAGTTTGTCTGGCCCCACGACTTTCCGAACCCGCGCGTGGAGTAGCGCAGATAGGTGTACCCGCCACCATGCGTGACGCCGGCGGTGTCGACCTTACCGCCGCCGGCCAGATCGTCGTCATACTGGCGTCCGGCGTTCTTACTCGCGCCCCAGCCGTGCACGTACACGACGAGCGGATGCAGGCCGGCGCTCTGCGGAACGCGCACCGTCACGTCGAGCAGCGTGCCGTCCACGCTGCTGGCGAGGAAGCCGGAGCACTCTCGCGGCGTCGAGGGGTCGGACGGCGCATCGCACTGCAGGGCGGGCGCCGTCGTCCCTTGGCCCGTGAAGCTGCCGACCGCGGTGGTGTCCGGCCCGAACGTTCGTGGCGCCGGTGGCCCGTCGTCCTGAGCCAGCACGGCCCCCACCGCGATCGAGCCGACCAGGAACACGCCGACCGTCAGTCGCGCGATCACATTCCGCTGGCCCATGGTCGAACTCCTCCGTCTCGGATTGCTGCGCGAAGCCGCTTGCAAAAGCCACGCCCGTAGCGCGCTGTAGCGATCTATTGACCTGATCGTCGTTCTGGTCGATTCTCCTCCGCACCGACATGGGCGCGCGGACCGGGCGGCAATACATCAAGGGCCTTCAAGATCAGCAGCGCGAGGTCTGGCTGGGGGGCGAGCGCGTCAAGGACGTGACCACGCACCCCGGGCTGGCCAACGGCGTGCGCGCCATCGCCGCGCTCTACGACATGCAGCACGATCCCGCCCTCCGTGACGACATGACGTACGTGTCGCCGGCGAGCGGTGAGCGCGTGGGCCTGTCCTTCATCGTCCCCCGCACGCGCGAGGAGCTCGAGCGTCGGCGCGTCATGATGTCGCACTGGGCGCGTGCGACGTGCGGGATGATGGGGCGCTCGCCCGACTTCATGAACGTGACCTTCGCCGCCTGGTCCGCCGCCGAGCGCTACTTCGCGCAGGGCCGCCCCGAGTTCGGCGAGAACGTCCGGCGCTACTACGAATACCTCCGTGAGCACGATCTGACCCTCACCCACGCGCTCATCAACCTGCAGCGGAGCCGGACGGTGTCGGGCGTGTTCAACCTGGAGCAGGGGACGGCGCTGAGCGTGGTGCGCGAGACCGACGCCGGCATCGTGGTGCGCGGCGCGCGAGTCCTCGCGACGCTGGGACCGATGTCCGACGAGATCGCCGTGTACTCGCCCCGCGTCGCGAGGCACACCGACAAGCACAGCCCCTTCGCCATCAACTTCGCCATCCCGTGCGGGACCCCGGGACTGAGGTTCCTCTGCCGCGAGAGCTTCGACCTCGGCCGCTCTCGCTTCGACCATCCGCTGGCGTCGCGCTTCGAGGAGATGGATTGCGTCGTGTTCTTCGACGACGTCCTCGTCCCCTGGGAGCGCGTCTTCGTCCTGGGCGACGTCGACCTCATCAACAACACCGCCATGACGACGCACTCGGCGGCGCATACCGCGCACCAGGGGGCCGCGAAGAATCTGGCCAAGTGCGAGTTCGTTCTCGGGGTGGCGCTGCACATGACGCAGACGCTGGGGAACGCGCACCTGCCGCATTCGGAGGAACGGCTCGCCGAGCTCACGATGTACACGGAGCTGATGCGCGCATGCATCCGATCGGCCGAGGCCGACGCGACGCTCGACCAGTGGGGCGTCATGTGTCCGGTCCCCCTGCAGATCGAGCTGACCCGCAATCTCTTCATGACGGCCTATCCGCGCATGGCGGAGATCCTGGAGCTGCTCGGCTCCAGCAGCTTCATGATCGTGCCGAGCGAGGCGGACTTCCGGAGCCCCGTCGCACCGGACATCGAGCAATACCTGGCGACCGACACGGCGACCGCCCGCGACCGCGTCAAGCTGTTCCGTCTGGCGTGGGACATCGCGGGCAGCTCGTTCGGGAGCCGCCAGGTTCTCTACGAGCGCTTCTTCGCCAGCGACCCACTCACCCGGGCGCGCGCGTTGAATGCCCTGTATCCGAAGGAAGATGTCATGCGGCGGGTGCGAGAGTTTCTCGACGAGGAGCCAACGTAGCTCGCCACGGAGGTCGTCCATGCACAGGCTGATCGCACATCTGACCGGGGTTCTCCTCCTCCTGCTCCCGCTCGTTGCGCACGCGCTTCCCACCGCGACGCCGGAGGAGGTCGGACTCTCGAGAGAGCGCCTGGCCCGCATCGCGCCGGCCCTGTCGCGGCAGATCGAGGCCAAGAGCTTCCCGGGGGCGGTGGCCATCGTCGCGCGCAAAGGGCGGATCGCGTATTTCGAGGCGATCGGCCAGCTCGATCCCAGGAGCGCGACGCCGATGTCGAAGGACGCGATCTTTCGCCTCTACTCGATGACGAAGCCGTTCACGTCGGTGGCGGCGATGATGCTGGTCGAAGAGGGCCGCCTGCGCTTGACGGATCCGGTCGGGATGTACCTGCCGCAACTCGGACACCTCGAGGTCCTGGCGCCGAGCACGGACGCGAGCGGGAAGACGACGTACACGACGGTCGCGGCGGAGCGTCCGGTGACGGTGTACGACCTGCTCCGGCACACGTCGGGGATGGTCTACGGCGGGTTCACGCCGAACGCCGAGCTCAAGGAGCTCTACGCGAAGGCGAACGTCACGTGGTCGGGCGTCACCCCGGCGGAGCAGCTCGAGAGCCTCGCCAAGGTTCCGCTGGCTCGCCAGCCCGGAACGATGTGGGAGTACGGCCTGTCGACGGACGTCGTCGGTCGCGTCGTCGAGGCCGTGACCGGCTCGACGCTCAGCCGGTTCCTCGACGAGCGGGTGTTCCGGCCGCTGCGGATGAAGGACACGACGTTTCACGTTCAGGGCGGGCAGGTGAAGCGCCTCGCCCAGCCGCTCGAGACCGATCGGGCGACCGGCAAGCCCATCACGCTTCTCGACGTCACCACGGCGCAGAAGAACGACGCCGGTGGCGCCGGCGCCGCCGGCACGGCGCTGGACTACGCGCGATTTTCAC
>DASWEL010000066.1:0-54082 GCA_036394755.1 Gemmatimonadales bacterium | reverse complement strand
CGTGCGCATATGGGGATCACGCCAGGGGACGGCCTCCCTGGAAGCGATCCTGCGACAACAAATGGACCCGGCCGTGTTCCCGGTCCCGCTCGACGCGCTGTCGGCGTCGCTGACGGTGCAGCAGGTCGACAAGGACGAGTTCTCGATCGGCGAGTTCCGGGTGCGGACGATGAAGCTCCGGCACCCGGGGACGACGTTAGGATTCCGGCTCACGCCCGCGAAGGGAGGCGGGCCGAGCATGGCGTACGTGACGGACAACGAGCTGGGCGGCGGCGGACAATACGAAGTCCCGGCGAGTTGGCGGCGCGACTTCGTGACGTTCCTCAAGGGCGTCGACCTGCTGATTCATGACGCCATGTATACGCCAAAGGAGCTCGAGCAGCACCGCGGCTGGGGACACTCGACATATGAAGAAGCGGTGACGCTCGCGCTGGATGCCGGTGCCAAGAAGCTCGTGCTGTTTCACCACGAGCCCGAGCACGGCGACAAGGAAATGGATGGACTCGTGGCCGCGGCGCGCAAGTTCGCCAAGACGCGCGGCGGCTCGCTCGAGGTAGACGCAGCACAAGAGGGAATGAAGGTGACCCTGTGACCCGAGGAGTAGCTATGCGCGCGCGTGCAGTCATGACGGTGTTGAGTCTGGTTCCGGTGCTCCTGGGGGCGCAGCAACGCAACCAGGATACCCGCCCCGGCATCGCCGTCCTCCCTTTCAACAACGGCGGCTCCTACGGTCAGGGCAAGGAGGATTTCGACGCCCTCGAGCGCGGCATCGCCGGGATGATGATTTCGGAGCTGTCTCAGAATCCCGCAGCGCGCGTGGTCGAGCGTCAGGAGATCCAGCGCCTGGTCGATGAGCAGAATCTCGGCGCACAGGGTCGCGTCGATCCGCAGACTGCCGCGAAGGTCGGGAAGCTCGTGGGTGCCCGCTACGTCGTCCTCGGCACGTTCGTCGATTTCTACGGCGACTTCCGCGTGGACGTCCGTCTCGTCAACACCGAGACGAGCGAAATCGTGAAGACGGAGTCTGAGCGGATGCAGCGCGATCACATGTTCGACATCATCCGCAACATCGCGGCGCGGCTCATGAAGGACGCGAACCTGCCTGCGCTGCAGCGGCAGGCTTCGGAGCAGCGCATGGGTCGCCAGGTCCCGACCGAAGCGCTGACCTACTACTCACGCGGGCTGCTGTATTCGGACCACGGCCAGAAGGACAAGGCGGTGGAGATGTTCAACCGCGCCCTCGTCATTTTCCCGGGTTACGCTGAGGCCGAGGAAGGCCTGCAGCGGGTGAAGTCGTCCTAACGAACCCCGTCACTCGCCTAAGTGCTGAGGCGGCGCGCCGGCTCTCCCGACTAGGAGCGCTGGCGCGCTTCGGCTTTGGCGTCAAGCCGTGAGATACGTGCTCCTGCATCCGCCGATGTGGCGCCCTGACGCCGTCGCGCCGGCGCTCGAGACCTCGCAGGTGGAGGCCCGTCCGGTCCGCCAGGCCAGGGACGTGACCGTCGTGGACGATCGCCCGACGGTCCTGCTGCTCGATGCGGAAAGCCGCTCCCTCTTTCCCGTCGATGTCATGCGGGCATTCGTGGATGCGGGCGGCGCCATTGTGGCGCTCGGACGGGACGGCGAGACCGACGTGCCGGAAACGCTGCCGACCGAATTCCTGTCGGGGTTCCTCACGTATCCGACGACTCCCCGGCGGCTGCTGGTCGCCATCCGGGCCGGATTCCGCGAAGCCGCGGCACGGGCCGAGACGGCGCGCGCGCGCGGCGAGGCCGCGCACCGCGCGCGCGAGATCGGCGAGCTGACGCGGATCGGCGTCGCGCTCGGCACGGAACGCGACATTAAGACTCTGCTCGAGTTGATCCTGACCCAAGCGCGGCGCATCACCCAGTCGGATGCCGGCAGCCTGTATCTCGTCGAGCTCAACGAGGAGGGAACGAAGCGCCTTCGTTTCCGGCTCGCCCAGACCTACTCGAAGCCCGAAGCACCGTTCGTCGAATTCACGATTCCGGTGGATCGCACCAGCCTCGCCGGCTACTGCGCGGTCACCGGTGATCCGCTCGTCATCGACGATGCGTACTTCCTGCCGCCGGATGTCGAGTACACGATCAACCGCTCGTTCGACGAGCGCTACGGCTATCGCACGAAGTCGATGCTCGTGATTCCCATGAAAGATCACAAAGACGAGATCATCGGCGTGCTGCAGCTCATCAATCGCAAGCGCAACTTCGAGGCGATTCTCACCACCCCCGCCGACGTCGACCGTCAGGTCGTACCCTACTCGAAGCGCACCGTCGAGCTCGTGACGGCGCTGGCGGGCCAGGCGGCAGTCGCCATCGAGAACAGCCGGCTGTACGAGGACATCGAGAAGCTGTTTGAGGGCTTCGTACTGGCGGCCGTGCACGCCATCGAGCAACGTGATCCGACGACGTACGGTCACAGCGGACGCGTCGCCGGGATGACGGTCGGGCTCGCGGAGATCGTGGACCGCGCCGGCGATGGTCCCTATCGCGACGTCACGTTCACGCGCGAACAGCTCAAAGAGATCCGCTATGCCGCCCTGTTGCATGACTTCGGCAAGGTCGGCGTCCGCGAGCAGGTCCTCATCAAGGCGAAGAAACTGTACCCGTCCGATCTCGGGCTCGTGCGCCATCGCCACGCGTTCATCCGGCGCACGGCGGAACGCGAGTTCTGGCGCAAACGGTCCGAATACCTCGAGAGCAACGGCAAAAAAGGCTACGACAGCTTCGTCAAAGAGCAGGAAGCGGCGCACCAGGAGCAGTTGGCCGAGCTGGATCGGTTCCTCGAGATCGTACTCCAGGCCAACGAGCCCAGCATCCTTCCCGACGGCAGCTTCGAAGAGCTCAAGGCGTGGTCGAACCGGACCTATCTGGCCTTCGACGGGAATACCGAGCCGTTTCTCTCACCGGACGAAATGCGCTACCTCACGATCCGCAAAGGCAGCCTGGACGACGCCGAGCGCCACGAGATCGAGAGCCATGTCACGCATACGTATCAGTTTCTGCAGCGCATCCCGTGGACGCGGGAGCTGCAACACATTCCACTGATCGCGTACGGTCACCACGAGAAAATGGATGGGCGCGGATATCCGCGACGCATTACCGCCGAGGGGATTCCCATTCAGACGCGGATGATGACGATCAGCGACATCTACGACGCGCTGACGGCGCAGGACCGACCGTACAAGCGCGCTGTGTCCGTCGATCGGGCGATCGATATCCTCACCACCGAGGTCAAGGAAGGGCAGCTCGACCAGGATCTCTTCAGGCTGTTCATCGACGGCAAGGTGTTTCAACGCAAAGTCGAGGACGCAGCCCGACCCTGAACGGTCAGGTCAAGAGCAACTTTACCGAGATGAGCAGCAGAAACCCGCCGAACATCTTGCGCAGCGTGACGTCCGAAATCGATCCCGCGAGCCGCGCCCCGAAGTAGGCGCCGATGAGCAAACCCACGGCGACGACCGCCGCATAGGCCCAATGCACCTGCCCGCGCTTCGAGTACTCGAGCACGCCGAGCAACCCGACGGGCAGGAGCAGGGCCGCCAGCGACGTCCCATGCGCCGTGTGCTGCGGCAGCTTGGCGATCAGCACGAGACCGGGGATGATCACCACGGCGCCACCCACGCCGAACAGCCCCGAGATGACGCCCGCGAGCAAGCCGAGCAACGAGATCAAGGCCCACGTCATGGATCTTGTCCTTTCCCCCAGCCGCCACCACCCGGGGTTTCAATGCGGAGGACATCCCCCGCGACCAGTCGCATCGTCGTCTTCGACGCGAGTCTCTGACCGTTGAGCAGATTCGCTCCCGCCTCACCATCCAGCCCGCCCGCTCCACCGGCAGGCCCGTGCCGCCTGCGTTCGGTGAGCAGCGTCGTCTCCATCGGGGCGAGCGCCTCGAATTCGCGGATGACACCGTCGCCCCCCGTCCACTGCCCCGGGCCGCCGCTGCCGGTGCGCAGCGCGTAGGTGCGCACGCGCAGCGGGTGCTCCATCTCCAGTACTTCGATCGGCGTGTTCAACGTGTTCGACATCCCGACATGCACGCCGGACGGTCCGTTGGCACCCTGACTCGCGCCTTGGCCTCCGCCAATCGTCTCGTAGTAGGTCCAGCCTTCGCCTAGGCCCGAGCCTCCAACCCCCAGGCCCCCGAATGTCACATTGTTCATCGTTCCCTGCCCCTGTGCCGGGACGACGCAGCCGCCAGCCGCGAGCGCGCGAAACACGGTGTCGGCAATGCGCTGCGACGTCTCGACGTTTCCCGCGGCCACCGCGCTGGGCGGCCGCGCATTGACGAGACATCCCGACGGCGCCGTGACGTGGATCGCGCGCGGCACGCCGCCATTCATCGGCACATCGTCGGGCAGCAGCGTGCGCACCACGAACAACACGGCGGAGCGCGTCACGGCGATCGGACAATTCACGTTGCCCGGCGCCGCCTCCCGCGTGCCGGTGAAATCGGCGTGAAAGATTCCGTCTTCGATCGCGATACGCACGCGAATCTCAAGATCTTCGTCAATGACACCATCGCCCTCGAGATAGTCCGTCGCTGACGCTTGCACCGGCATCTTCCGCAACAGAGCCCGGGTCCGGCGTTCGGCATAGTCGAGCAGCTCGCGCGCCGCACTGCTCAGCGCCGCCCAGCCGTGGCGCCGGGCCAGCGACCGCAGGCCGCTCGCGCCGCGCTCCACCGCCGCCCGTTGCGCCGCGAGATCACCGCGCCGCATCGCCGGCGTGCGCACGTTGGCGAGGACCAGGCGCTCGAGATCGGGCGTGAATCGGGTGGGCGGGATGATGAGGCCTTCCTGGTATAGCTCGCGCGCGCCGGCCGGCATGCTGCCCGCCGTCATCCCGCCGATGTCGGAGTGGTGGGCACGGACGACGCTGTATCCGCCGACTTGGGCCTCGATCTCGATCGCGCCGATGAGGGTGAGATCGGGAAGGTGGCTGCCGCCGGCGTACGGATCGTTGAGCAGGAACAGCTCGCCGGGTCGCGGGTCGAGGGTGCGCACCGCCGCCACGGCGTCGGCCAGGGCGCCCAGATGCACGGGGATGTGCGCCGCCTGCGCGATCATCTCGCCATCCGCATCGAACAGCGCCGCCGAGGCGTCGCGGCGCTCCCGGATGTTCGGTGACAACGCGCTGTGCACGAGCACGAGTCCCATCTCCTCCGCGATCGATGCGAACGCGTGCGCCATGACTTCGAGACCGACGGCGTCGAGCCTCACGTCCGCTCCACGATCACGGCGCCGGATGCGTGGACGAGGCCGCGCCACCCCGGCTCGATGAGGCCGGTGGCATCGGGACCCGCGAGGACCGCGGGGCCGTTGACCTGACGTCCCGTGGGCAGTTCGCCCAGCGGCCACACATCGGCGCGGACCCGCTTGCCGTCGCGCGTCACGATCATGCGACGCCCCGCGCTCGGAACACCGACTCCGGCACGCCGGCCGACCGGCGCCGCCCGCACCGGGCGCTCGGCCACCACCCGCAGATTGACGAGCTCGATCGGTTGGTCGGATTCTCCGTGTCCGTGCCGCGCGCGATGGGCGGTGCGGAACGCGGTCGCGAGCGTCGAGGCATCGTCGCGCGGCGCCGGAACGGTGAGCTCGTACCCCTGCCCCCGGTATCGGCAATCGACGAAGCGCGTCACGCCAGAATTGGGTAGTGCCGCAGCCGCCGCCGCGACGAGCGGCCGAAACGCCTCCGCCAGCTCGCCGCCCTCGAGATCGGCCAGTGGGCGGTGCAGCGAGGCCAGCACGTCCACCCGCTCGGGCGCGGCAGCGAGCCCCAACGCGCTCAGCACGCCCGGATGCGGGGGCACCACGACTCGGGCCATTCCCAGCGCGTCCGCTAACGCACAACCGAACAGGGGCCCGGCGCCGCCGAACGGCAGCAACGCCATGCCGCGCGGATCGATGCCGCGCGCCACGCTGACGCGCTTCAGCGCGCGCGCCATCACCGCGGTAGCGACCTGGATGATCCCGGCAGCGATTTCGCAGACGTCGTGAGAAAATGGCAGTGTGGACAGCGCACGCTCGGCCGCGGCCCTGTCGAGCCGGACCGAATCCGCGAGCGGGTACTGGGGATCGAGCCAGCCGAGCACGAGGCAGGCGTCGGTCACCGTCGGCTCCGTGCCGCCCCGTCCGTAACACGCGGGACCCGGCTCCGCGCCCGCGCTGCGGGGACCCACCCGAAGGGCGCCGCCCTCGTCCACTGCCGCGATGCTTCCGCCGCCGGCACTTACCGTCTCGATCAGGATGGCGGGCAGGGCGAGCGGCACTCCCGCGACCGACTCGGCGCCCTCCGTCAGCGCGACGCCGCCGCTGATCAGGCTCGCGTCGGCACTCGTGCCGCCCATATCGACCGTGAGGAGATCGTCGGTTTCCACGGCGGCACCGACGAGCCGGGCGCCGACGACGCCGCCGGCAGGACCCGACAGCGCCAGACTCGCCGCCCGATTCGCCGCCTGCTCAGGCGACAGAGTTCCTCCGCTGGATGTCATGATTCGCAGCGACCTCACGCCGCGTCGCTCGGTTATCGCCCTAGTCTTCTGCAGATACGCGGCCACTTTCGGCCTCAGATACGCCTCGGCGCTGGTCGTACTGGTGCGTTCGTATTCGCGAAACACCGGCAGGACTTCATGACTGGCGGTGACCGGAACGTTCGGCAGGGCGGCGCGCAGTGCGGCCGCGAGACGGCGCTCATGCTCGGGATGGCGAAACGCAAACAGCAATGCAATGGCGACGGACTCGGGTGCAAACGTGCGCGCCAGCGCCGTTACGCGTGACACCTCGCTTTCCGCGAGCGCCGCGACTGCCCCGTCCGGACCCATGCGCTCCCTGACGCCGATCACGTCTCGGCGGGCGACGACCGGCTCGGGATGGGCTTTGGCCAGATCGTAGAGCGCCGCCCGATCCTGGCGGCGCAGCCACAAGAGATCCTCGAAGCCGGCCGTGGTGACCAGTACGACGCGCGCGCCGCGGCGCTCGAGGAGTGCGTTGGTCGCGACCGTCGTCCCATGCACCAGGACATCGATGCCGTCCGTTCCGAGCGCCTCGAGCGCGCGCAGCAACCCGAGCGACGGGTCCTGCGGCGTGGTGCCTACTTTGCGGATTTCAAGAACCCCATCGGGCCGGACAGCGACGAGATCGGTGAACGTCCCGCCGACGTCGACGCCGACGCGGGTCATGGACGGAGACGACGCTTTACAAGAAAGACGATGCCTGTGAGTGTGAGCACCACGACCAGCAGGCCCACCCAATCGCCGAGACGGACGTACAATGGAATCACGTCGGTGGTGCGGATTACGCCGGAGACGAAGGTCTTCTCATCGAGCTTTGTGGCCGCATAGGTGCGGCCCATGGGATCTACGAACTCCGAGATCCCGGAGTTGGCCGCGCGCGCCACGCCCATGCGAGTCTCGATCGCGCGCATGATCAGATGCGATGCATGTTGTCGCGGCGCGCTGGTGCGCCCAAACCACGCGTCGTTGGTGATGTTGACCAGGAAGTTGGCGCCCTCCGCGCGGTACTTGCGCGGCAAGTCCTCGAATGCCGACTCATAGCAGACGATCACGCCAAACTGACCAAGTGCGCTTTTATAGAGCGGCAGATCGCGGCCTGGCGTGAAGCCACCGGACCAATTCCGGAGCCCCGGAATGGCGCGGAAAACACCGACTGGGACGAAGGGCACGCGCTCCGTGACCGGCACGAGATAATGTTTGGCGTACACCGGGTATTTACGCCATTCCCCGGTGGTGTCGATGAACAAGGCCGCGTTGTAGTACGGATCGAGTCGGCTCCGATAGGTCGAGTCGGCCCACACGGCTCCCGTGAAGATCGGCACGTGCGTTTCCCGCACCAGCGCGGTGATCCTTGCTTCCCATTGCGGCCGCCGCCACAGAAGATCGGGAATCGCCGCTTCCGGCCATATGATCAGCTGCGGCCGAGGAAACTCGGGGGCCAGCTGGCGCGACCCGTCGATCAGCGTGGCAACGACGCTATCCGCATGCGCCGGATCCCATTTCTCGCGGAATCCCTCGTTGGGCTGCACCAATCCGGCGACGCCCAGATCGCGAAGCGGCAGGGTCTTCACGCGCCACACGCCATATCCCAGGGCGAGCAACACCGTCACGAGCACACTCGCGTATCCCCGCACCAGGTACCTCGCACCACGCACGTCCATTGCAGCTTCGACGAGAGCGACGTTGCACCACGCCAGCCACAGCGTCACGCCGCGGGCGCCGGCGATGTCCGCCCATTGCACGAGGATCGGCGCATCCGCGAGCGACGTACCGAGGCCGAGCCACGGGAAGCGAACGTCGCCGAGATGCCCGACGAGCCACTCGAGCGCGGTCCAGGCGACTGGCAGTACGAGCATCAGCGGCACGGCTGGCGCCGCCAATCGAATCCGGACGACGAACCAGAACATCAGTCCTGTGAGTAAGCCGAGCACAGCGATCGTCGCGAGATAGCCAAGCGCCGAGAGCGGCGTGAAATGCCACAGGGCGACGACCATCCAGTAGAGGACCAGGGCGTTGCTGACGAGGCCGTACCACCAGCCCCAGCGAAAGGCGGCGCGGGGACTGGCATCGCGCACCGCCTGCTGGAGGAGCAGGACCGCGGGCGCGATCGCGAAGAAACTGAGGAAAGGAAGCGGGAACGGGGGATAGCTGGCGGTGAGCGCGATCGCCCCTAACCCGACGAGCACTGCGACCTGACGCCGGCTCACAGCAAGACGTCGCGCCCTTCGTCAGCGGAGCGGTAGATCGCATCGAGCGCGCGCTGCAGCGCGAGCTGATCGCGGGGCGGCGGTGCGTTCACGTCGCCCTTGATCACCGCGAGGAAGTACATCCATTCGGCACGATACGACTGAATGAACTGCGTTTCGCGTCCCGTGGCACCGGTCGGCGTGACGTCGACGGCGGCGCCGTGCTGCTCCTTGAAGATGCGCAGCGGCTGGATCATCGCCGAACCCTTCGCCCCGACGATGTCGAACCAGAACCTCTCCCCTTGCCCCAGGTGGCGCCAGCTGACGTCGACCGTGATCGACACGCCGTTTTCGCACACGATCAACGCCGACCCCATGTCCTCGACCGCGTCTTTGCTCGACCTGGTCAAGTGCGCGGAGATGCGCTTCGGTGTCGGCCAGCCCGCGAGCCACAGCCCCAGATCGATGAGCGGCAGACCGAGATCGAGCACCGCGCCGCCGCCGGCCTGCTCGCGCCGCAGCCGCCACCCCAGCATTTGCCGGCTCGGCTGAAACGTGTACCAGCCGCCGCGCACCGCCTGGAGGGCTCCGAGGTCGCCGCCGGCGAGAAAGCCGCGCACCGCCTGCACGTCGGAGCGGAAGCGGTGATTCATGCCGACCATCACGCGCTTTCCGTACTTGTCGCTCGCCGCGAGGGCGCGCTCTACGCCGGCAAGCGTCAGGGCCAGTGGCCGCTCGCACAACACGTGCGCACCGGCCGCGAGCGCCGACGTGACGTGGATCTCGTGCAGATGGTTGGGCGTGCAGACCACTACGACGTCGACGTTGGCGTAACGGAGGACTTCTTCGATGTCGTCGTAGGTGTCCTTCACCTCGAAGCGGGCAGCGAGGGCCTGCGCCTTGCCGACATCGTTGTCGCAGATCCCGACCACCTCGACGCCGGGCAGCCGCCTGAGCACGGGCAAATGCGCGACCTGCGCGATAGCGCCCGCGCCAAGCACCCCGACGCGAATCGGGTCGTTCACTTCCTGTTCCCGCTCCCGGTTCCCTGCTCCCTGCTCCCGTGCAGCCGATACATGATGCCCGTCCGGAGGCTGACGCTTCGCAGCCCGCTCGACAGCACGCCGCGTCCATCCACCGTGAAGCGCCAGGCGTGCGAAAGATTGAACTCGAACCCCATCGTGCCGTTTAACCCCGCCGTGATGACGTCGAGGGCATCTTCCATGAACGTACCGTTGATCGCCGCGCCGCTGCCGTTGCGCGCGTGAATACTTATGCCGGTACCGAGATACGCCGTGACGCCGTGGCCCTGCGGAAAGACGAACTGGAAATCGATGTCGCCGATGATGTCGCTGAGCGAGATGCGGCCGAGGTTGATGCTATCGGGAGTCGAGGGATTCACGATGCTATCGAGGCGCCGTTCGAACCGGTTGATCGCCTGCTGATCGAATCGCGAGTGGAAGTACGACAGACCGAGCAGGAGCCGTACTTTGGGCGCGATGCGGCCATAGTCGATGCGCAGTCCACCGACAGTCGCCCCGGTCAAATCCGATGCGCCGAGGAGTCCGGCGTCGAGCTGGATGCCGGAGAGGCGGAGATTATCGTAGGAGAACTGGTTGAGGACGCCCTGGGCGCATAGCCGGATCGCCGGATGGCCGGATAGAAGAATCACGAGCACGGCGACTTTTCGAACCGCCCATCCGCCCATCCGCCCATCCGCCCTAGTAGAGCTTCTCAATTTTCGTTCCAGGGAAATAGGTATTTAGGATTGACCGATAGTCCTGCCCAGCGCGCGCGCGGCCGATCGCTCCCCACTGGCACATCCCCACCGCATGTCCGGAGCCTGCCCCTGCGGCGACGACGCGTGTGACCTCGCCGTTGGCCTTCGTCACCGTGAGTTGAAACGCGGCGCTCGAGAGCAGGCGATCCGCTTCCGGGCGCAGCACCGCGCGGACGTCGGGTCCCGGAATCCGAATGTCGCCACGCTCGAACACGATCCGCAGCTCGCCGACGCGGCCCGATCGGGTCGTGCGGCTCACCGTGACGTCGGTGATCCGCTGCAGCCCGTCACCGGAGAGCGGCGTGACGGTGGGCAGCGTTCGCGACAATATAGCGCGCAGCTTGGAGCCGTCCCATTCTTCGCGCCACCGAAATCGCGGGGAGATGTCGCAGTAGAAATGCCCCCCCCCGTCGCCGCGGGCGTCCGACACCGGTCGCAAGTAGGGACGTGCGCGCGCGGTCGCAAACGCCTCCTCCACTCCCGCGGTGCTGAATCCGCAGGCGGAATGGAAATACGCGTCGATCACGCCGCCGTCGTACGACAGCACCTGACCCGCGGTTCGGCGGACGGCATCCCAGGCCTGATCGGTTTCGACGGCGACGCCGAGATACACCTGGTCGCGCGTATCGGCATAGGCGTCGAAACCAAACGCATCCCACCGGCCGCGATTCTTGATCGCGAAGCTCCGCGACACGACGGCCTGGGCGAGCACAGCTGCCAGCTCGTCGGGCCGGCGCGCGCCGATCTCCGGCGGGACGACGCCCGCGATGTAGCTCTCGACGTTGACCTGGTTCACCACCGTCAGGCCGCCGCGCCCCGACGTGACGTTGATGCGCCCGCGGTAGCGCCGGGCATTGGCGACTGCGAACCGGTTCTCGGTGACGTTCACGACCGCGATGCCGCGCAGCGCGTCGGTGCGCGTGCTGTCGGGCTTCACCAGGCGGAGGCGGGAGGGATCGGCCGAATCGGGGAAGACGACCCAGCGGACGCCGGCCGGGATCGATCCCACCGGCAAGCCGCTCGCCGCCTCGCTGACGAACAGCTCGCCGCTCTCGGGCCCGCCGATCGACGCGTTCGGCAGCCCCACTGCGAGACCGATTCGGAGCTCCGGCTCACCCGCCACCGCGGGCTGAGGAGCGCGCGGCGGACGCGGGCACGCGGCCGTCGCCAGCAGCGCGACGCTAGCGAGCGCGCGCTTCGGCCAGCGCCGCATCGAGCTGCTCGATGGTGAAATCGATATCGGCGTCGGAGTGCGCCGCCGAAACGAAGCCCGCCTCGAAAGTCGACGGCGCGAGGAACACGCCGCGCGCGAGCGCGGCCTTGTGCCAGCGCGCGAACAACGCCGTTTCGGACTGCTTGGCGTCGGCGTAGTTGCGCACGGGACCCGGCGTGAAATAGAGACCCCACATCGATCCGGCGTGACCCGTGGTCACCGCGACGCCGTTGCGGCGGGCAGCGTTTTGGAGCCCGCTCACCAACCGGTCTGTGCGCCGGTTCAACGTCTCGTAGAATCCGGGCTTGCTCGTCTCTCGCAGCGTCGCGAGTCCGGCCGCCATCGCCACGGGATTGCCCGACAGCGTGCCCGCCTGGTAGACCGGGCCCTCGGGCGCGACGCGTTTCATCAGGTCGGCGCGGCCCCCGTACACCCCAACCGGAAATCCGCCGCCGACGATCTTGCCCAACGTCGTGAGATCGGGCTTGACGCCGAGACGTTCCTGCGCCCCTCCCGCCGCTACGCGGAATCCGGTCATCACTTCATCAAAGATCAGCAGTGCGCCGTGCCGGTCACACAGCGAACGCAATGCCGGATGAAAGTCGGACTCGGGAGGGATGAAGCCCGCGTTGCCGACATACGGCTCGACGATGACGGCGGCGATCCGATCGGCATGTTCGCGAAACAGGTCGGCAACGGACCTGGCATCGTTGAACGGCGCGGTGAGCGTGAGGCCCGCCAGTGCCGCGGGGACGCCGGGACTGTCCGGCAGACCGAGCGTCGCGACGCCGGATCCCGCCTTGACGAGAAAGCTGTCCGCGTGACCGTGGTAACAGCCCTCGAACTTGACGATGATGTCGCGACCCGTCGCCGCGCGCGCCAACCGGACCGCGGCCATCGTCGCCTCGGTGCCGCTGTTCACGAACCGCATCATCTCGAGGCTCGGCATGCGCTGCCGCACTTCCTCCGCGAGATCGACTTCGGCCTCGCACGGAGCGCCGTACGTCCATCCCCGTCCCGCCGCCGCACGGACCGCATCGAGGACGACGGGGTGGGCGTGCCCCAGGATCAGCGCACCCCAGGAGCACACGTAATCCAGATACTCCTCACCATCGACATCGGCGAGGCTGGATCCGTGACCGTGAGCCACGAAAAAAGGCGTCCCGCCGACTGCCCGGAACGCCCGCACGGGTGAGTTCACGCCACCGGGCAACACCCGTTTCGCCCGGTTGAAAAGCTCGCTCGATCGCGTCACGTCAGCGCAGCCGCCTGGAAATCGTAGTCTTCGCTGGCCGTGATCCGCGCCCGCACGAAGCCTCCCGGTCTCCTCCATCCACCGGAGGCCAGATAGGTCACGCCGTCGACATCGTCCGCTTGCCACTTCACACGACCGACGTCGGGTTGATCCAATAGCACCTCCACGTCCCGCCCGACGAATCGTGAGAGCCGCTCGGCGGAGATGGCGCGCTGTACCTCGACGATTTCTTCTAGACGATCTCGCTTGACGCCGTCTTCTACGTCGTCTTCATATTGCATCGCCCGTGTGCCTTCTTGCGGCGAGTACGAGAACGCCCCCATGCGGTCGAATTGCGCCTCCTCGAGGAAGGCAAGCAACGCCCGGAAGTCCTCTTCGGTCTCGCCCGGAAAGCCCACGAGGCACGTCGTTCGGATCGCGAGGTCGGGGATGGCGCCGCGCAGCCAGGCGAGCTTCTCCCGCAAGGTGTGGAGCCGCTCCGGGCGCCGCATCCGCTCGAGCATGCGATCGGTCGCATGCTGGATCGGCATGTCGATGTAGGGAACGATGCGCGATTCACGGGCCATCAGCTCCACCAGGCGCTGGTTGATGCCGGCGGAATAGACGTACAGAAGACGGAACCAGGGCACCGAGGTTTCGTGCAGCAACGCTTCGAGCAAATCGGGCATCTTGGGACCCCCTAACCCCAAGTCCCTACCCCAATGCCCCAGGTCCTGCGCGACGAGGTTGATCTCTTTTGCGCCCTGCGCCTCGAGCTGCTGCGCTTCGCGCACGAGCCGGGCGAGCGGCTCGGAGCGATGCTTGCCGCGCATCAGCGGGATGGCGCAGAAGGCGCAGGTGTGGTCGCAGCCTTCCGAAATCTTCAGATATCGTACATGCGGCTGGTCGCCGAGGAATTGCCGGACTCCGGGATGCTCGGCGACCGGATCGGCGATCAGCCCCCGCTGGGCAAGCTCGGGGATCAGATGGTGGAGCTCCGAGAACCCGAGAAAGAGATCGATTTCGGGAATCTCAGTTTGCAGCTCATGCTTGTATCTCTGCACGAGGCAACCGACCACCACGACCGCCTTGACCGCCGCAGTTGTCTTTAGTTTTGCGGCCTCGAGCATCGCATCGATCGACTCCTGTTTGGCTGCGTCGATGAAGCCGCAGGTGTTGATCAGAATGACGTCGGCACCCGGAAGGTCGGGCGTGACGACCGCGCCGTGGCCGACCAGCTCGCCGACGAGCCGCTCGGAGTCCACCGTCGCCTTGTCGCAGCCGAGCGAGATGACGCCGAGCTTCATCCGCGGTAGTTCCCGAACCGGAGCTCGATCCCGAAATCCTGGGAGCGCAGGAACGCGATCACTTCCTGCAGCTCGTCCTTCGAAGGCGCCTGCACCCGGATCTCCTCGCCCTGAATGGACGCCTGGGCCTTCTTGAACTTCTTGTCCTTGATGGCCTTCACGATCGCTTTCGCTTTCTCCTGCGGGATCCCCTGCGTGAGCTTGATCTCGCGTCGCACGGTGTCGTTCGCGGCCGGCGTGATCGCGCCGAGCTCCATGTTTTTCACCGGGACGCCGCGCTTGATCATTTTGGACTGCAGGACGTCGAACAGCGCTTTCATCTTGAAGTCGTCGTCGGCAACGAGCGTGAGCGTGGCTTTCGCGCGATCAAAACTCAGCGACGCCTTCGAGCCTTTGAAGTCGTAGCGCTGGATGATCTCTTTCTGGGCTTGATTGACCGCGTTGTCGACCTCTTGGAGGTCGGCACCGGTGGACACGTCAAACGATGCGGTGGAGGCCATAGGGCGGGAATATAACGTGCGTCGTGCGTGGTACGTCGTGCGTCGTTTTACACGTACGACGCACGACGCACGTCAGTTTAGGACAGGAAGCTTTCCAGCGCGCGAGCTCTGGAGACGTGACGGAGCCTCGCCAGCGCCTTCTCCTTCAATTGCCGGACCCGTTCGCGCGTGATGCCGAGCTGCGAGCCGATCTCCTCGAGCGTCATGGGCTCTTGGCCTTCCAGCCCAAAATAGAGGCGCAGGATGCGAGCCTCACGCTCCTTCAGCGTGGCGAGCACCGACTCGATCGATTCCGTGAGCGCGTGCTCGAAGATCTCGTCGTCCGGCCCGGGATTGGTCGTATCGGGCAGGTAGTCGAGCAGCTTGTTGTCTTCGCCCGGCGTGAGCGGCGCGTCGAGCGAGAGGTGCGCCTGCGAGATCGACAGCGTCTTGGCGACTTCCTCCTCGGAGATGTCCATCCCCTCGGCGATCTCTTCGACGGTCGGCTCGCGCCCTAACTCCTGGAGCAGCGACGCCGAACGTTTGCCGATGCGATGCAGCGTGCCGGCGCGGTTCAGCGGCACGCGCACGATACGCGACTGCTCGGCGAGCGCCTGGAGGATCGCCTGGCGGATCCACCACACCGCGTACGAGATGAATTTGATGCCTTTGGTCTCGTCGAATTTGTGCGCCGCGCGGATCAGGCCGAGGTTGCCCTCGTTGATCAGGTCGGACAACGAGACGCCCTGGTTCTGATATTTCTTGGCGACCGAGACGACGAAGCGCAGGTTGGAGCGCACGAGCTTGTCGAGCGCCTCGGGATCCTGTTGCTTGATTCGCTGCGCGAGGGTGACCTCTTCTTCTCGCGTGATCAGCGGATACTGACTGATTTCCCGCAGATACTGATCCAGAGATCCCTCATCAAATGATGCGCGCTTCGCCGTATTCAATTGCATGCGGTGGTCACTCCTCTTGGGGAAGCTACCACTCTAATGAATCAGCGAACCGAGCCGGCTCCAGCGAATGTCGGTCAGCCAGGGAAGCGCGTCGCTCGTTTCCCGGTTGTAACTGAAGTAGACGACGAGCGGGCGGCCCTTGACGGCGCTCGCGTCCACAAAACCCCAGTAGCGCGAGTCGGCCGAGTTGTCGCGATTGTCCCCGAGCACGAAGTACTTGTCCTCAGGGATGCGCAACGGACCCCACGTATCGCGCGTGGGGTGATAGCGGCGCCGCTGTTCGTCGGTGCGCCGCACCAGATACTCGCGCTGCCAATTGAACTCGGGATCGAATCCGTCGTGCAGCGGATCTTTGCGCTGCACGTACGGCTCTTCCAGCACGCGGCCGTTCACGTACACCTGGCCCTGCCGCATTTCGACGATGTCGCCCGGGGCGCCGATCACGCGCTTCACGTAGCTCAGCGTCGGGTCCTTCGGATACGCGAACACGATCACGTCACCGCGATGCGGCGTGTTGAAGCGGGGCAGGCGTGCGTTCGTGCCAGGAATCTGAGCGCCATAGACGGCTTTATTGACGAACAAAAAATCCCCCGCCAGAAGCGTGCGTTCCATGCTGCCGGAGGGGATTTGAAATGCTTCGAGGAGGAAGGTGCGGATGATCAAGAACAACACGAGCGCCATGCCCAGCGAGCGCATCCAGCTGTCGAACCAGCGGGCTAATACGGAGCGGCGCTTTAAGAGGGGCGCCGGGACCCGCGGCGGTTCAGCGCCATGTCCGGTGACCGGGGCTCCCAAGTCATGCATGTGACTTATCTTAGCAATCCGGCCCGCACGGCGCAACGGTTACACCCCATCCGCGAGCCGCACTCCATTGCCGGACTCTGATTCGGAATTCAGAAACGGGGTCCCGGTGACGCACCCGGGCGGCGAGACAGGCGACCCGGCCCTCCCGTTCGACACGACACCATGTGACCGTCGTCTCGGGCAACGCGTCGAGCGCGTCACGTTCGAGCCTTGCGCCCCTGGTTGCGAGGACCACGACGACGGACTCGTACCGCATGCCCCGACGGTAGCCGGCGGCGGGTGATAACCATCACCATTTTGTCGCCGAGTGGATCGTTTGGATGCGCACGTTTGACCCCACCGACCGGCGGTGCTATATCGAGATCCGCTTGGGACCTTTTCATCGAGCGCGTCTTCGCGCGCGTGTGCGAAGGCCTCGCCGCGTTACTCGTGGCGCAGCTGGGTCACGGAAATCCCGCGCTGATCCGCGCACGGATTCTTCAGTCAGGAGTCAGGCGATGACGTTGGAGAACCGGGGACCGATCCATTTTATGGAAAGGGCCGGATCAACGTCGGGCGGGCGCTCGGCGTCGTTCCGTAGTCGGACAAGCGGTGCGTCTCTCAACCTGCCGCGAGGAGCGATCATGAACACGCCGCTACACCGTTTCCTGCCTGCCTTGGGTGTCTTCCTGCTCGTGGCCTGCGGCTCCGATTCGACGGGTACCGGCGGACGGCCAGCCGTGGCCTCCGTGACCGTCGCCACCGCCGCGCGCGGGAATACGGTTTCGAATCTCGTGGCCATCGGCGACACGGTGCGGCTCCTCGCGACCGTCAAGGACGGAGCCGGGAACGTCCTCGCCGATCGCGTCGTCACCTGGAGGAGCAGCAACCCTGCTTTGGCGACGGTCTCGGCGACGGGACTCGTCACTGGACTCGCGAGGGATGCAACGGATACGCTGCGCGCGACCATCGTCACCGCGACCATCGGGCGCGTCAGCGGGTCCGCGTCGATCACGGTCGTGGCAGTTTACCCACTCTACGTTTCCGTCGTCCCGCTCAGGGCGAGCGTTGCCACCAGCGGCAGCCAAAACTTCATCACTGACACGTTGTGGTTCGATTTCACCAACAGCGGCGTCACCTGGAGTATCACGGGATGCACGGCGGGCCCGGCGGTGTGCGGGAGCTTGACCAACGTCACGACCACGTCCGTGACCTATACCGCTCCCGCGACGGTGCCGCTTAGCACTCCTAGCGTTACGGCCACGTTGGTGCGCGACAACACCAAGTCGGGCACGGTCAGCGTGCAGATTACCGCCATCTCCGCAGACGGCCAGATCGCCTTCGGGAGCAACCGCGATAACAGTGATGACATCTACCTGATGAACCCGGACGGCTCGGTCAACCGCCTCACGACCATGGGCCGCGCGTATTACCCCACTTGGTCGCCCGACGGTACGAAGATCGCCTTCCAGGGCAAATTCTCCGAGGAGCTGTTTTTTGTGGGGAGCCTCTACGTGATGAACGCGGATGGCTCGGGCCTCGCCCGGCTCGGCAACAACCCGACGAACGACTACGACCCCGCCTGGTCACCCGACGGCACGAAGATCGCCTTCGTGAGCTATCGCGACGGCAACTTGGAGATCTACGTCATGAACGCCGACGGCACGGCCGTGACCCGACTCACGAACGACCTGGCGCGCGACCTCGAGCCGGCCTGGTCGCCCGACGGCACCAAGATCGCCTTCACGAGCAGGCGCGACGGCAACGATGAGATCTACGTCATGAACGCCGACGGCACGGGCCAAGTCAACCTCAATAACAGCCCGGCGGCTGACTACGGTCCCAGCTGGTCGCCGGATGCTACCAAGATCGCGTTCGCGAGCACCCGCGACGGCAACGCTGAGATCTACGTCATGAACGCCGACGGCACGGGCGTGACCCGACTCACGAACGACCCGTTGCACGACGTCGAGCCGGCCTGGTCGCCCGACGGCACCAAGATCGCCTTCTGGAGGTCAGGCTTTTTGGGGCCAGAGGAGATATTAGTAGAGCAGATCTACGTCATGAACGCCGACGGATCGGGTGCCAAGGGTCTCACCACCAATGGGTGGGACCCGTCCTGGAGGCCGCAGCCGGCCCCGTAGGGAGCTTCGGCTACGAGGAGGAGGATACCATGAACAGGCCGCAGATGTCACACAGCTGGGTGGTCGCCGCCGTAGACACAAGCACGGGCGGCCGGTGCAGCTAATACCGCGGCAGCGTCGGATCCACCTCCGCCTGCCACCGCAGAATCCCGCCCGAGAGATTCGCCACGCGCGCGAATCCCGCGTCGACGAGGTGTGAGGCGGCCGCTCGACTGCGACTGCCGCCCTTACAGTAGACCACGATTTCGCGGCCGTGGTCGAGTGTCTCCGCCACTTCGGGCAACGTCGCCAGCGGCACGAGCCGCGCGCCCGGAATCCGCGCGATGTCCCACTCGAATTGCTCGCGCACGTCGATCAACTGCAACTCCTCGCCGCGTGACAGCCGGCCTTGGAGCTCGCGCGGCGTGACCTCGACGAACCCGCCGAGAGCGCGTGGCTCCGCTTCGGCGGTGCGCACGCCACAGAATTGCTCGTAATCGATGAGCGCCTGGATCTCGTGGGTCCCGCACGCAGGGCACGTCGGGTCCTTCCGAACGTTGACGGTGCGGAACTGCATCCCGAGCGTGTCGATGAGCAGCAGCCGGCCGGCGAGGGGCTCGCCGACCCCGACGATCAGCTTGATCGCCTCCGTCGCCTGAATCGTCCCCACCAAACCCGGCAGTACACCCAGCACACCGCCCTCCGCGCAGCTCGGCACGAGCCCAGGCGGCGGCGGTTCCGGGAAGAGACAGCGATAGCAGGGACCGTCGGGCAATGCGAAGACCGATGCCTGGCCTTCGAATCGGAAGATGCTGCCGTACACGTTGGGTTTTCCCTGCAAGACGCAGGCGTCATTGACGAGATAGCGCGTCGCGAAGTTGTCGGTGCCGTCGACGACGATGTCGTAGCCGCTGAAGATGTCGAGCGCATTCTTCGATGTGAGCGCCGTCTCGTAGGTTTCGAGCCGGACGTGCGGGTTCACATCAGCAATGCGTTCCCGCGCCGACTGCAGCTTGGGCCGGCCGACGTCCTTGGTGCCGTGCAGGATCTGCCGCTGCAGGTTGGTGACGTCGACGTTGTCAAAATCCACGATGCCGAGTGTGCCGACACCGGCCGCGGCCAGGTAGAGCGCCGCGGGCGATCCGAGCCCGCCCGCCCCGATGAGGAGCACGCGCGCGGCTTTCAACTTTTCCTGACCAGGAACCCCGACGTCGGGAAGAATGAGGTGCCGGCTGTAACGCACCAGCTCGGCCTGGGCGAGAGTCGTCATCGGTCAACCTCCTGCGATGGCTGGGACGACGATGATCTCGTCGCCATCGCGCACGCTCGCGGCAAATCCGCCCTGCAGTCTGGCGTCGTCGTCGTTCACGTAGAACGTGACGAAGGGATACGGCTGGCCGGCGGCATCGCGCAGCCGCGGCGCCAACCCGGGGAATCGGGCGGCGACGTTGGCGACGACATCGCCCAACGTCGATCCTTGAACTTCGAGAGAACGCTGGCCGTCGGCGAGTCTTGCGAGCACGGCGGGCAGCTGTAGGGTGGCACTCATAAAGGCTCCGTTGAGACGGGGATCTGGGACAGACGACTGACGTTGGCACCCGGAACGGGATGAGAGCTCCGGATCAGCTCGGCTACTACTCCTGCCGCTCTCCACGCCGCTAGCATTGCCGCACCGACCGCTGCGGACCGCTCCCGCGGCGCAATCGCAAGGATCGCGGATCCGGCGCCCGACAAGGTGGCCCCGAACGCGCCGGCCTTTTGCGCGGCAGCGGCAACTGCATCGTAACCGGGAATGCGCGCACGCCGGAACGGCACGTGCAGCACATCGTCGAGCGCGGCGCCCAGGAGTGCCCCATCGCCGGTCGCCAAACCCTGCACCAGCGCCGCGGCCCGGCCGGCCGCAACGACCGCATCGCTATGGGGCAACGTGTGTGGCAGCGCGGCGCGCGCGGCTTTCGTGTCATTCGGAAATGGCGGCACCGCAATCAGCAGCTCGATCGCGGGCGAGACACGCAGCGACGAAGAGACCAATCCGGCCGGCGTGTGGACGCTCAACACCGCGCCACCGTGAATTGCCGGCGCCACGTTATCGGGATGACCTTCGATGGTTGTAGCGATTTCGAGGACTTTGGCGCGAGACAGACCCAGCTCGAGCGCCGCGTCCGCCAGCAATGCGCCCGCCACGATCGCCGCCGCTGATGAGCCGAGACCACAACCGACCGGAATGTCCGAGGCGGCCTCGATCGTCGCCCCCGTCCCCGCGGGCGATGCACCACCCGCGGCGCACGCGGCGCGGAAGCCACGCGTGAAGAGATCCTGGTCCGCCCGGACGCGGACGGCGCTCAACGTGCCGCGGCGAAGGATCGAGATCCCGGTTCCCCCCAGCGTGACGGAAGCGACGAGCCAGCGGTCGACCGCGACGCCGATACAATCAAACCCCGCGCCGAGATTGCTCGAGCTCGCAGGCACACGCACCCGCGCCGTCATGACGCCTCCTCCACGAGCGCACGCACCTCGGCCACGCGCGGCGCAATGACGGGCGCCGCGCGCAACACGGGAGCGACGGCGTCGACCGTTTTCAGGCCATTTCCCGTGATGCACAGCACCACGTCGTCATCCGCCGAGAACCGGCCCTCGCCCGCCAGCGCCAGTGCCGCAGCGACCGTGACGCCGCCGGCCGTCTCGGTGAAGATCCCGACCGCTTCGGCCAGCAGTCGGATTCCTGCAACCAACTCGGCATCCGAGACCGCGGCGGCCCAGCCGCCCGACTCGAGAATTGCACGCTTGGCGAACAGCCCATCGGCGGGGTTTCCGATCGCAATCGAACGAGCAATCGTCTGAGGGATCACCGGTGTCACCGCATCGGCATTCTCGCGCACCAGCCGCACGATCGGTGCGCACCCCGCCGCCTGCGCGCCGAAAATCCGGGGCGCGCCTCCGGTCACCAGCCCCGCGGCGCTGAACTCGCGAAACCCCTTCCGCAGCTTGGTCACGAGCGAGCCCCCTGCCATCGGGGCAATGACTGCCGTCGGCAGGCGCCACCCGAGCTGCTCGGCGATCTCGAACGCCATCGTCTTCGATCCTTCGCCGTAGTAGCCGCGCAGGTTGACGTTCACGATACCCCAGCCGAACAGATCTGCGACTTGCGCGCACAGACGATTGACGTCGTCGTAGTGCCCGCGTACGCGCACCAACCGCGCGCCGTACACCGCGGTCCCGACGATCTTGGCGGTCTCGAGATCCTCGGGAATGAAGATCCACGCTTTGAGACCGGCGCGCGCCGCCTGCGCGGCGACGGCGTTGGCCAGATTGCCGGTCGAGGCGCAGCCGATCGTGTCGAGTCCGAAGGCGGCGGCCGCGTTGATCGCGGTCGCGACGACCCGATCCTTGAAGGACAGCGACGGATGGGAGACCGCGTCGTTCTTGACCCAGACGTGCGCGACGCCGAGTAGCGCGGCGAGTCGCGGCGCATCGACGAGCGGCGTGCCGCCGGTATCGAGCGACAGGACGGGCTCACCGTCGAACGGCAGCCACTCGCGGTAACGCCACAGCGACAAGGGGCGCGCCGCGATCGCGTCACGCGTGGGGAGTACACGGGCGGCATCGACGACGGGATCGAGCGGGCCCAAACACTGCTCGCAGATCGCGACGGGGGATGGGTCGTACAGGGTTCCACAGGCGCGGCACACCTGCGGCCGTGGCCGCAATGCCGCCGGTCGGGCAACAGTGGTCGTCATGGCGTGACCTCCACCGCCGGCGCCGGTGTACTCTGGCGCGCCGCGTGTATCAGCGCTTCGTCGGCAGGATCGATCGGGTAGCAGTGCTCGGGGCCCGGGAACGCGCCGGAGCGCACGTCGCGCGCGTACGCACGGAAGGCGCCTTCGACGGCAGTCCCGACTTCCGCATACCGTCTCACGAACCGCGGTGCGATCTCGCCGACGAAGTTCCCCAGCATGTCGTGCGAGATGACGAGCTGCCCGTCCACGTGTGGCCCGGCACCGATCCCGTAGACCAGGACACCAACCCGTTCGCGCACGAATGCCGCGGTCTCGGCGGGCACCGCCTCGAGCAGAATTGCGAACGCACCAGCCCGCTCGAGCGACTCCGCATCGCGCAGCAAGCGCTCCGCCGCCGCCAATGATTTCCCCTGAACGCGGTAACCGCCGAGCTGACCGAGGTTCTGCGGCGTAAGGCCCAGGTGCCCCATCACGGCAATGCCGGCATCGACCATCGCACGGACACGGCGTGCGACGCGGCTTCCCCCTTCGCACTTCACCGCATCGCAGCCGGCCGCGATGAACGCACCAGCGCTGCGAATCGCCGTTTCGTCGGACGGCTGGTAGGAGAGGAACGGCAGATCCCCGATCACAAACGCGTGCTGCGCCGCCCGCGTGACGGCGCGGATGAACACCAGCATTTCGTCGAGCCCGATCTGGAGCGTGCTCGGGAGGCCGAGCATCGTCATCGCGGCGGAGTCGCCCACCAGAATCATGTCGACGCCCGCCCGGTCGGCGAACGTGGCCGTGGGGTAATCGTAGGCCGTGACGAAGACGGCCTTCTCGTTGCGCGCCTTCAACCCCGCCAGGGTGGCAACGGTGACCTTACGAACCGACATGGATGCCTCCATCCGTCAGAGAAGCGACCGCGAGGTCGCTGACACATTCGCGGATCCGCTCGAGCGCGAGATCGAGATCGGCGGGCGGCACCGCGAACGACAGGCGCAGATGCCCCGCGCCCCCCGGTCCGAAGTCGGTGCCGGGCAGGACCGCCACGTCGTACTCCTCGAGCAGGCGCGCGGCGAGCTCTCGCGTCGATAGGCCCGCCCGCTCTTCGACCTGTCGCACGTCAGGGTAGGCGTAGAAGGCACCGACAGGCCGTGGGCAACGGATACCAGGAAGGCCATTCAGTCCGTCGACCAGCCAGTCCCTGCGGCGCTCGAGACGCGCCACCGCTGCCGTGACCGCATCCTGTGGCCCGGTGAGCGCGGCGAGCCCCGCCAGCTGCACGAACGGCGGCGTACAGGACGTGCCGTTGACCACCAGCGTTGTCACGCGCTCGACCAGCGCCGCCGGCAGAACGCCGAAGCCGAGCCGCCAGCCGGTCATCGCGTAAGACTTTGAAAAACTGTCCACGATGATGGTGCGCTCGAGCATGCCGGGCAGCGCCGCAATACTGTCCGCGTCCGCGTCGTAGCGGATCCGGCCGTACACCTCATCCGAGATCACGACGAGGTCGTGACGCAACGCCAGCTCAGCGACCGCATGCAGCGCATCTGTGGTGGCGACGCCGCCCGTGGGATTCCCGGGGAGATTCACGACCAACGCGCGAGTGCGCGGCCCGATGAGCGGTGCGAGCCGCTCAGCATCCAGTCCGCCCAAATCATCGAGCGGGTAACGGACGGGAACTGCCCCCGCGAATCGGACCACCGACGGGTAGATCGGGAAGCCGGGATCGGGCACCAGCACTTCGTCGCCCGCTTCGAGCACGGCGAGGAGAGCGTAGAACACCATCGGCTTGGCACCCGGAACGACGACGATGTTGTCTGCCCCCGGCCCCCGGACCCCGCGCCACGCCAGTGACGCGGCGATCGCATCGCGCAGGGCGGGCAGACCGGCCGGGTTCACATAACGCGTCTGGCCATCGTGCAGGGCGCGGACGGCTGCCTCGACCACGTGGGGCGGCGTCCCTCCGTCCGGCTCGCCGATCTGGAGATGGATCACGTGGCGGCCGGCGGCCTCGAGGCGGCGCGCCGCCACCAACACCTCGAATGCGCCTTCGCCCGAGAGGGCGTTGAGTCGACTGGCAGGAACGACGGGCATGCTGCACCCCCGAAACGAAAACGGCCGCTCCGATGAGCGGCCGCGGGAAAGCGATTCCCTTCTGAAATGCCAACGCCCGGACTAATAAAGCCGCGGGCGAGTCGCTTTTTAGCGCTTTGTTTTACGTGGCGGCAATACGCGGCAAATCACCACGAGTCTTCAGTTGTGAGGGTACTCTAGCCCCTCTGCACCGGCGCCGTCAAGGGCCGCCGGTGTCGAGGAGAGCTCGACCTTCAACCTCCGGTTACGTCCCCTACGGTGCCACGGCGGGGGGCCCGACCGCAGTGAGCTCACCAAAGAGACCATGCTCCTCGTGGAACGGGCCGGCGGTGAAGAAGAGGACATCACCCGGCCCCGCCGCCGCGCCATTGCCGAAGGCGATGGCCCAGAGGCCATCGATCGCGATGGGCTGACCGTCGGCAGTGTGCAGCTGCCCGCGCTGTTGCAGCTCGCCATTCCCGCGTGACCCGTCGAGATCGAATGCGTTGACGTGCCCGTCGCCGAAGTTTCCCACGAGCAGATTGCCGCTGAACTTGCCGAAATCTGCCGGGGCGATCGCGAGCCCCCAGGGCGAGTTGAGCCGACCCCTGGACGCAACGCGGCGTAACAGGTAACCGGCGTCGTCGAAGGCGTCGACGAACCCATGCCCCTGGCCGGCGACATCATCATGCCTATCGGCATCTTGGAGCCCATAGGTCACGTAGATGACGCCGCCCAAGCTCCGAATCCCGAACGGGGCGTACCCGTCGGGAAGACCGGGATCGGTAAATCCACCGGGCACGGGATGGAAGGACGCGTCGAATACATCCACGGTGCCCGCGTGGAAGTTGGTCGCGTAGAGACGGTCGCCGGCAGTCGTGCTGGCGATGGCCAGTCCCTTGTAGACGGCGCCGCTCGCTGAGTTGTCCACCGCGATGACCGCGCTCGTCGGCGCGACCCCCGGATTCCACCCCGAGATCGTGCCATCCTCGCTGGCGAAGATGAAGCGAGCGGGAGCGTGCGCCGTGCCGCGCGCGACGACGAACGCCGCGCCGCCGTTGAAGACGATGCCGGTGGGCGCGCCGGGAACGGAGACGGTCAGCGAGAGCTTGGCGCCGGTACCCCCGTTGTACAGTGTGGAGAGCGCAGTTCCATTGTCCGCAACCCACCACGGCGAGGTCGCGCTGGCGACAAGTCCCCAGGCGTTGACCAGCGCCGGATCGACAAGGTCCGCTGGGACGGCGCCGTCAGACACGAGATTGTGCTGTCGGTAAAACCGCGAGATCGCCGGTTGGACATCCGCCGAGAGCGCGGGAGTGGACAGTTGCACGGATCGCATTGGCCCAGGAGCAGTTGCACTGTCTACGCCACAGCCGAGATGTGCGATGAGCGTGGATGCCGCGAAGAACGCGAAGACGCGATTGGACGTCGCCATGGGAGGGCCTCCTGTTGAGGGCCGAAGCGGGGTCGAGAAGACTCGAACTCCAACCTTAGTAGACCCCCAAGACGGCGCTGACGTCAAGGGCTGAACTCCGTATCGATCTGTGCCCGCTGGAGTGTGCCCGAGTAATCGACGTAGATCGTTTTGGTCTCGGAATAGAAGTCGTAGACCTCCCACCCGCCCTCGCGGTGCCCGTTGCCGGTCTGCTTGACGCCGCCGAAGGGGAGGTGCGCCTCGGCACCGATCGTCGGCGCATTGACGTAGGTGATGCCCGTATCCAGATCGGTCATCGCCTGGAACGCAGCGTTGATGTCGCGCGTGTAGAGCGAGCTCGACAGCCCGTACTTCACGTCGTTGTTGATGCGGATCGCCTCGGTCAGATCCTTCGCCTTGAGGACCGCGAGCACGGGGCCAAAGATCTCTTCCTGCTCGACACGCATCCCGGGCTTCACGCCGGTGAGCACCGTGGGCTCGTAGAACCAGCCGCACTCGAGCCGCTTGTCGCCCTGCGGAATCCGCCCGCCGAGCACGACGCTCGCGCCTTCCTTCTTGGCGATATCGACGTACTCCGCCACCTTCTGCCGCGCGTCTTCGTGAATCAGCGGCCCGACCTCGGTCTTGGCGTCGAGACCCGGACCAAGCCGCAGCTTGGCGGCGCGGTCGGCGAGCATCTGCACGAATCGGTCGTGGATCTTGTCGTGCAGGACGAGCCGGCTCGTGGCGGTGCAACGCTGGCCTGTGGTGCCGAAGGCGCCCCACAGGGCGCCGTCGAGCGCGAGATCGAGATCCGCGTCGTCCATCACGATCATCGCGTTCTTGCCGCCCATCTCGAGCGACAGTCGCTTGTGCATCTTGCCGCACGTCGCGCCGATCGCCGAACCCGTTTCCGTCGACCCGGTGAACGAGATCACCGGCACCTCGGCGTGCTCGACCAGCGCACGACCCACCACCGAGCCCTGGCCGTGGACCAGCTGCACGACCTCGGGAGGCAGGCCCGCCTCGAGCAGCACCTCGACGAGCAGGTGCGCGGTGTGTGGCACGTCTTCAGCAGGTTTGAAGATGACGGCATTCCCACACAGCAGCGCGGGAAACATTTTCCACGTGGGAATCGCAAGTGGGAAATTGAACGGCGTGATGAGACCCGCGATCCCGATCGGACGGCGATAGCTCATCGCCCACTTGCTGCGCAGCTCCGAGGGGACGACGCGGCCAAACAGCCGGCGGCCCTCGGTCGCCGCGTAGAACGCCGTGTCGATCCCTTCCTGAACATCGCCTCCCGTCTCGGCGACCACTTTGCCCATTTCGCGCGTCATCGCGCGGGCGATGGCATCCTTGCGTTCGACGAGCAGCTGGCCGACCCGCTGCAGGACCTGGCCCCGAATCGGCGCCGGCGTCTTGGACCACTGGGCGAAGCCGCGCTTGGCGGACGCAATCGCGCGCTTCAAGTCGTCAGGGCCCGACCGCGGGAACCGTCCGATCACGTCGTTCCAGTCGGCGGGGTTGCGATTCTCGAAGTACTCGCCCGTCGAGGGACTGACCCAATCGCCGGCGATGAAGTTCTTGAATTCAGGAGGTTGAGCCATGGCTTTCACGGTTCGGGACAGAAGAATGGAACGGGGGTCTTACCGTAGACGCGCGGTAACAGTTGACGACCAGCCAATGCGAGACCCCAGATCATCAGGATGATCGACAGCGTGTGCGCGATTCCCAGCCGCCGTTTCCACGACGTCAACGCGCTCCAGACACCGGCGACGGTGACCGTCGTTGCGCCAATAAGATAGAAGACCAGCTTCAGTCCGCAGGCATGGGTGTACGGCCACACGAGCATGCCGATGCCGAGGCCGAGGCCGAGCCCCACGCGGAGCCAGGTCGTGAGCCACGCGCGCCCCCGCGCCGGGCCAGCGGGATGGAGCGCGCCCGCGCCCGCCATTCCCGCGACCCCAGCACGCGGCGAGACCGGTACCGTCGGCACGCCGCGGCCGAGCGTCGGATCCGCCTCGGGCAGTTTCGCGAGCAGCTTGTCCACCTCTCGCATCTCGCGATCCCAATCGCGCTCTTTTGGATCCTTGTCTTTCGCCACTACGCCGCGCCTCCTCCATCGCCACCGCGGGCCAACCTGTATCGCTCGATCTTTTTGTAGAGATTGCTCCGCGGCATCTGCAATGTGCGTGCAGTCTCCGATACGTTCCAGTCGTGCTCTTGCAGTTTCCCGAGCAGGAAGGCGCGCTCCGCCGCTTGTTTGAATTCCTCGAAAGTCGCGACGCGCAACCAGGATGCGTCGCCGCCGCCGCCGCCGCGGGTCCCCTTCCCTCGTCCCCCGTCCCCCTTCCCCACCATCCGTTCGACATCGCTTTGAGTCACCGTGGAGCCGGATGCGAGAATCAGGAGCCGCTCGACCACGTTCTTGAGCTCCCTGATGTTGCCGGGCCAGTCGTGCGCCGTGAGTCGCTCGACCGCAGCGGCGTCGAATTCCTTGGCGGGAAGCCCGCCGCGCTGGGTCAATTCATTCGAGAAATGCGTGACGAGTTGCGCGATGTCGCCCCGCCGCTCGCGCAGCGCCGGCACATGGATCGGCACGACGTTGAGCCGGTAGAGCAGGTCCTCACGAAACCGGCCCTCCTCGATCTCCGCACCGAGGTTCTTGTTCGTGGCCGCGATCACGCGGACGTCTACCGGCAGCGCCTTGCCGGATCCGACGCGCGAAATCATGCCTTCCTGGAGAGCGCGTAGCACCTTCGCTTGAGCAGACAAACTCATATCGCCGATTTCGTCGAGAAACAGTGTGCCGCCGTCCGCGAGCTCGAACTTGCCGGCACGATCGGCAAACGCGCCGGTGAAGCTGCCCTTCATGTGGCCAAACAGCTCGCTCTCGATCAGCTCTGTCGGAATCGCCGCACAGTTGACCTCGACAAACGGACCGGCGTTGCGTGGGCTCAGGGCGTGAATCGCGCGCGCCACCAGCTCCTTGCCGGTGCCGTTATCCCCCGTGATCACGACGCGCGCCGGCGTGGGCGCGACCTTCTCGATCAGCCCGAGCACGCTGCGAATCGCTTTGCTCGAGCCCACGATCTCGTACTGCGCGCGGACTTCCTGCTTGAGCCGCACATTCTCGTTGATGAGCAGGACGTGCTGCAAGGCGTTTCGCAGCGTCAGCAGAATGCGATCGGTGTCGAGCGGCTTCTCGAGGAAATCGTACGCGCCGAGCTGCGTGGCTTCGACCGCCGTCTGGATGGTGCCGTGGCCCGAGATCATCACGACCTGCGCCTGCGGGTCCAGCCCCCGGATGCGCTTCAGCGTTTCCAGACCGTCCATCCCTTCCATCTTCACGTCCAGAAACACTAGGTGTGGCTTGAACTCCGGATAGAGGCGGATGGCCTCATGCCCCGACGCGCATGCCTGGACCTCGATCTCCTCGTATTCGAGGACCTGCTTCAGCGCCTCGCGGATCCCCTTTTCGTCATCGACAATCATCACGCGCCGGGGACTCACGTGCCGGTCCTCCGGCGCTTGTACAAGACCACCCCGGTCAAATGCACTTTCACGTCGGTGACCGCAGGATCGACTTTGACAGGCACCGCGCCGCTCGTCGACGCGCCGGCCATCTGCTTAGTGAGTTGCTTGACAAAGGGGCCGGGAATCTCGATGCCGCGTAGACTGATCTCGGTGATGTCGTAGAGCGCCGTGCCCGGCTTCCCGATCGAGACCGTGCCGGCCATCCGGAGCGGCTCGCGCTCGCCGAACATGCCGGCAAATGGTCCCAGCGTCCCGGGCGGGAGCGCACGCGTATCGAGGCGGGCGTGCAGGATCAGCTTGCCTTCCTGGAGCTCGACGCGGAGCGAGTCGTACATCTTGCGCACGTTCCAATCGATTCCGGCACCGATCAGCGAGGCCATCTCGTTCGGCGTGAGCACCACGGAATCGGGGCCGGCGTTGGCCCGCAGATTGCCGACCTTGGCCTGGCCCGAGGCGGTCGCTTTCGGCGTCGGCGCGCCAACGGCCGTGTCGGCGACCGGCGGCAGGGCTGTCGAGCGCCCGAACCAGCTCGCGAAGGTGTGCATGATCGGCTCGCGAAACCACCACGCACACGCGAGCACGCCGATCACGAGGATCGCGCAGCCGAGCTTGAAGGCGCCTTTAAGACAGCCGTCCATGAGCCTTGACCTGATACACCGGGCCAGTGGGTTGGAGCGTGCTCTGCATGAGGTCTACCTCGGTGACGGTGACTGTTGCATCGAACTCCGTTCCCGCGAGGATCTCTTCGAGTCCGGTGAAATCGCGGGGCCGCGCATCGCGTGCCGCCCGCCCTAGCGTGACGTGCGGCCGAAACGCCCGCGCCTCCGTCGGAAAGCCCAGCGGTGCGAACGCTTGCTCGACGCCATGCTGCAGTAGTTCGAGGCCGGGATCGGGCGTCACTCCAGCCCACAGCACGTGCGGCCGGTGATAGTCCGGGAACACGCCGAATCCGGTGATCTGCAGCGTCAGCGGGCGTGGGTCCTGGCCCGTACCGGCGGCGCGCTTCAGAGCCGCCACGAGCTCCGGCTCTCGCGTTTCCTCGACGTCGCCCAGGAATTTGAGACTCAAGTGAATGTTCTCGGGGCGCACCCATTTCACCGGCAGCTTCTCGGGACGCTCGCGCAGCGGCGCGAGCGCATCCCACAGCTCGTGCCGCAGCCGCTCGGGAAAATTCAGGGCGACGAACGCTCTAACAGACTCCCCCGTCGGTAGCCGCGCGGGTCGATCTCGACCTCCGCGAATCCCATTGCGGCGAGATGTCCGCTGACTTCTCCGCGACGCGCTTCCAACCATGGAATCCACGCCGGTTCGACTTCTATGCGGGCAAAATCGCCGAGGTGTCGAACACGCAGATCTCCACTGATGCCGAGTCCACGCAGATACGCTTCTCCCTCTTCAACCTGTTTCAAGCGCGACGGCGTGATTGAGAGTCCGTACTGCACGCGGCTCGAGAGGCACGGCGCGGCCGGCGCATCCCACGTCGGCAGTCCGAGCTCGCGCGAGGCGGCACGGATCTTCGCCTTAGTGAGTCCCACCTCCGCGAGTGGCGACCGCACTCCGGCGGCAAGGCCGGCGGCCTTCCCCGGCCGGTGTTCCCGCAAATCGTCGGCGTTCGTGCCATCGCACACGACCGCGAGCCCACGCTCCCGGGCGAACGGCACGAGGCGGTGCCATAGCTCCGTCTTGCAGTAGAAGCAGCGATTGGTGGGATTGGCGAGATAGTTCGTGTCTTCGAGCTCGTGCGTCTCGATCTCGACGAGCGGAATGTCGAAGCGGGCGGCCACATCGCGCGCCACCTGCCATTGCGCATCCGGGTACGACGCGCTGCGACCGATGGCCGCCAGCATCCGATCCCTGCCGAGCTCCTGGCGCAGTATGACGGCGAGGAGCGCCGAGTCCACTCCACCCGAATACCCAAGCAGGACTGAGGGATAGCTGCGGATCAGGGCGCGCAACGACTCCATGGCCCGAATAGTACCGCTGCCATTGTCCTAATCAAAGGACAGTTTGAAAAGCCAAAACGGATATTCCGTAGGGAGAAAACTTTGTAGACTTACGAAGCGTTCACGAACATACCAAAGAGCCTCCCAAATGCCCGCGAAGACTGAGCTCGACGCCACTGACCGACGGATTCTCCGCATTCTCGGACAAGACGGCCGCGCGAGTTACCAGGCCGTCGCCGACGAAGTCGGCCTCTCCCGACCCGCCATCATGGAGCGCGTCAAGCGCCTCGAAGAGGCGGGCTACATCCGCGGCTATCGCGTCCAGCTCGATCGCGGCAAGGTCGGCTTGCCGGTGACGGCGTTCGTGGCGGTCCGGTATGGCTCGAGTGACTACGTCGGCGACGAGCCGCGCATGCGCGAGATGGAAAAGCATCCCGGCGTGCTCGAATGTCACCACATCGCCGGCGACGACTGTTACATCCTGAAAGTCGTCGCGGCTGATCTCGAAGGCGTGCAGGAAATCCTGCGCGACTTGCGCGGGCCGAACTCACAGATGAACACGCGCACCACGATCGTGCTGTCCACGCTGTTCGAAAAGCCGGGCTTCATTCCCACGGAGCCGGACTGATGGCGGCACTCAAGGGCAAGGCGCTGATCGCCTATCTGATCGTCTGCGTCTTTTGGGGCTCGACCTACCTCGCGATCAAGGTCGGCGTCACAGAGCTGCCGCCGTTCCTGTTCGCCGGCCTGCGGTTCCTCGTGGCAGGCCTCATCCTGCTCGCGGTCGCACGCGCGCTCGGCGATCCGCTCCCACGCAAAAGCGATTGGCGCACTCTGGCGAGCGTTGGCTTGCTGCTGCTCGCGGGCGGTAACGCCTTCGTCGTGTGGTCGGAGCAATACGTCGCGTCCGGCATCGCTAGTATCTTCGTCGTCACGGTCGCGATGTGGACTGCGTTATTCGACGCGATCATCCCCGGCGGCTCGAGTGAGCTGAACTGGCGCGTCATCGCCGGATTGCTGCTCGGCTTCCTCGGCACCCTCCTGCTGGTCGGCGCCACGCCCGCCGAGATTCTCGCAGCGGATAAGCGCGGACCGCTCGCGCTCACCTTGGCGAGCGCTTCGTGGTCGCTCGGGACCGTGTACGCGAAGCGTCATCCCACACAGGCCAGTCCGTACATGGGCGCCGCATTTCAGATGATCGTGGGCGGGGGCGCCGTGGCGCTCCTCGGCACAGCGCTTGGCGAGTGGGCATCGTGGCATCTAAGCTCGCGCGGGATCGGCGCCATCGCGTATCTCGTGATCTTCGGATCGATCCTCGGCTACAGCGCCTATTCCTACGCGCTGCGCCACGCGTCCGCCACGATCGTCGGCACCTACGCCTACGTGAACCCCGTGATCGCCGTGCTGCTCGGTTGGCTGCTGCTGCACGAGCCTGTCGGCCCGCGCACATTTATCGCCATGGGAATGATTCTGGTGGCGGTTGTCTGGATTCAGCTCTCGCTGAAACAGCGGCGGATCGGCGGTTCGGCGGATGAGCGGATGAGAAGCGCGGCTACGATCCGCCCATCCGCCAATCCGACGATCCGCACCGAACCAGAGGCCAGCACATGACTCCGCCCCTTCCCCAAGATGCGGTTCTCCTGGTCGTAGACGTCCAAAAAGGGATGGATGTCTACGCCGACCAGTACAATCGCAACAATCCAGACCTCGAGAAAAACATCGCGCGGCTGCAAGCGGCCTGGCGGCAAACGGGGCGACCCATCATCCACGTCCAGCACCTCTCTACGGAGCCGAAGTCTCCGCTCCGGCCCGGACAGCCGGGCGTCGAGATCAAAGACGAAGTGCGTCCGCTGCCCGGCGAACCGGTGGTGCAGAAGTCGGTCAGCAGCGCCTTCATCGGCACCAGCCTCGAAGCGGACTTGCGGCGCCGCGGCCTCACGACGCTGGTTGTGGTCGGGATGCAGACGAACATGTGCGTCTCCACAACGGCGAGGATGGCCGGCAACCTTGGCTTCAACACCTACGTCGTGTCTGACGCGACTGCGACGTTCGACAACATCGGGCCGACTGGCAAACGCTTCGCATCGGAGCTCGTGCACGACGTGGCGCTCGCGGATCTGAACGGTGAATTCTCCACCGTCGTCGATACTAAAACCGTGCTGGAGCGTGCCTCATGAGCCCCCCCGTTCGCAAGGTCAATCTCGCCGAGATGTTCGGCCGGTTTCAGGATCAGTGGAGTCCCAAGATCGTCGGCGAGGTGAACGACAACCTGGTGAAGCTCACCAAGCTCACAGGCGAGTTCGTCTGGCACCACCACGACCGCGAGGATGAGCTGTTTCTGGTCGTGAAGGGCCGGCTGCGAATGAAGCTGCGAGACAAGGACCTCCTGATCGAGCCGGGCGAGTTCGTCATCATTCCGCATGGCGTCGAGCATCTGCCCGTGGCCGAGGAAGAAACGCACGTCCTGCTGTTCGAGCCCCATTCGACCCTGAACACTGGCAACGTCCGTAATGAGCGCACCGTCGCGAAGCTCGACCGGCTCTAAGTTGATCGCCCGCATCTGGCATGGCGTGACCGCGGCAGCGCGCGCCGACGAATACGCCGACTATCTGGAGCGCACCGGTGCCCGAGAGTGCCGCGCGACCCCCGGCAATCGCGGCGTCTACGTGCTGCGGCGCATCAAGCAGGGTCGCGCCGAGTTCACGTTCATTTCGTTGTGGGATTCATTCGACGCGATCCGGCGCTTCGCCGGAGAGGACTATGAGAAAGCCCACTACTACCCGGAAGACCGCGACTTCCTCGTCGAGCTCGAGCCCTTCGTCGACCACTACGAGGTCCTCGCCGGAGATTAGCCTCGACCCGGCCGACCCGCGCGGCTGGGAAGAGCTGCGCTTGCTCGGCCACCGCATGGTGGACGAGATGCTCGAGTACCTGCGGACAGTGCGGGAACGCCCCGTGTGGCGGCCCGTGCCCGCCGACGTGCGGAAACGGCTGTCCAGCGGCCCCACGCCGCGGAAGCCGACCCCGGCGGCCGACGTCTACGAAGAATTCAAGCGCGACGTACTGCCCTACCCGACCGGTAACATTCATCCGCGCTTCTGGGGCTGGGTGATCGGGACCGGCACGCCCTTCGCGATGTTGGCGGATATGCTGGCCTCCGGCATGAATCCGCAGGTCGCCGAATTCGATGACGCGCCGGCGGTGGTCGAGAATCAGGTGATCGGGTGGCTGGTCGAGCTGCTGGGACTCCCCGCCGAGACCCATGGCCTGCTCGTCTCCGGGGGTTCGATGGCGAACTTCGTGGGGCTGGCGGTCGCCCGGAACGCGCGCGCGGGCTACGACATCCGCGAGAGCGGCGTGCATGGCGGACCGAAACTGACGGTCTACGCGTCGAGCGAAACCCACTCCTCCGTGCGCAAGGCAGTCGAGCTGCTGGGCCTCGGTCACGACGCCCTGCGGTCGATTCCCGTCACCGCCGACTACACGATCGATCTGCAGGTGCTACGCGAGAGGCTCGCCACCGACAAGGCCAAGGGCCTTCGGCCGATCTGCATCGTCGGCAACGCCGGGACGGTGAACACCGGAGCGACCGACGATCTCGGCGCCCTCGCCGAACTGTGCCGTCAGGAAGGACTCTGGTTCCACGTCGATGGCGCGTTTGGGGCGCTCGCCGCGCTCGTCCCGGAGCTCCGCCCGTTGGTCTCGGGGCTCGAGCAGGCCGATTCCGTCGCGTTCGATCTGCACAAGTGGCTGTACATGCCCTACGAGGTGGGATGCACGCTAGTGCGCGACCAGAAGGCGCATCGCGCGACGTTCAACGTGACCCCCGCGTACCTCGCGTCGTTCGATCGCGGCATCGCGGCGGGCGGGTTTCCGTTCGCCGAGCGGGGCGTCCAGTTATCGCGCGGATTTCGGGCCCTGAAGGTGTGGATGTCGTTCAAGGCGCACGGCCTCGATGCATTCACGCAGCTGATCCACCAGAACGTGCGCCAGGCGCATTACCTCGCGGGCCTCGTGACCAAGCATTCGAGGCTGGAGTTGCTCGCCCCGGCCCCCCTCAACGTCGTGTGCTTCCGATTTGTGGTGCCTGGCGCGGATGACGCCGCGTTGAATGCGCTGAACAAGGAGATTCTGCTGCGCATTCAGGAAAGCGGGCTGGCTATTCCCTCACAAACGATGCTCGACGGAAAGTTCGCGATTCGCGTCGCTATCACGAACCACCGCAGTCGCCGCGATGATTTCGACCAGTTGGTCCGCGCCGTGGTCGAAACCGGGACAGCACTGCGTTAGACCTCGGGCGTGCCGATGATTTTGCCTTCGATGGGATTACTGAACGACCGAACGGTGTGATAGGCAAGATCGATGTCCTTGGCCTTCCCGAATTCCGTCAGGATGTCGTCCCAGATCGCTGAAACCGTACCGCGTCGGCGGCGCGGCTCGATCAGGTAGCGAATCGTCAGCAGAATGCCCGAGGCTGATGAGCTGGTATACACGATCGGCGTCAACTTCTTGTAGTTGATCAAAAACTGCTGTGAGGCGGCCAGCAGATCGCGCTCCGCTTCCGCCGTGAGATGCTCGGCGTGCTTGAATGCGATCGCTGTCAGAATCTCCTTCGCCTTTTTCCAGTTGCTCTCGTACGTCACAAGCACCGGCACTTCGTTCCAGATGTACCGGAAGCCCTTGTCGTAGTTCGCGACGGGTTCGGTAAAGATCAGCTGGTTGGGGATATGGATGATACGGCCGGTGCTTTGATCCGCGTCGACCCACACGCCGATTTCATTCAGCGTAAACTGGAAGAGGTGGACGTCGATGACATCGCCCCGGTGCTTGGCGATTTCGATGCGATCGCCGACGTCGAAGGGGCGCCGCCACACGATGAACGCCCAAGCCGCCAGGTTCGTCAGCGGATCCTTGAGCGCGATCGCGATCCCGGCCGAGACGAGGCCCAGGAACGTGGCGATCGACTTGAACCCTTCGACCCATTCGTGGCCAATCACCACGACGCCGATCGCCAGCGTCGCGTAGGTGAGGCTCTTGCGCCACCGATAGCGCGACCATGGATCGGTGACCCGCCGGTAGACAACCGCGAGAACGAGTCGCTCGATGATCCACAGCCCCGCGATCACGAGGATCGTGACCAGCAGGTGCATCTGTACTGCGGGGCTCAGCCCGAGGCGGTCCTGGAGCCAGTCGCGCACGGTGGCCAAAGTTACGGCGCGTCCTAGCTTTAGGCCACCGTGGAACAGGTTCACATCCTTCGCGACCTCGCGGTCATCTTTGCCGGCTCGCTGCTGGTCATTCTCGTTTTCTACCGGCTCAAGCTGCCGGCGCTTCCCGGCTTCATCGTCGCCGGGATTTTGCTCGGCCCGAACGCACTGGGATTCGTGTCCGATGCCAAGGACGTCGAAGGACTCGCCGAAGTCGGCGTCATCCTCCTCTTGTTCACGATCGGTATCGAATTCTCGCTGAGCCGGCTCAAGGAAATGGGTCGCCAGATCCTGGTGGGCGGGTTCTCACAGATGGGCTTCACCATCCTGGCGACGCTGGCGGCGGGACTCGCGTTTCTGGGCAGCTGGCGCCTCGCGCTGTTCCTCGGATTCCTGATCGCGCTGTCGAGCACCGCCATCGTGCTGAAGGTGATGACGGACAAGGGCGAGATCGATGCGCCGCATGGCCGTCTGGCGACGGGTGTCCTGATCTTTCAGGACCTGTGCGTGGTGCCGATCATGCTCGTGCTCCCGTTCCTCGCCGGAAAGGCAGAGGGCGGAGCAACGGGACTCCTGATTGCACTGGGCAAGGCGGCGCTCGTCGTCATCGTTGTGATTATCGCCGCACGGACCATCGTGCCGCGGGCGCTGTCGGAGATCCTGAAGACGCGCAGCCGCGAGCTGTTCCTCATCGCGGTGATCCTCATCGGCACGTTGACCGCCCTCGGCACCGCGGCGGCCGGCGCGTCGCTCGCGCTGGGCGCGTTCCTCGCCGGACTGATCATTTCGGAATCGGACTACGGCCCCCAGGCGCTCGCGGAGCTGATCCCGTTCCGCGACGTCTTTATTTCGCTGTTCTTCGTCGCGGTCGGCATGCTCGTCCAGCTCGACGTCATCCGCGACCACATCGTGCTCACGCTCGTTGCCGTCGCGGTGATCATGGGTGGCAAGACGCTATCGGCGGCGGTGGGCCCCGCGTTGCTGGGATATTCCGGCCGCGTCGCGCTGCTCGCGGGTGTCGCCGTGTCGCAGATCGGCGAATTCTCGTTCGTGCTCGCGAAAGAGGGGCGAGTCGCGGGGCTGCTGCCGAACCTGCTGTATCAACAATTCCTCGGCGTCGCGGTGATCACCATGCTCGTGACTCCGTTCCTGCTGCAGGGCGGTCCGACGATCCTCGACGCCCTCGAGAAGATCGTCCCGCTCGACCGGCTGCTGCCCGGCTTCCGGCCCCGCGGCCTCGCTCCGATCCACGAGCAGATCAAGGACCACGTCATTGTTGCGGGGTACGGTCTCAACGGCCGCAACCTCACGGCCGCGCTGCGCTCGATCAGCGCGCCCTATCTCATCGTCGAGCTGAACGCGCAGACCGTGCGCAAGGCACGCTCGGAAGGCGAGCCGGCGTTCTACGGCGACGCGACGCGGGAAGAGATTCTCCACGCCCTCGGCATCGACCGCGCCCGGCTCTTTGTCATCGCGATTTCCGATCCGTCGGCGACGCGGCGGATGGTGCGGGTGGCGCGCGCGCTCAATCCCCAGGTGTACATCATCGCGCGCACGCGATACGTCGTCGAGATTCCCGAGCTTACCCGCCTCGGCGCGAACGTCGTCATCCCCGAAGAGTTCGAGACATCGATCGAGATCTTCTCGCGTGTGCTGGCGCGTTACAACGTGCCGCGCGATGAGATCGAGCGGCTGGTGAGCGAGATTCGGGCGTCGCATTACCAGGCCCTGCGGCCCGGTACCCGCCCGCGGCTCACGCTGAGCGGCGCGCTCGGCGCGATGCCGCAGATGCACGTCGAGCGTATCATCTTGAGCCTAAATGCGCCGGCGGTGGGTCAGTCGATCGCCGACACGGGACTCCGTTCGAAAACCGGCGCGCTAATTCTCGCTGTACGGCGTGGGGGGAGCGACGTGGCGACGCCCAGCCCCGATTTCGAGCTCGACGCTGGCGATGTGCTCGTCGTGGTCGGTCAACCGCAGCAGATCAAGAGCGCGTATCAGCTGTTAACGGGCGCGGACGGGATGATTTCGGTCTAGCGGCGCACTGGCCCGCGCTTCATCTTCTGGCCCCGCCGGCGGTGCCGTCACCTTCTGCCTTCCTACCATTCCCCCGCCGGTCAGGAGGTACCCATGTCCCGGTTGTTGAAGCTCGCCGTTGTCTCGCTGTTGATCGCCCTCCCCGCCTGTTACCACGCGACGCTCCTGACCGGCCTGCCGGCCGGCACGGCGGTGGTGAAGCAGGACTGGGCAGCCGGCTGGCTCTGGGGCCTCGTTCCGCCCAAACCTGTGTCGAGCATGGCACAATGCCCCAGTGGCGTCTCCAAGGTTGAAACGAAGCACTCGTTCCTGAACATGCTCGTCGGCGCTCTCACCGGTGGCATCTTCTCGCCGATGAGCATCAAGGCCACGTGTGCGTCGGGCGGGCGGTCGGCAATTCCGGGCGGGCATGAGATCAAGGTGGGCACCAATCCGACGGAGGCCCAGGTGATCGACGCCTTCCAGCGCGCCGCCGACCTCTCGGTTGAGACGGGCGGCCCGGTGTACGTGCGCTTCTAGCGCGCGCTCGGCCGACCGCACCAGGACACGGGGCAACGACGGACTCGTCGTTGCCCCGTTGTGCGCGGAGCGACGGGCTTATGCCACTCCCCGCCGATCCAGGCTGCGATACTGGATCGCCTCACTCACATGCTTCGGCTCGAGCGACGCGGCCTCGTCGAGATCGGCGACCGTCCGCGCGATCTTGAGAATGCGGTGATACGCTCGGGCGGATAATCCGAGCCGTGTGATCGCCGTCTTGAGGAGCGCATCGGCGCCGTCCGACACCTTGCAGTGCGCGCGAATATCGCGCGGCGCCATGTGCGCGTTGGCATAGATCCCTGGCCGGTTGGCGAACCGCTCGCGCTGCACCACGCGCGCCCGATCCACCCGCTCACGCATCGCCTCACTCGGCTCGCCGCCACCTTCGCCGGTCAGTGCCTTGTACTTCACCGCAGGCACTTCCAGATGAATGTCGATGCGATCGAGGAGCGGCCCCGAGACGCGCGCGAGATAGCGCTGCACCACGAGCGAGCCGCAGGCGCAGCTGTGATGCGGGTCGCCGAACCAACCGCACGGGCACGGATTCATCGCGGCCGCCAGCATGAAGCGCGCCGGATACGAGAGACTCATCGCCGCACGCGCGATCGTCACGACGCCATCCTCCATCGGTTGGCGCAACACCTCGAGCACGTTCTTCCGGAACTCGGGCAGCTCGTCGAGAAACAGCACGCCACCGTGCGCGAGGCTGACCTCGCCGGGCCGAGGATACGACCCGCCGCCGATCAAACCGGCGTCCGAAATCGTGTGATGCGGCGCGCGAAAGGGACGCCGGGCCACCAGCGACTCGCCGAGCGGCAGCGTCCCCGCGACCGAATGGATCTTGGTGGTCTCGAGCGCCTCATCGAGACTCATCTTGGGGAGTGTCGTGGGCAGGCGGCGGGCGAGCATCGTCTTCCCCGACCCCGGAGGCCCGACCATCAAAATGTTGTGCCCGCCCGCCGCCGCGACCTCGAGCGCGCGCTTGGCGTGCGCCTGCCCCTTCACCTCGGCGAAGTCCACGTCATCCTTGGCACGCTCAGCGAACAGTCGCGCCACATCCACGGCGGCGCTCGACAACTCCGCTCTGCCATCGAGGAAATCCGCGATCTCGGCCAGGCACCCAGCGCCGAGTACCTGCAGACCGTCCACGACGCCGGCTTCGGGAAGGTTCTCGCGAGGCAGGATCAGCGCCTCCACACCGGCCGCCCGCGCCGCCAATGCAACCGGTAGGGCTCCCCTGACTGGTCGAATCGCGCCTTCGAGACCGAGCTCGCCGAGCACGGCGATCTTTCCCAGGCGTTCCCCGCTCACCTGCTCGGTCGCCGCCAGAATGCCGAGCGCGATCGGCAGATCGAACGCCGAGCCTTCCTTCTTGATGTCGGCGGGTGCCAGATTGATCGTGACGCGCTTGAGGGGAAAGGTGTAACCGGTGTTGGCGAGGGCGGCTGACACGCGGTCGCGGCCCTCCTTTACGGCGCCCTGCGGCAACCCCACGGTCACGAACGTCGGCAGGCCGCTGGCGATGTCGGTCTCGACCTCCACCAGGTACGCATCAATCCCGAGGACGGCGGCGGAGCGGACGCGTGCGAGCATGCACGACGCTAGGTTTAGGAGCGTCCGATGGGGTAGCCAAAACACCGCCCCGAGGGTCTAAATGACGCCGTGGGGAGGATATGCGTATAGAAGTCGTGCCTTTCCGAACCTTTTTCCTCGCAGGCCTGGCGCTCGGGGGGGCTGCCGGGTGCGGCTCACGCACGGGCGGGAGCGCCCCCAAGGTCCCCGTCAGTGTGGCGCGGGCCGAGCGTCGCGCCCTCCCCTACGAGCTGGAAGCCACGGGGACAGTCGAGCCGATCCGCTCCGTCGACGTCAGGCCGCAGGTGAACGGTACGATCCTGCACGTCAACTTCGGCGAGGGCGACGAAGTCGCCGCCGGCCAGATCCTGTTCGAAATCGATCCGCGTCCCTATCGCGCCGCGTTGCAGCAGGCTGAGGGCGCCCTACTCCGCGACCTCACGCAGGCCGAAAGTGCCGCGCGCGAGGCGGCGCGTTACAAGACTCTGGCGGCAACCAATACCGTTACGCAGGAAGACTACGAGGCGAAGCAGTCGGCGGCCGACGCGGCAGCGGCCGCGGTGCGTTCCGACTCGGCCACCGCATCAATCGCCCGGCTCAATCTCGAGTATGCGACGGTGCGCGCCCCGATCGGGGGCCGCACCGGCCGGCTGCTGCTCCATGAGGGCAACCTCGTGCGCGCCGGCAGCGACCCGCTCGTCTCGATCGTACAGATGCGCCCCATCCTGGTGCGCTTCCCCGTTCCAGCAATCAGCCTTCCCGCCATCCGCCAGCGCGCCGGGCAAGAGCTCAAGGCGATCGCGATGCCGGCGCGCGATTCCGCGTCGACCGTTCAGGGCGTTCTTTCGTTCGTCGACAATCAGGTGGACACCTCAACGGGGACCGTGCTCCTCAAGGCCCGCTTCCAGAATCGCGATGGGAACCTCTGGCCCGGCGAGTTCGTCAGAATCACACTCGTCCTCGGCATGCAGAACGACGCGGTCGTCGTCCCGAGCCAGGCCGTGATGCAAGGCCAGCAAGGCACCTACGTGTTCGTCGTGAATAACGACGGCACTGCCGCGACGCAGCCGGTGACCGTGGAGCGGACACTCGACAGTCTGAGCGTGGTCGCCGGCGTCCCGGCAGGCGCCCTGGTCGTCACCGACGGCCAGCTGCGGCTCACGCCCAACGCGAAGGTCGACATCCGCGGCGGTCCCACCACGGAGACGGTAGGCGGCGGGGGTGGGTCGGAGGCGGGGAACCCGAAATGAGTTTTTCGGGACTGTTTATTCGTCGTCCTGTCGCGACGACGCTCGTGATGTTCGGCATCCTCATGTTCGGGCTGATGGCGTACCGGCTGCTGCCGGTGAGCGACCTCCCGAACGTCGATTTCCCCACGATCACTGTCGGGGCCGGCCTGCCGGGCGCGAGCCCACAGACGATGGCCGCCGCCGTGGCAACGCCGCTCGAGAAGCAGTTCTCGACGATCGCCGGCATCGACGCCATGACGTCATCGAGCACGTTGGGCAACACGAACATCACGCTGACGTTCACCCTGTCGCGCGACATCGACGCCGCTGCCCAGGACGTGCAGGCGGCAATCTCCAAAACGCTCCGGCAGCTGCCGCCCGGCATGCAGCCGCCGTCGTACAACAAGTCGAATCCGGCGGACTCGCCGATCCTGTACCTCGCCCTGACGTCCGGCACTCTTCAACTGTCCGCGCTGGACGAGTACGCCGAAACGTTCCTCGCGCAGCGCCTGTCGACAGTCAGTGGCGTGGCGCAGGTCCAAGTGTTCGGCTCGGCGAAATACGCGGTGCGCATTCAAGTCGATCCCAAGGCGCTCGCGGCGCGCGGCATTGGGCTGGATGAAGTGACCGCGGCGGTGTCGGCCGGGAATCCTAATCTCCCGACCGGAACGCTCTGGGGACCGCAGCGCGCGTACACCGTCTTGGCCGACGGCTCGATCTCGAGCGCGCCGGAGTTCCGGCAGCTCGCCGTCACCTACCAGAACGGCGCGCCGGTGCGTCTGCAGGACGTGGCACGCGTGCTCGACGATGTCCAGGACTCCCGCAACGCGAGCTGGTACGACGGCAAGCGCGCGGTCGTGCTCGCGATTCAACGGCAGCCCGGGACGAACACCGTGCAGGTCGCGGACGCGGTGAAGGCGATGGTCACGTCGCTCTCCGGACAGCTGCCGGCGTCGGTCGAAGTGAATACGCTCTACGACCGGTCCGTCTCGATTCACCAATCGGTGAACGACGTGCAGCTGACGCTGCTCATCACGCTGTGCCTCGTCGTGATGGTGATCTTCCTTTTTCTCAAGAACCTCTCGGCGACGCTCATCCCGAGCTTGGCCCTGCCGTTTTCCATCATCGGCACGTTCACGGTGATGTACCTGATGGGCTACAGCCTCGACAACCTGTCGCTGATGGCCCTCACCCTGTCGGTCGGTTTCGTGGTGGATGACGCGATCGTGATGCTCGAAAACATCGTCCGTCACATGGAAATGGGGAAACGGGCGATGCAGGCGGCGCTGGACGGCGCCCGCGAGATCGGGTTTACGATCTTATCGATGACGCTGTCGCTCACGGCGGTCTTCATCCCTGTGCTGCTCATGGGCGGCATCATCGGCAGGCTGTTTCACGAATTCGCCGTCACGATCGGCGTTGCCATCTTGGTCTCGGGGTTTGTGTCGCTGACGCTCACCCCGATGCTATGTAGCCGCTTCCTCCGTCCCCCCAAGGAAGAGCGGCACGGCCGCTGGTACGAAGCGACCGAACGGGTGTACCAGCGCGCGCTGGGGTGGTACGAGCTGTCGCTGGCATGGGTCATGGATCGCCGCCCTCTGGCGCTCGTCTTCTCGGCGGGCATCCTGGCTGCAACGGCGGTGCTGTTCGTGCTCGTCCCCAAGGGATTCATTCCGACGGAAGACACCGGCCAGATCCAGGGGACCACCGAGACGCTCGAAGGCAGCTCGTTCGACAACATGAGCGACCACCAACAGGCCGTGGCCGACATCCTGAGCCACGACCCCAACGTCGCGCACTTCATGTCGTCGGTCGGCGGCGGCACGATGAACCAGGGCCGGCTCAGTATCCGGCTCAAACCGCGCACGCAACGGCTGCCGGCAGATCAGGTGGCCCGCGAGCTGAATCCCAAGCTCAACAGCGTCCCCGGCATCCGCACGTATCTCCAGGTGCCCGCCTCCATCCGCATCGGCGGGCGGTCGACCAAGACGCAGTATCAGTTCACCCTGCAGAGCGCCGATATCGACGCCCTGTACGACAACGCCGCGAAGCTCGAGCGTGTCCTGCGAGGCATCCCCACCCTGCTGGACGTGACCACCGACTTGCAGATCAAGAACCCACAGGTGAGCGTGAAGATCGATCGCGACCGCGCCACGAGCCTCGGCGTGACGGTGCAGCAGATCGAACAGGCGTTGTACGACGCGTATGGCTCGCGCCAGGTGTCGACGATCTACACGCCGAACAACCAGTACTGGGTCATTCTCGAGCTGCTGCCCGAATACCAGCGCGATCCGTCGGCGCTCCAGCTGCTGTACCTGCGGTCGCAAACCGGTAAACTGATTCCGCTGACCTCCGTCGCCTCCGCGTCGAATGACGTCGGACCCCTCAGTGTGAACCACAGCGGCCAGCTGCCGTCGGTCACCCTCTCGTTCAACCTGCCGCCCGGCGTGTCCCTCGGCGCCGCGGTGAATGACGTACAAGAAGCCGCCCGGCAGACCCTGCCGTCCACAATCAGCACCGGTTTCTCGGGCACCGCGCAGGCGTTCCAGGCGAGCCAGCAGGGACTCGTCTTCCTGTTACTGCTCGCCGTCGTCGTGATTTACATCGTGCTCGGCATCCTCTACGAGAGCTTCATCCACCCACTCACGATCCTGTCGGGGCTCCCGTTCGCGGGATTCGGAGCGTTGCTCACGCTCTTCATCTTCCGCACCGAGCTGAGCGTCTACGCGTTCGTGGGTGTGATCATGCTGGTAGGGCTCGTCAAGAAGAACGCGATCATGATGATCGACTTTGCCCTGGATGCCGAGCGGAATGAGGGCAAGTCGCCGCGTGACGCCATCATCGAGGCGTGCAGCGTGCGGTTCCGGCCGATCATGATGACGACGATGGCGGCGTTAATGGGCACGCTGCCCATCGCGATCGGCTGGGGCGCGGGCGGCGAATCGCGGCGGCCCTTGGGACTCGCCGTCGTGGGCGGGCTGGCCTTCTCTCAGCTCATCACGCTGTATGTGACGCCGGTGGTATACACCTACCTCGACACCTTGCAGCATCGCCTCGAGCGCCGCGCACAGCGGGCGTCCGTCGAGGAGCCGGCCGCGGCCGACTGACGCTACGGCTTGGGAATCGCGTCGACCCGGACGTTGGCGGTGATGCCGCTCCCGATGACGAACTGGTAGGTCCCGACCCTCGCGGCCTTGAGCGTCACGACGACGGCTGAGTCCGCCGCCTCGAGATTGACCAGCTGAAGATCCTGTTGGCGCACGTTGAGTCGAGCGCGGCCAGCCTTCAGCGCCTGGCCGAGTGCGTCGATCGACGTCTCGTTGCCGTACAGATCGCGGGCCCGCAGGCGCAGGGAGAACGGCACACCGACCTGCACCACGATGGCCCGCCCGTTGAGCACCTCGCCGTTGCGATCGAGGATCAGCGAGTCGATCGGGCCGGGCTCCGCTCGCAGCGTCATGACCCGCTCGACGGAATCGATGCTCGCGAACACCGCAGCCTCGCCAGCCCGCATCCCCAGAACAACATCCAGTCGTACGCGTCCGGTCGAGTCGAGGACTGCGGTTTCCGGTGTGACGCGCGCATTGAGGGCGCGGAAGCGGACCGTACGACCCGCGGCCGGGGCCCCCTGAACCGTGCGCGCCCGGAAGATCAACGCGTCGGCCAGCGCGTTGCCGACCGGCGCGTACGCAGACGCGATGGGCAAGAAGCCGGTGTTGACACCCGAAAGTCCGGCTGGTGCCGAGATCTCTACGTCGACCGGCGCGAGACCGCGCACCCGAATCTGGGCCGACCCGCCGCGCGACACCCCATTCACCAGGAGCGTGAACGTGGCGCGTCCCGCGGAATCGGTGATTGCCGTGATGGGAGCACCGACGCCGCCGTTCATATCCACGGCTTCCCCCGCGACCGGATTCCCCAGGGAGTCGGTCACCGCGGCAACAATGGTGGTCGTCGAGTCAGCGCCCCGGAACGCGATATAGTCGGGCGTCACACGAATACGGTTGGGCCGCGCCGATTTGACCGACAGGAGCACTGCGGGTTGGCCGGGCAACGCCGCGCCGCTGCCGCTGCGGATTTCGAACTGATGTGAGCCCACGCGGGAAACGCTCGGGAGCCGGAACACGGCGATCCCGCTATCGTCGGTGACCGCGGAGGCGTCGCGCGGCAGACCTAGCGCCGTCGTGCCACGAAGCGCCAGCGTCGTGCGCCGGACTGGCGTACGTCCTCGGCTCAGCCGAACGCGCACACTCGGGGCGTTGCCCGCGGTCATCACGATCTCCCCGGGCAGCGCGACGGCGGTGATGGGCTGCGGCGGCTCTTCATTCACCGCCGCGTTACCGGCCGAAGAGGTCGTGCGCCGTGTGTCGCAGGCGGCCGCGCTGGCTATCACCTCACCACCCGCTCCGGCGCTGCGCAGATCGGCCCAGTCGCGCTCCGTGGGATGGAAGGTGAGACAGCTGCGGCGCACGACATCCGCCACTTCGGTCTGCGCAAACAACGGGTTCGTGAGGAGCCGGATCAGCTCCGTCTTGTCGAGGGGCGGCGGGGACTGTGCGGCCAGGGGTGCGACGAACGACGCGAGGGCGAGAACTCCGAGGCCGGATCGCACGCTAAGGCCGGGCGCAGGATGAACGCTCGAACCGCACTTCCACTGCCCGCACGTCCGCATACAGGCTCTTGTCACGGGCATCGCGCGCCGGATCCGAAGCCGCCATCAGGTCCTTGCGGGCCATGTTGTACGACAGCCATCCATCCTCCACCTGCCGGAGGCCTTGTGCCAAACCGGGGCACAACATGCGGCGCGTATCGAACATGCGCGCGCGCAAATCGAACGCGGACAGTGCGAGTGCCAGCGTGTCGGCCCGGTGGTCCAATACCGCCGTGTCGTTGATCGCGGAGCCGGCGCGCGCAGAGTCGGAGCCGGCCCGAGCGCCCGACGCACCAGGGCGAGACCCGATGAGCCCATAGATCGCGGTCACCAAAACAGCACCGGCCACGGCGCTCGCGACATACGCGACAGGTCGCCTGAACCGTTGGAACCGGCGCGGCTGTTGGGGGGTGTGCGGCTCATCCTCCGGATCCGCTTCGGGGAAGAGGACGGAACGGCCGGCCATGCCTGCTGGCGTGGGCGACGGGAAGCGGGTGGCGGGCTCGAATGCCTTCGCGGCAACCGGCCGTACCCCGAGGTCCGAACTCGACTCCGACATTGGGTCCACTGTGGCGAGTTGGCCGCAAGTCCCGTACCCTGTAAATCATCAAATTGAGCACGGCAGCCCTTACCAGGCCCGTCCTGTCTCTGCCCAACTGTCGCAGACTTGTAACACCTGTTCGAAGGCAGGTACGCTCGGCCGGTAACTTGAACTCCTGAGCTCGATGCACCTGAAATCCATTAGTCGCCGTGCCGGCGAAGATGCGGACTTTCCGTTCACCGTCCCCGCGATCCGTTCTCTGGATCAGCTCCGGCTGGACAGCGCGGTCACGTTCTTCGTTGGGGAGAACGGATCGGGAAAATCCACGCTGCTCGAGGGTATCGCCGCCGCCGCCCGGCTACCGGCCATCGGTAGCGCCGACGTGCCCCGCGATGAGACGCTGGCGGCGCAGCGCCGCCTGGGGAAAGCGTTGCGCCTGAGTTGGCACAAGAAAGCGACGCGCGGATTCTTCCTGCGCGCCGAAGACTTCTTTGGTTTCACCAAGCGGCTGGCCCGCGAGCGCGCCGACCTGCTGATGGAGATGCGGGAGGTCTCGTCACAGTACGGCGCGCAGAATCGATCCAAGTACGCCGAGGGACTCGCCCAGGGCCCGTTGGCGTCTTCGCTCGCGGGGATGGAGCGACGCTATGGCGTGGATCTCGACGCGAATTCACACGGTCAAAGTTTCCTCAAGCTGTTCCAGTCGCGGTTCGTTCCCGGTGGCCTGTACTTGCTGGACGAGCCGGAGGCACCGCTATCGCCACAGAGTCAGCTCGCGCTGCTCGCGATGATCGGCGACATGGTGAGCCAGGACGCGCAGTTCATCGTCGCGACGCATTCGCCGATGCTGCTCGCCTTCCCCGATGCGCAGATCTACAGCTTTGACAAGACACCGCTCGCGGCGGTGGCTTACGAAGACTTGGATCACGTGCGGATCACGCGAGATTTTCTGAACGCGCCAGCACGGTATCTGAAACAAATACTGGAGAAAGAAGAGCCCCCTCTCCACTAAGTGGAGAGGGGGTTGGGGTGAGGCCGGGGACGGCAGGGGAGGTTACCGAATCCCGATCGACACCCCGATCTGGTAGACGCGCATGTCCACCGGCGTTGTGACTTGCCGCGCGGTGAAGCTCCCGTCAGAGTTCTGCGTCAGCCCGCCGGCCGGCACGTACGTCACGCGATCGTGCCGCACACCGCGAGCGCCTATGTCGATCGCGATGGGTGTGTGACCGGCCGTAATCCCGAGCAGCACGCCGCCCCCCGCGGACCGCATCCAGGTCGTGTGACCGTCGAGCCAATCGCTGGCGGAGCAGCCGCAGCTGTTGTAGCTGGCATTGCTCCAGAACAGGGATCCGCCCATCGTCGCAAACCCGTAGAACCGCAGTGCGCCGTTCCCCAAGGTTAGTTGCGGGCCGGCGCCAAGGGTGCCGATCTGTGAAGTGGTAGAAACACCGTAGCCCTGGTACGACACGTCGTATGCCATCCAGGCGCCCTCGACACGAAGCGCGAGCGCGCCCCCATTCGTCACGCCGAAGATCGAGAGCCCGGCGGCGACATTGCCATTCCGGCTGAATTCACCGAGGGGCTCAGCGACGACGAAGTCGGCGCCAAAGGCACCGCGGGCGCGCACTTCCCGAAGGGCGGACCGCTGGCCAAAGAGTGGAAATGCCATGAGAGCCAGGCCCAGCACCGCCATGCCGATCCGCCGCATAATCGCCGTCCTGTAAGAGTGGGAATGGGCTGCGCGTAGCGGAAAGGCAATGCACGTGCCAAGCTTTTCGCCCTACGCGCGCGAGTTGCGGCTGACCTCAAAAAGGGACATTTGGGAGCGGCGATGGACCAGATCAGCTACGACGATTTTGCCAAGATCGATATCCGCGTCGGCCGGATCGTCCAGGCCGAACTCTTCCCGCAAGCGCGAAAGCCGGCGTACAAGCTGCGAATCGATTTCGGGGATGCGATCGGTGTGAAGAATTCGAGCGCGCAGATCACGAAGTACTACGACCCTCGCGACCTCATTGGGAAGCTGGTACTGGGCGTCGTGAACTTCCCGCCCCGTCAGATCGCGACGTTTTTTTCGGAAGTGCTGACGCTAGGCGTGATTCTTGGGGAGGGCGACATCTGTCTGATCCACCCCGATCGCGACGTGCCGTTGGGCGCTCCGATTCGCTGAGCCGCCCTCCCCCCCCCCGAACCGCTTCTCGACGTAGTCGTCGAGCAGGCGCAGGAAATCAGCCACGATCGTGTCGCCCTTCAGCGTGAGCTTGAGCGCACCGTCGACGTACACAGGCGCGCGCGGCTCCTCGGCGGTGCCCGGCAACGAAATGCCGATGTCGGCGTGCTTCGACTCGCCCGGCCCGTTTACGACGCACCCCATCACCGCGACGCGCAGCTCCTCCGAGCCGGGATAGCGCGCCTGCCAGGCATTGCGCCGCTCGCGCAGGTAGCCCTGAATCTCTTCCGCCATCTCCTGGAAGAAGGTCGATGTCGTGCGGCCGCACCCGGGGCATGCGGTGACCTGCGGCGTGAAACTCCGGATTCCCAGCGATTGGAGGACCTGCTGGGCGACCTGCACCTCCTCGGTGCGGTCTCCACCAGGACGCGGCGTGAGCGAGACGCGAATCGTGTCGCCGATGCCTTCCTGAAGCAGAATGGAGAGCCCGGCGGTGCTGGCGACGACGCCCTTCGTTCCCATGCCCGCCTCGGTGAGACCGAGGTGCAGCGGGTAGTCGGAACGCTCGGCGAGGATCCGGTAGACCGCGACGAGATCCTGCACGCCGGAGACCTTGGCCGACAGGATGATGCGGTCATGGGGCAGCCCCGACTCTTCCGCCAGCTCGGCCGAGCGCATGGCGCTTTCGACCATGGCATCCATCGTCACATCGCGCGCGTCACGGGGTTCGGCGAGGGCGGCGTTCGCGTCCATCATTTCGGTGAGGAGCTGCTGATCGAGGCTGCCCCAGTTCACGCCGATGCGGACCGGTTTTCGCTCGTTGATCGCCACCTGGATGATGGTGCGGAAATTGTCGTCGCGGCGCTTGGTCCCGACGTTGCCCGGATTGATGCGGTACTTGGCGAGCGCCCGCGCGCATTCGGGATACTTGGTGAGCAGCAGGTGGCCGTTGTAGTGGAAGTCACCGATGACCGGGACATCGACCTCGGCCACGATCGCGGGCACGGCGCGAGCGGCTTCATCCGTATTCACTGTGACGCGCACCAGCTCGCTGCCCGCCGCGTGCAAGGCACGCACCTGCGCGGCCGTCGCGGCGGCATCGGCGGTGTCGGTGTTGGTCATCGACTGGACGACGATCGGATGGGCACTGCCCACCAGCACGCCGCCCACGCTGACGGGGACTGTCGGGCGTCGGGTACTCACAGCGGGGAAATATAGCCTCTAGAAGATCTTGTCCTCGACGACTACCCTGATCGTAAGGGCGGTCAGAATCATCTTGCCCTGGAGGCCGGTCACCGGGAGCGCATTTGGATTCGATCCGTTGGCGACGAGTCTGACCCACACTGTCGGCTGCGTGAAGACCGTATGCACTGCGGTACTCAGGTCCCCGCTGATCGCGACGCTGATCGGCGGCCCCGCGCTCACCGCGGTATCGGGGAGGTTGAGCGCGAGTGCCCCGGCGTTGTACGTGCCGGCCGAGTCCGCGGCGACGTACAGCTGGAAACCGATCCGGCCGGACCCGCTCGTCGTGAGGAGGTTTGCGCTGCCGTTTGTGATCCGGACCGAGTCGACGATCGAGCTCCCGAAGCCGGGAGGGAGGTTGATCTTCTGCACCGTCGAGCCGGAAGCCGAGCTGGACGGTGGAATGATATATGGAACGGTGTCTTTGCCGGTTCCGGCGATGAAGCTGTAAACGTTTACGTTGAAGATCGCTTTCCCCTGGCCACACGCCGCGACGAACACCAGGAGAGCGGCAGCAAGAGCTTTCATGTGTCGCCCCTCAATAGATCGAAATCGCCGTGGCCATCGTGATGGCCCGTTGCGTCGACAGTGAATTGCTGTGTGTGAAGAACCCGACGTCCAGTCCGATCGGTCCGAGTCGCAGACCTCCACCAAAGCCGAACTGCATTTTCTTGCGCTGATCGCGTGAGACACCGCCGCGCAGCGCGAACGGACCCGTGCGCTGCTCGACGCCGACGTGGATCACCGTGCCGCGGCCCGAGTTGACCACATCGCCCCCGACGGTCGTCCCTGTGCCCATGCGGAGCGCCGCGTTCGCCATGTACGTGACGGGGAGCTTCGTCTTCGTCTCGACGTGATTGGTGTCGATCGTCGTCACGAGCTTGCCGGTCGTGGTGATATACGAAACGTCTTGGACCTTCGTATCCGACCACGTCAGCTCAGCACCGATGTCGTTGACACCCACGCCCACCTCGAATGGGCCGCTGACCCAGACCAGGCCCACGTCACCACCGACGCCCTTGCCATTGTGCTGGTTGGACGTGCGCAGCGTGTCGGCGAGCGCCACCGCCGGTTTGGTTCCGAAGATCGGATTGCCGACCTGGATCTGCGCCGGACCGGTGAGGCGCCCGTACGTGGCGCCCAAGTAGTAGTGCACGGCCCCGCCGAGGTACAGGCCGTCATCGCTTGCCGGATCGGCACCGTGTGTCAGCCGTCCGGCAAAGCTGACGGTCGGAGCCAGTCCTGCCTGTGCGATCGCATCGCTCAAGAGCGAGAGGGTGTCTCCCGGCCGCACGCCCGTCACGGTGTCCGTGAGCGCGCGCCGCAGCGCGCTGTCGAGCGAGAATGCCACGTCATACTGCAGGAAGCCCATGACGCCCACGTGGAAGCCCCCGAATCCCGCGCCCGCATCGAACAGCCGGCTCGTGGTCCCCAGTCCGAACTCCTGTTCGGGAATCAGGACCCGCGATCCACCAAGATTCAGGATGAGCTGGTTCTTGCCGACCGTGAATTCGACGTTGTTGGTCGGCGTAGGCGACTTCTTCACCTCATAAAAGATTGGCGGATTGAAGATGAGGTTCGTGAGCTCGAACGGATTGAACGATGTCGATTTCGGATCGAACATCGGGTCGTGGCTCAGCTGACTGATCGGGTGATCCTTGAAGAACTTGATCAGCCCGATCGGCACTGGGATCGAGAACTTCGGTGTTCCCGTGGTCTCGCCGTGGGTCTTCAGCGCGCGATAGGCGGGATTGAAGCGACGGGCGTTGCCGTCACGGCTGAGCGAGACCCCTCCCATGCCATAGCGCCGCGCGTCGAACGAAAACTGCGCGCGCGCTTGCCGCGGGAGCAGGGGAGCGAGTACGAGCAGGGCGAGCGCAACAGCGACGACTCCAGTTCGCACAAGGCACCTCGGACGGGGGAAAGGCCGCCACAACTTTGCACATTGTGTCCGATTTTTCCATTGTTTGGTGTGAGGAAGGTCACCCAAACCCGCTTCAGGGTGCTGTCTGGAGCGTCAGAGTGACCCGTGTCCCTTTGCCGGGGTGGCTTTCGAGCGTGATTACGCCGCCCCAGCTCTCGACCAGGCGGCGGGCGATCGCCAGACCCAGGCCGGCGCCGCTCGATGTCGTGGAGAACGTCGGCTCGAACACGCGCGGCAATATCTCCGCCGGAATCCCGCGGCCATCGTCGGCGACGACCATCTGGCGGCCGCTCGCGGCGACTTGCACGGTCACCCGCTTCGCATCGGCGTTGCGGGCATTCTCCAGCAAATTCACGAGCACTTCCTTAACCTCGTCTTTGCGCGCGAGCGCCGGAGGGGGCGCGCCGTTGCTCGTGCGCACTTCGAACCGCGGCGCGGAGCCGAGGTCGTAGAGCTGCACGACTTCGCGGGCGGTGGCCGCGAGGTCCACCGGCTCGAGCGGCAGCTGCTCGGCGCCCTCCCCCGACGGCGCGCCGAAGCGCGCGAACGCGCGCGCGATGCCATCCAGCCGGTCGATTTCCACCAGAATGCGTTCTGATGTCTCCTTGAGCGTCGCCTCGAACGTCGTGGACTGACCCTTCCCGCGCACCCGCTGCAGATGCTGGATCCCGAGTCGGATCGGCGTGAGCGGATTCTTGATTTCGTGCGCCACCTGCCGCGCCATCTCGCCCCACGCGAGTACGCGCGCGGCACGCGTCAGCGCCGTTGCGTCGTCGAGCGCAATGACGCAACCGTCGGGCGCCGCGCCCAGCAGCGCGAGTTGCACGCGAATCTGCCGCCCCCCGACGTCGAACTCGCGCTCCTGAATGACGTCGCGGTTGTCGGTAATGAATTGGGCGACCGCCTGCCATACGGGCGCCCATCCGGCCGCCGTTGTTTGCGGCAGCACGTTGCCCGGCGCCAGCGTCTCGGTCCCTCCCAGCACGAGCTCGGACGCGCGGGGGTTGGCCATCGTGACGCGGAGCGCGTCGTCCACCGCGATGACGCCGGTGGCGACGTTGGCCAGGACGCGCGCCGTGCGCTGCCGCGCTTCCTCGAGTGCCGCCTGGCTGCGGCGCACGTCGGTGGCCATTCGGTCGAACGCACTGAGCACCGGCTCGAATTCCCGTGGCGTTCCCGGCGGGAAGGCCGGCGGCTCACTGCCCCGCCCCACGGCAATGGCGGCTTCGCGCAACGCGGCGACCGGTTTCGCGAGCCGGCGCGCCGCGAGGCCGGCAAGGTAGATCGCGGCCACCAACCCAACGAGCGTCGCCAGCAGGATGCCGAACGTGAGATCTTCCCGCTGCTCCCGAATGCGCTCGTCGTCCAACAGCTGCGGCACGGCCAGCACTCCCTGCTCACCGGTGGGACCCGGCGCAACGACGAGAAAGCCGACGCGGGTCGGCCGGCCGCCGGTGCGCGCGTCGATAGTCGTCTCGAGCTCATCCTCGAGCGTGCCCCGGAAGACCTGGGGAGCGAGAAATGGATCGACCAAACCGAGCTCCCCCAGCACCGGCGAGCTCGTAGCCACGAGCACGCCACGGCGATACAGCCACAATTCGGCGTCGAGCCGGCGGCCCAACTCGACCAGGGAGCGCGCGATCGTCTCGGGCGGATCTTGGGCGACGGTT
>DASWEL010000065.1:0-15704 GCA_036394755.1 Gemmatimonadales bacterium | reverse complement strand
CGATCCCGAGCGGTTCGCCAAGCTGTCGCTCGCGCCCGCCCGCGTCGCCCGCGTCTTCTCCGATCCCGAGTCGAAAACGATTCAGGCGATCGTCGACGAGGACCAGCTGTCGCTCGCGATCGGCCGCAACGGCCAGAACGTGCGTCTCGCCTCCGAGCTCACGGGTTGGAAAGTCGATCTCTACTCGAGCCGCGAATGGCTGGAGCGCGGCGGCGAGGGCCCGCTGTTCGCCCCGCTGCCACCGGCCGATCAGTCGGTGACGCAGGTGGCGCTCTCGGAAATGAAGGGCCTGTCGCCCGAGCTGGTGGCCGTGCTGGAGCAGGCCGGCAAGAAGACGTTACAGGACATTCTCGATCTCGAGCGCGAGGACGTTGACAAGATCCCGGGCATGACACCCGATCTCGCGGAGAAGATGATGGCCTTCCTGAATGAGATGACCGAGGAGGGCGGCGAGGAAGAAGAGCCGGGGGCGCCGAGTCCCGCGGCGTGAGCACACGCATCACCCGCCTGCTCGGTCTGGGGTTGCGTGCGGGAAATGTGGTGGTCGGAGTGGCAGGCGTCAGGGCAGGGTTGCAGCGAGGGAAGTTGGCGTGCGTGGTGCTGGCGCAGGATGCCGGCCCGCGCACGGTCGAGAAAGTGGCGCGGCTCGCCGAGGCCAAGAGCATCCCGGTGCTTCGCGGCCCCGTCGCCGCGGAGTTGGGCGAGGAGCTCGGCAGGCCGCCCGTTCAGGCGGTTGGGGTGGTTGATCCGGCGCTCGCGCGCGGACTGATGGCAGACGGCTGATGGCAGATAGCGGAGGAGTACGAGTGGCAACGACGCGAATCCATGATCTGGCAGCGGAATTCGGGATCTCCAGCGAGCAGCTGATGGGCATGCTCAAGGAGATGGACATCTTCGTGCGCAGTCATCTGACGCCGCTCAAGGACGAGCAGGTATCGCTGATGCGCGCGCGCTGGGAGCGCGACAAGCGCAAACAGAAACAGCCGAGCGCGCCGCCCAAACGGCGCCGCACGGCCAAGGCGGTCGAGCCGCCGCCGGCTCCGCCCGTTGCCGAGGGGCGTCCGATGCGCCGCCGCCGCACTGCCGCGGAAGTCGCCGCCGCCGATGCCGCGGCCGCCGAAGTCGCGGCTGCCGAAGCGGCCGAGGCCGAGATCGCGCGCCTCGCGCTCGAGACCGCCGCCCGCGAGCAGGAAGAAGAGCGTCCCGCCGCGTCGCTCGAGGAGCGTGCGGCCGCGCTGTTCAAGGACCTTGCGCCAGCCGAAGCGGCCGAGTCGGCAGCGCCCGCGGCGAGTTTGACGTTTGCGCCTCCGCCGCCCTCCGCCCCATCGGCACCGCCGTTTTCGCCGCCGGTTTTGTCACCACCGCCTCGTCCGTTCATCCCGACGCCGGTCCGCCCGCGCCCAGTGGCGCGCGGCACGCCATCCGGCCCGGGGGGAAGCCCGACGGTGCCGCCGCGACCCGTCGCGTCCGCCGCACCAGGCGCGCCGCCGCTCGACGAGCGCCGGCGAGAGAAGGGCAAGAAGCGCAAGAAAGGCAAGAAGTCCCTGGTCGATCAGGAAGCGGTCGCGCAGAACATTTCGCGCACCCTCGCGACGCTGAAGGCGCCGGTCGGCAAGAAGGGCGTGCATCGCCGCGAAGAGGGTCCGACGTTCCGTGAGGTGCAGGAAGAGCGGCGGCGCGAGGAGCGCGAGCGCGAAAAGACGCTGGTCCGGGTGACCGAGTTCATTACCGTTTCCGAGCTCGCCAACACCCTCAAGGTTCCGCCGACCCAGATCGTGACGTTCGCGTTCAAAGAGCTGGGCCAGATGGTGACGATCAATCAGCGGCTCGATTTCGACATGATCGAGCTGATCGCGTCGGCCTTCGGCTTCCAGGCGGTGAAGGAAGAGGAGTACGCCACCACCCAGACCGAAGAGGCGCAGGACGCCGCTGAGACGCTGAGGCCCCGGCCGCCGGTCGTGACGATCATGGGCCACGTCGACCACGGCAAGACGTCGCTGCTCGACTATGTCCGCAAAGCGAACGTGGTCGCGGGCGAGGCGGGCGGCATCACGCAGCACATCGGCGCCTACCAGGTCACGCTGAAGGACGGCCGCCGGATCACGTTCCTCGACACGCCTGGTCACGAAGCGTTCACCGCCATGCGTGCCCGCGGCGCGCAGGTGACGGACATCGTCGTGCTGGTCGTCGCTGCGGACGACGCGATCATGCCGCAGACAATCGAGGCCATTTCGCATGCCAAGAACGCCGGCGTGCCGCTCGTCGTGGCGATCAACAAGATCGACCTGCCGACGGCGAACGTGCAGAAGGTGAAGCAGGACCTGTTATCGCACGGCGTCGTCCTCGAAGAATTCGGCGGTACCACGTTGATGACCCCGATCTCCGCCAAGAAGGGCACCAACGTCGACGCACTACTCGACCAGATCCTGCTCCAGGCGGAGCTGCTCGATCTCAAAGCCAATCCCGAGCGCAAGGCGCACGGGACGGTCCTGGAAGCGCAGCTCGATCCGGGCAAGGGCGCCCTCGCCACGATCCTCGTGCAGAACGGCACGTTGCGGGTGGGTGACGACTTCATCTGCGGCCAATACTCGGGCCGCGTGCGCGCGATGTACGACGAGCGCGGCGGTACCGAAGCCGACGCCGGGCCGTCGACGCCGGTCCAGATCCTCGGGTTCGAGGGTGTGCCCGAAGCGGGCGACAGCTTCCTGGCGATGGACGATGCCGCAGCGGCGCGCGACATCGCGCAGAAGCGGCAGCGGCTGGAGCGCGAGGCGCAGCATCGGCGCTCGGGCCGGGTGAAGACGTTGGAAGACTTCATGGCGGAAGCGGCGGCGGGCGGCGTGGCGACCTTGCGGATCATCATCAAGGCCGACCAGGGCGGTCCCGCCGAGGCGCTCGCCGACGCATTGGCGCAGCTCTCGACCGCCGAGGTGAAGGTCGAAGTGGTGCACCGCGGCGTCGGCGCGATCACCGAATCCGACGTGCTGCTGGCGCGCGCTTCCGGCGCGATCATCGTCGGGTTCCATGTGCGCCCCGATTCCAATGCGCGCGCCGCGGCGGATCGCGAGCGTGTGGAGATCCGCACCTACCGGATCATTTACGAGGCGGTGGAAGAGGTGAAGCTGGCCATGGAAGGCCTGCTCGCCCCTGAAAAGAAGGAAGTCGTGCTCGGCGAGGCGGAAGTGCGGCAGATTTTCAAGATTGCGAAGATCGGCACGATCGCCGGCTGCTTCGTGCGGAGCGGCGTCATCCCGCGGACCGGACGGGTGCGGGTGATCCGCAACGGTGTCGAGGTCTACGACGGGACGTTGGCGTCGTTGAAACGGTTCAAGGATGACGTCCGCGAGGTCCGCGAGGGCTTCGAGTGCGGCATCGGCATCGAGAATTTCAACGACGTCAAGGTGAGCGACTTGATCGAGTCATACCGCATCGAGGAGGTCGCGCGCTCCCTCAGCGCCGCTGAGTCGTGATCGTGGGTGTGATGGTGTGGGAGCTGCATCTTCCGGCGTGCCAGTCGCTGAAGGACAAACGCACGATCGTGAAGAGTCTGAAGGATCGGATGCACAACCGTTTCAACGTGTCCGTCGCCGAGACGGGGCATCACGATCTGTGGCAGCGTGCCGAGCTCACGGCGGCCGTGGTGAGCACCGACCGGCGTCACGCCGAGAGCGTGCTGCGCGAAGCGGACCAGCTGGTGGCGGGCGCGGACGGCGCGCGCATCGTGGACACGAGCACGAGTTATCTCTGAGATGAAGCGTCGCAGTCATCGTCCCGAACGCGTGAGCGAAATGATCCGCCACGCCGTGGGCGTGTTCCTCACGGGCGACGTGCGCGATCCCAGGATCGGGTTCGTCACGGTCACCGGCGTCGAGGTCTCGCCCGATCTGTCGCACGCCAACGTGCGCGTGAGCGTCATGGGCTCCGACGAGGAGAAGGCGACGTCGCTCGAGGGATTGGCGAGCGCCGCGCGCTTTCTGCGGGCGCAGCTCTCGAAAGAACTGAGCCTGCGGACGAGTCCCGAGCTGCATTTCCATCTGGACCGCGGGCTCGAGCATGCGCAGCACATCGACCGCGTGTTGAAGAAACTGAAGGAGACGGACGACTGACCAACGGTGGGCTGGTCCTGGTCGCCAAGCCGGCCGGCCCCACGTCGCATGATGTCGTGGACATCGTCCGCCGCGCGCTCGGCGAACAGCGCGTGGGACATCTGGGCACGCTGGACCCGTTCGCCAAAGGGCTGCTGGTGCTGGTCGTCGGGCGGGCGACGCGGCTGGCCCCGTTCGCGGCGGAGTGGCCGAAGACGTACGAAGGCGTGATCCGGCTCGGCGTCTCGACCGACACCGACGACCTCACCGGCGCCGTCGTGGCCACCGCGCCCTGGACGGACATCACACCCGCACAGCTCGCGGATGTGATCGGGAGCTTCCGCGGCGCGTACGAGCAGCGGCCGCCGGCGTACTCGGCGGTGAAGATCGAGGGTGAGCGGGCGTACCGGCGCGCGCGGCGCGGTGAGGCTGTAGAGCTCACGCCGCGGCCGGTCGAAATTCGAGAGTTAGCGATTCTCGAGGCCGCGGTGCCTGATCTGCAGTTTCGGGCGACCGTGAGCGCGGGCACCTACGTGCGCTCGCTGGCGCGCGACATCGGCTCGAAGCTGGGCTGCGGCGCCCATCTCACCGCGCTGCGGCGCACCGCGGTCGGGCCGCTGCTCCTCGCGGACGCGGTGGCACCGGAGACGGTCACAAAAGCGGCGTTGCAGGATGCGGCGATCCTGGTCGCGCATCTGCCGCGCCGTCAGGTAGATAAGAAGGAACGGGACGCGGTGGTGCACGGACGCCCGATTCAGCGGGCCCCGATAGCCGATAGCCGCGACCCGCTAGCACTGTTTGAAGGCCCCGAGCTCCTAGCCGTGGCGGAGCAGGTCGGCGACCTTCTGAAGCCCCGCGTGGTGGTGGCGGACGGTTGATGTCGCGACCGGCGGTCGTCACAATGGGTACCTTCGATGGCGTGCATCGCGGCCATCAGGCGGTGCTCGCGGAGGTGACGCGGCGGGCGCGAGCCGGCAAACTCGCGAGCGTGCTGGTCACGTTCGAGCCGCATCCGCTTGCGGTGGTGAATCCGGCGGCGGCGCCGAAGCTGCTGACGCTGCCGGCGGAAAAAGCAGCGCTGGTGCAGGCGCAGGGCATCGATCAGTTCGTGCTGATGCCCTTCACGCCGGCCGTGGCGCAGCTCGATGCCGAAGCGTTTGTTGGACGGCTGTGCGACGAGTACGGTATGCACGAGCTCGTGATGGGGTACGATCACGGGTTCGGCCGCGGGCGAGCCGGCGACGTGGAGCTGGTAGAGCGGTTGGCGCGGCAGCGCGATTTTCGGATGGCGGTGGTGGACGCCGTCCGCGACAACGGGCAGCCGATTTCGTCGACGTTGATTCGTTCGGGCGTCGCTCTCGGGGATTTGGATTCCGCGGCGCGCTGGCTGGGGCGGCCGTATGCGATACGTGGGAAAGTTGTTCGCGGTGCGGGACGGGGGCGGACGATCGGTATTCCGACGATCAATCTCGAACCGCCCGACGCGAGGAAGCTGCTGCCACCCGATGGAGTGTATGCGGTGTCAGTGACCGTCGGGAAAGGGGAAACGGGAAACGCAAAACGGTACGGCGGCATGATGAATCAGGGCCCCCGGCCGACATTTGGTGATCAGGCGCGCACGCTCGAAGTCCATCTGTTCGATTTCGACGGCGACCTGTACGGAGAAACGGTAGACGTGGAATGGGTCCAGCGCCTGCGCGACGTGCAGGCGTTCCCGTCCCGCGATGCGCTGGTGGCGCAGCTCGAGCGCGACCGCCAGGCGGCGCGGGCGACCCTCAACCGGTAGAGCGAGGCGATGGGAAAGATTCGTCAGCGGCTATATGTGATCGGGATCCTGGTCGTGGTGAGCATCATTTCCCTGTTGCCGCGCAACGTCAAAATGCGCGTCCGCGATCCCGACACCGGGGTGATGAAAGACACGACCGTGCGGCGCGTGCCGATTAATCTGGGGCTCGACCTCCAGGGCGGCATTCACCTCGCACTCGAAGTGGACCAGTCCAAGGGACCGGTGCCCGACTGCGCCGACGCCATCCAGCGCGCCGAGCGCGTCGTGCGCACGCGCATCGACGAGTTCGGCACGACGGAGCCGGTCGTGCAGATCCAGGGCCGCTGCCGCCTGATCGTGGAGCTCGCGGGCGAGAAGGACCCCGCCCGGGCGAAGGGCGTGATTCAGCGAACGGCGTTCCTCGAATTCCGCATCACCGACATGAAGGGCCTGTTCAAGGATGCGCTGCCGCCGATCGACGCGGCGTTGCGCAAAGCGGGCGTCAAGTCGACCGGCGCCGCGGCGCCTTCGGCCGTCGCGCAGCTGTTCGGCGGGGACACGACCAAGGCGGCGCGCGATTCGGCGGCCGAGGCGAACATGCCCGGCGTGTTGTCGGCGCTGCTGTTTCAGGGCCAGCTCCCCGGCGAATTCCTCGTCGAAGAACAGAAATGGCCGCTGGTGGACAGTCTCATCAACCGGCCCGACGTGCGCTCGGTGATCCCGCGCGGCCTCGAGCTGAAGTGGGGCGCGCAGTCCGAGTCGCGCGGTGCGCGCGCCTATCGGGCGCTCTACGCGGTGGAATCCCGCCCGATCATTACGGGCGAAGAATTGGTCAAAGCGGCCGCGCGCCGCGATCCCGTCACCAATCAGTCGGTCGTCACGTTCCAGCTCAGCCATCGCGGCGCCCGCAAGTTCTCGGATGAAACGGCGCGGCACATCGGCGACTACATGGCGATCGTCCTCGACGGTCGGGTGCAGGGACAACCGCCGGTGATCCGCAGCCAGATCGGCGCCAACGGCCAAATCGAGCTCGGCGCCAAGCCGCTGCAGGAAGCGAGCGACCTGGCGCTGGTGCTGCGCGCCGGCGCGCTGCCCGCGCCACTGACCATCATCGAGGAGCGCGCCATCGGCGCGTCCCTCGGCGCCGATTCGATCCACGACGGCATTCGCGCCGGCGTGGTCGGCGTGGGGCTCGTGATTTTGATCATGATCGGCTACTACCGGATGGCGGGCGCTCTGGCGGTCGCGGCGCTCACCCTCTACTGCCTGTTCACCCTGGCCGGGCTGGCGCTCTTCGGGTTCACCCTGACGCTGCCCGGTCTCGCCGGTTTCGTGCTGTCGATCGGCATCGCGGTGGACGCGAACGTGCTGATCTTCGAGCGAATACGGGAGGAGCTCGTCCACGGTAAGTCGCTGCGGTTGGCCGTGGATGACGGCTTCCTGCACGCGATGAACGCGATCGTCGACTCGAACGTCAGCACCGCGCTCACGGCGCTGATTCTCTACGCGGTCGGCACCGGCCCGGTGCAGGGCTTCGCCATCACGCTGATCATCGGTATCGCCGCCTCGATGATCTCGGCGATCTTCGTCGTGAAGACGCTGTTCCTCATGTGGCTGAACCGGCGGCCCGACATGGTCACCCTGAGCATCTGATGATCAGACTCTTTGCCAACGCCAACTACGACTTCATCAAGTGGCGCCGCTGGGCGTTTTCCCTCACGGGCGCCATCATGCTGGTCGGGGCCGTCTTCCTCGCCATCCGCGGCCTCAACTACAGCATCGAGTTCACCGGCGGCACGCTGATCCAGGTCGAGTTGCACAAGCGCGTGCCGACGGAGGACCTCCGGGCGGCGCTCGATCGGGTCGGCCTCAACGGCGCGGAGATTCAGACGTTCGGCTCGGATACGTCGTACGTGATTCGGGCGCGCCTGGCGCATGCCGCCGGCACGGCCGAAGCGCCCACCGATCAGGCTGCCGCCGACAGCCAGGCGGTCGGCGCGGCGGTAGGGCGCGCGCTCGACCAGAGCGTGGGGGCGCGGCAGTACACGGTCGTCCGCACGGAGTCGGTGGGACCGAAGGTGGGACGGGAGCTCCAGGGCAAGGCGCTGATCGCCATCCTGCTGAGCTTCGTCGTCACCCTGATCTATCTGGCCGTTCGGTTCGAGTGGCGCTTTGGCCTCGCTGCGGTCGTCGCGACCGCGCACGACATCGTCGCGACCATCGCGTTCATCAGCGTGATGCATCTGGAGGTCAGCCTCATCGTGGTGGGCGCCGTGCTCACCGTCGTCGGCTACTCGCTCAACGACACGATCATCATCTTCGACCGCGTACGCGAAAACCTGCGGAAGTACCGGCGCCAGAATCTCTACGAGATCCTCAACCTCTCGATCAACGAAACCTTGCCGCGCTCGGTGCTGACGCACGGCACCACTATCGCGACGACGCTCTCGTTGCTCCTGCTCGGCGGTGAGGTGATCCGGCCGTTCGCGTGGGTCATGTCGTTCGGAATCTTCACGGGCACGTTCTCGTCGATCTATATCGCCGCGCCCGTGCTGCTCTGGATCGAGAAGCGCTGGCCCGGTGAGGATGCACGCGGCGCGCGGGCGTTCGGCTCGCGCCCGGCGGCGACCCCGCCGGTGTCCGCTCCGCCGGCGGCGCCGTCGTCTCCGTCTGCCCGCACCCCGCAGCCCGCACGCTAGTCGACACGCACTGCCACCTCGGCGATGCCGCGTTCGACACCGATCGCGACGCCGTGCTCGCCAACGCGAAGGCGGCGGGCGTCACCCACGTGGTGGTAATCGGTGAGTCATTGGCCGGCAGCGAGCGCGCGGCCGCGCTCGCCCGAGACGCCGCGGGACGTTCGGCGACCGCAGGCGTGCATCCGCACGAAGCCAGCACCTGGTCTGATGATGCGCGACAGCGCGTTCGCGCGCTGCTCGCCGCGCCGGAAGTCGTGGCCGTGGGTGAGACGGGGCTCGATTACCACTACCTGCACTCGCCGCGCGACACGCAGCGCCGCGCGTTCGAGGCGCACCTGCAGCTCGGGCAGGAGCTCGGCAAGCCGGTGATCGTGCACGCCCGCGACGCCGACGACGACATGGCCGCGATCCTCCGGTCGCTCGCGCCCACTCCTCCGGTCGTTGTGCTCCACAGCTTCGCTTCCGGAGACGCCGTCTGGGAAGCCGGCATGGCGATTGACGCATATTTCTCTTTCAGCGGGATGATCACCTTCAAGAATTGGGGTCTTACAGACCGGCTGACCGACTGTCCGACTGACCGACTGTTGGTCGAGACAGACGCACCCTATCTCGCTCCCGTCCCCCATCGCGGCAAACGCAACGAACCGGGTTTCGTACGCGACGTGGCCGTCCGCGCGGCGGCGCTGCGGGGCGAGAGCTTCGACGAGCTGACGCGGCGCACCACGGCAAACGCCCGTCGCTGTTTCGGTTCCCGGATCGATTCCTCGCTATGACTGCCACCGCCGCCACCAAAGTCCCTTCCGACATCGCCATCGCCCAGGCCGCGAAACTCCGGCCGATTCGTGACGTCGCGGCCGAGCTGGGCTTGTCCGACGATGAGCTCGAGCTGTACGGCAAGTACAAGGCGAAGATCTCGCTGCGCGCGCTGCGGCAGCGTACCCCCAAGGGGCGGCTCGTCCTGGTCACCGGGATCAATCCCACGCCGGCCGGGGAAGGCAAGTCCACCGTCACCGTGGGCGTCACCCAGGCGCTGCGGCGCCTCGGCAAGAACGCCATTCTGGCCATGCGCGAGCCGTCGCTCGGTCCCGTGTTCGGTGTGAAGGGTGGCGCCGCCGGCGGCGGGTATTCGCAGGTCGTGCCGATGGAAGACATCAACCTGCATTTCACGGGCGATTTCCACGCCATTGCGAGCGCGCACAATCTGCTCTCGGCGATGCTCGACGCGCATCTGCATCACGGCAACCCCCTCGGCATGGACACGCGCCGCGTGATCTGGCCGCGCACGATCGACATGAACGACCGCGCGCTGCGCAGCATCATCGTGGGGCTGGGCGGCGTGACCGGCGGTCCGATGCGCGAAGAGCGCTTCGTCATCATCCCCGGGTCGGAAATCATGGCAATTCTCGCTTTGGCGACGGGGATCGAGGACCTCGAGACGCGGCTGTCACGCGTCATCGTCGGATTGCGGGGCGACAAAACGGCCGTGCGTGCCACCGACCTCAAAGCCCAGGGCGCGATGACGCTGCTGCTCAAGGACGCGATCAACCCAAACCTCGTGCAAACGCTCGAGGGTGGGCCCGCGCTCGTGCACTGCGGCCCGTTCGGCAACATCGCGCACGGCTGCAATTCGGTCGTGGCGACGCAGCTCGGGCTCGCGCTCTCGGATATCGTGTTGACGGAAGCGGGCTTCGGCGCCGACCTCGGCGCCGAAAAATTCTTCGACATCAAGTGCCGGTTCGCGGCGCTCAAGCCGGAAGCGGCGATCATCGTCGCGACGGTTCGGGCGCTGAAGATGCACGGGGGGGTCAAGAAGGATCGGTTGGCCACGGCGGACCCCGCCGCGGTGCAGCGCGGCTCCGAGAACCTGCGCCGTCACATCCGCAACGTGAAGAAGTTCGGCGTCCCCGTCATGGTCGCGCTCAATCGCTTCATCACCGATGCCGATGATGAAGTCGAAGCCGTCCGCGCTGTGGGCATGGCCGAGGGCGTCGACGTCGTGCGCTGCGACGTCTGGGAGAAGGGCGGGGAGGGCGGGATCGCGGTGGCGGAGTCGTTGCTCGGTCTGCTCAAGACGAGCAAGTCGACCTTCAAACCGCTGTACGATGAGCGCCGCCCGATCCGCGAGAAGATCGAGACGATTGCGCGGGAGATCTACGGTGCGTCGGGTGTCGGGTTCGCGCCGGCCGCCGACCGTGCGCTCGAGCTGTTGCCGAAGCTCGGGTTGGGCGAGACGCCGGTGTGCATGGCCAAGACGCAGTACTCATTCTCCGACGACGCCACGCAGCTGGGTGCCCCCGCGGGATTCACGCTGCACGTGCGCGACATCCTCCCCTCGGCCGGTGCCGGGTTCGTCGTGGCGCTGGCGGGGGACATCATGACGATGCCGGGCCTTGGCAAAAGCCCGGCGGCCGAGCGGATTCGGCTTCTTCCTGACGGCACGATCGAGGGACTGTTCTGATGCGTATCATCGCCAGCGACGCCGCCCCCAAGGCCATCGGCCCGTACAGTCAGGCGGTTGCGACCGACCGCCTCGTGTTCACCGCGGGACAGGTCGCGCTCGATCCCAAAAGCGGGGAGCTCATCGGCCGGACGACGGCGGAGCAGACGGAACAGGTGTTCGCGAATCTCAAGGCGGTGCTGTCCGCCGCCGGAACGTCGCTCGCGCAGGTCGTGAAGACGACGGTGTACCTGGCGGACATGGCCGATTTCGCGCAGATGAATGAGGTGTACGCGAAGCATTTCGGCGCGCACAAGCCTGCGCGCTCGACGGTGCAGGCGGCGGGACTACCCAAGGGCGCGCGCGTCGAGATCGACGTGATCGCGCTCACACCGTAGGGCACTCGTGGGAGCGGATTGGGTCTGGTGGCCTGACCAGTCTTCAAAACTGGCTTGACCCCGAAAGGGGTTAGATGGGTTCGATTCCCATACGCTCCCGCCACCGCGCCTGGGTTGACTTTTTCCCTCGCGATTCACAATGGTAGAATATGACCGGCATGCAGTGGGCTCGTATCCGTCCTGCGGAAGCCAGCCACCTGCGGCGCGGCGCGTGGTATCGCGTTGTCAAGCTCACGCCGCAGGAAGCCGTGCTCGACGTCAACGGAACCTTGACCGCCTTCCCGCGGCCGTCGCTCGAAATCCTCCCCACACGGCCTACGCGGTGGACCGTTGTGCCACGCCCTCCCCGCTCCGCCCGCTTGCCGGTTACCTGGGGCGCGCGCTACGGCGTCTGTCCCAATTGCCGCGAGCGCGCCCGCCTCGAGGAGCGCACGGTCGCCATGCGCTGTCCCAAGTGCAACGGGTATTTCGACATCGGCTGGGACAATTCCTGATGTCCTAGCGCTTGCGCTGATCACTATATTGTGCCCGCGCCCATTCTCGTCTCCCTTCACCAGGAGCCGTGATGGCGATCTTATTTGCCCGCCTGCAGGCTGATGTCCCCCTCAAGATGCGCCGCGGTGCGTGGTACCGCGTGATCCAGCTCACGGATCTCCAGGCAGTTATCGAAGTCAATCACCGTAAGGTCGGTGTGCTCCGCGCCTGGCTCGAGATTCAGCAGCGGCCGCCGCAACGCTGGAGCGTCGTGCACGGGTCCGCAGAGAATCGGAAAGCGCCACCCCATCTTCGGGGAACCTACGGCGTGTGTCCGAACTGTCGCGCACGGGCGCCGCTGCCGAAGAAAACGACCGTGCGCACGCTGGAGTGTGCGCGCTGCCGGCAGGAGTTTGAGATCAATTGGGAGGAAGGGAACGGCGTCAAACACGCCGGGTGACAGCGGTCACTTCCAAGTCGGTTGGTGCAGGTTACTCTTGTCGTCCCTCGACGCCCGAGCGTGAATGATGGTGTGGGCTCGTCTTCAAGCCGATGTGAACTGCAGCTTGCGCCGCGGCGCCTGGTACCGGCTCATCAAGGCGCAGGGCCTCGCGGCCGTAGTCGATGTGAAAGGGACCCCCGTCGCGGTTGTCCGTGCCTTCCTGCAGATGTCGAATTCACCGCCACGTAAGTGGACCGTCGTGCCGCGCCCCCGGAATGTCCCTCGTTCCATGGACATCGGGGAGCACTATGCGGTGTGCCCTTCGTGCCGCGACCGCGTCCCGCTCCGGGGCAAGCCCAGCCGGATGATGTGCGGTCGGTGCAGCGTCGAATTCGCCGTGGACTGGGAAGAGCGCTACCTGATTCACTAAATCCGGCTCGAACATCGGCAGGTCCTTGCGCGGCAGACGAGATTGTATCTTGTCTGCCGCGTGCTTCATGCCCACGTGATCCTCAATCCCGCTGCGGGACGCGGCGCCGCACGACACGCCGAGTCCGTGGTCGCGCGCGCGTTCCGGGCACAGGGCTGGGCGGTGGATCTCGTCCGCACCGAAGGGCCCGGTCACGGTCAGGAGTTGGCGTCGGCGGCCGTGCGCCAGGGTGCGAAGCACGTGGTCGCGGTGGGCGGGGATGGCACTGTCCATGAAGTGGCGAACGGGCTGCTGTGCGCCGACACCGATGCCGCCCTCGGCGTCGTACCGATCGGTTCCGGCAATGACTTCGCGAAAATCGTCGGGCAGTACGGCCACGATCCGGCCCGCGCGGTGGCGCGGCTGGTCACCGCCCGGTCTCAGCGGTTCGACGCGGGGCGGGTCCTCGACGAGTGGTTCGTGAACAGCGTCGGGTTCGGGTTCGGCCCCGCGGTGGTGAAGACACGGAACGCGATGCACCACCTGCGGGGCTTCCTCTCGTATCTCGTGCCGATCGTGAAGACATTTTTCAAGTTCGTGCCGCCGGTTTTCGAGGTTGCCGCGCCCGGATTTCGGGAGCGGGGGTACATGATGATGGTCGAGGTCTGCAACGGCACGACGGCAGGGGGCAGCTATCGGTTCGCCCCCGACGCCGATCCGACGGACGGCAAACTGGATGTCTGTTTGATCCGGCGCGTGTCGCTGCCGCGGTTTCTCCTCGCGATTCCGCGCGTGATGCGCGGCACCCACATCACCATGCGCGAGGTGGCCCTCATCAAGACCGCGAAGCTCGTGATTCGCTCGCCGGAGGAGCCGCTGATGCTGCATACCGACGGAGAGCTGCGCGAGCCGGGAGTCCACGAATGCACGGTGGAGCTGGAGCGGGGCAGATTGAACGTATTGGTCGCGCGCTGATGCGAGCTCGATGGGCGCTGTTGGCCGTCGCGGCCGTCTGGGCCGTCCGACCGTCGGGGTTGGCCGCCCAGGACACAGTCCACATCGTCGTCGTCCCCGACTCCCTGCACCCAGGCGTGCGGCCCATGGGGGCCTTTCTGCGCTCCTTCCTTCTTCCTGGCTGGGGCCAGGCGGCGACCGACCGGCCGATGACCGGGGCGGTGTTCGTGGCATGGGAGGGCGTGACCGCGATGATGACCTTCAAGGCGCAGCAGGAAGCGAACTACTTCAAGGCGATTCATTCCGCGAACCTCCGCCACAAGCGGCAGGAAGTGCAGGACTGGCTCGTGCTGTGGGTCTTCAATCATTTCTTTTCGGGAGCCGAGGCGTACGTCTCCGCGCACCTGCGCGACTTTCCACCGGATCTCAAGATCCGCGCGTTTCCGGGCGGTATCGGCGTCAGCATTCCGATCCATGAATAAGGCGCCGCTCGGTGTGTTCGATTCGGGAATCGGGGGACTGACCGTCGCGCGCGCGTTGTTCGAGCGCCTGCCGCAGGAGTCGGTCATCTATTTCGGCGACACCGCCCGCGTGCCCTACGGACCGAAATCTCCCGATACGGTGCGGCGCTACAGCGGCGAGATCCTCGCCTATCTGTTGCAGCGCGGCGTCAAAGCGGTGGTCGTCGCATGCAACACGAGCACCGCGCACGCGCTCGACTTTCTGCAGCAGCGCTCGCCGGTGCCGGTGGTCGGCGTGATCGAGCCCGGGGCGCGCGCCGCCGTGGCGGCGACCCGAACCGGGACGATCGGTGTCATCGGTACGGCGGGCACGATTGCGAGCGGCGCCTACGAGCGCGCGATCAAGGCGCTGCGCGCCGACGCGCGCGTCCACAGTCAGCCCTGTCCGCTCTTCGTGCCGCTCGTCGAGGAGGGGTGGTTCGAGCACCCCGCCGCCGAGCTCATCGCGCGCGAGTACCTGGAGCCGCTGAAGCGTGCGAAGGTCGACGTGCTCGTACTCGGCTGCACGCACTATCCCTTGCTCAAGCCGCTCATCGCGCGCGTCATGGGCCCGGATGTGAAGCTGGTCGACTCGGCGGAAGAGACGGCAACCGTGGTGTCGCGCGAGCTCGAGCGGCTGGGTTTATTGTCGAACGGCGGGAGTCGCGAGCATCGCTTCGTCGTGTCGGACGACGAGCCGCACTTTCGGAAGGTGGGTGCGTTGTTCTTAGGTGAGAAGCTCAAGCAGGTGGAAGTCGCTCCACTGTGAACTGCTGGAGCTCCACGGCATCGGGCGTGATCACGGCATAGCGCCCGCCATCCAGAAATGCTCCCGGATTCAAATAGGCACGGCCGTCCGGCAGTCGATCCACGACCGGGCGATGCGTGTGGGCCATGATCACGAGCTCCACGTCGGGACGGCGGCCCAGGAAGTCGGCGGCCCAACGCCGCTGCGCCGCCGCGGCACGGTCGAGCACTGCTCTATCCTTTGTATTGTCGGCGAGGTGTCGCGAAAACAGGTCGGCGATCCAGAATCCAATCGTGGGATGGAGCACGCGAAACACGGCGATGGTCACAGGGTGACGGAGGGCGCGATGCATCAGCGCCCCGCTCCAGTGCTGCTCGGTGAGGCCGTCGCCGTGCGTGACGAAGGCGCGCCGCCCACCCAACTCGAGCTCCGCCTCGCTGCCAAAGAATTCGATGCCCAGATCCTGCGTGAAGAACGACCCGCCCCAGCGATCATGGTTGCCCCCCACGAACGTGATGGGAACGCCGCGCGCACGGACCTCCTGCAGCTTGGCGACGGTGGCAAAATGTTTGCGGGGGATGACGCTCGGATACTCGAACCAAAAATCGAAGAGATCGCCCGTGAGAATGAGGTGATCTCCAGGCCGGGGGATCTCCTCGAGAAACGCGTGGAACGCCTTGGCAACGGCGGGCGGTACCTGACCCAGGTGCGCGTCCGCGACGACGATCACGCGAGAGGGTTTATTCTGAGGGGGGAGCGGGGCGGGCGGGGCGGGCGGGGCGGGCGGGGGGGG
>DASWEL010000064.1:0-2802 GCA_036394755.1 Gemmatimonadales bacterium | reverse complement strand
CCAGCCCTCCAGGCAGGGACCGGGCTTCCCGTCGATGGGCATGAAATGATCGAACGTGAACGCCGAGTCGAAGCCGAGCTCGTCGCACGTCTGCCAGCAACGCAAGATGTCGTCGTACGTCGTATGCTCGGGCCTCGGCTGTACGCCGAAGCGTATCCGTCCCGCGCCGGGAGGAGCCGCGCGCACCTGCTCGGCGGCGCCGACGCGCACCTGGAACATGCTCGCGGCAGCCACCGCACCCACGCCCTTGATGAAGCCTCGACGCGATACCGGCGTTGCAACCATCGCACCCTCCTGTGTGATGCAACGGCCAGGATGCGCGTGCGGTCTCTCGCTGACAAGCCCGTCGCGCGAAGGAACTGGGGGTAAGGAGCAGGCGACCAGAATTCCCCGTTGCGGCAGGGTCACATGAGCACGGGCGATGAGCTAGAATCGCGTAGGTGAAAGGAGGAACCATGCCGAGAGCACTCTGGAACGGCACCGTGCTCGCCGAGAGCGACCGCTGCGAGGTCGTGGAGGGGAACCAGTACTTCGTTTGACGCCCCGGCTCAGGACACCACCGACCTATAGAGCCGCAAAAGAACAGGGCTGGAACAGTTCTCGCCTGCAGCCCCAGGTTCGAGGCGTTCGGGGACCGCGGGCAGCGAGACCACGAAGTGCCAGACGCCAACGGTCGCCAGCGCCCAGACGCGGCTCTGCACCTGGGTCGCCGGCAGCGGATTCACGAACGGTTGCCCCGACCTTCACCGCCAAGGACATGAGCAAGATGAAGCGCCCGCCCAGCCTAATAACGCCATTTCGTTTATTCCTGCGGGCACCAACAAGAACCAAGTGCAGTTGCCCTTCACAAGAGCGGCTTCAGGGGCGTCTCGTGGCGAAAGGACGGACACGCCTGGCGCTCTAAGGGATGGATCATCGCCACGGAACGCCGGGTCTATCGAAAGACGGACCGGCCCGCGCCGACGTAGGCGAATGGCGGTTTGCCGCCGAGTCGTGATAGAAGCGTACGGACATACACCCAGCGGAGAACGCCATGGCTAGGGCAGAGACGATCGCCGTGTACGATTCGCAAAGTCGCGAATATCACCAGGCGTTTCAAGTCTTTCTCGATCACACCGATCAGAAGCTCAAGGCGCAAAAATGGCTGAGCGACCTGATCGATCACTTGCCGTCCCGGCGCGTATTTGTTGACGCTGGCGCCGGCAACGGAAAGGTGACCGCATGGTTCACCGAACGCTTTGGCCGGACCATCGCCATCGAGCCCAACGCGTCATTGCGGCACGACCTGGAGCGCGCCTGTCCGACGGCGGACCTTATCCCGGAACAAATTCTGAACGCCAAGATCGGAACGGCCGGCGACCTGATTCTTTGTTCGCACGTGTTCTACTACATCGACGCATCGGAATGGATGCGGACTCTTGAACGATTGGCCTCGTGGCTGGCTACCGGCGGCCTTTTGGTCTTGGTGGTCCAGAACCATGATACCGATTGCATGCATATGCTGAACCATTTCTTGGGCCAGCGTTTTTTGGTCTCGTCACTGGCTCGGCAGTTTCAAGAGGAGCGCGGCAGCAGTTATGAGGTGCGGATCGACACGAGTCCCGCGCAGATCGAGACGCTGGACTTTCCGTCGGCGTACGTGATTGCCGAGTTCATGCTCAACCTGCTCCCCGTTCGGAACCCGCCACCGCAACGTGCGCTGGAGGAATACGTGCGAGCACACTTCGAGCGCCCCAACGGCTCGTTTCGATTTTCGTGCGATCAGGACTTTATTCAAATCCGGAAATGCGATTGACGCAGACGTCGTCCTTCAGATCAGGGCGAGCGTCAGGATTGATGGTGGCGGCTGACAGCCTCGCCACGGACACCTGGACGGCGGCTACCTGAGTGGCACCACACAACCGGCAGCCCAATACGGTCGGGGGGCTCAGCTCGACTTCCGCGCCTCCGACGTCGGACGGCTCGTCCACGACGAGTCGTCCACCCCGGACGCGAGTCTGAGCGTCATACTACTACGGTCACGGCGTTGGCTCTTGCGCCGGCCGTGGACAGCTCAGTGCTTGGCGATCAGAGTGATTTGATTCGCAACCAGGCGCCAACGCCCCCGTTGGTTGACCCACACGCTGATAGAACGGTATAGGCCGCTGGCTTCCTTCCCGCTGTATTTCCCCTTCAGCGTGACACGGCCGGTGATGACTGCCGTGTCTCCGTAGACGCGCACGTCCTGATCCTCGCTCCCGACCGACTCGATCTGGGTGTGAGCAGACCTGATGTTCTCGAGGCGCTGCTTCTTGGTGAGGAAATCCCCGTGCGGGTTCGTAAACGTGTAGTCATCAGCCCAAATGTCATCCAGGGTCGTCACATCGCGCTTCGCCAACGCTTCGCGGTATGCACGAACGTCGAGGAACTGGATGTCAGCGAATGCCGGCGTCGTTTCGATGCGTAGCTCGTCCATGTGAAACGCGTGCGAGGACGCCCTTGGTTAGCTCGGATTGCAACGCTTGCAGTTGTGGCCCGCGTCTGTCGCTTCGGGCTCGTCGAGCATGGACGATAGACGACTTGCGCCGCCGACGTAAGGGTAGAGCACGCGCAACCGGATCGGCGTGAAGCGATGTTCCGCTCCTATCGATTGCTCCAGCCGGCCGGGGCGGGCACGGAGACCCCATGCTCGCCCGCGTCCGCTCGGGCGCCCTCCGCGGCATCGACGCGCTCGTCGTCGACGTCGAGGTCGACGTGTCCTCCGGCCTCCCGCACACGACCACCGTCGGCCTCCCCGACGGCGCGGTCCGCGAGGGCACCGAG
>DASWEL010000063.1:0-2239 GCA_036394755.1 Gemmatimonadales bacterium | reverse complement strand
CCGGTTTCGAGAGCGCTGAGCGGCCGAATGGTAGCAACGTGGTCGCAGCCGGTGAGGGACGTGATCCAGAAGTGCTCGATTCGGAATGGAGCCGGGGGCGGGACTTGAACCCGCGACCTGCTGATTACGAATCAGCTGCTCCGCCACTGAGCTACCCCGGCATTTCAAGAATTTACGGACACCCGATTCTACACCGCTTTGCGCTGACTTGTGCTCAAGGCCTCGGCTTGGCGGCCACGACTAATCTTCGGCGGGCGACACCGCTCCTCTGACCTGAAAATTCGCGAAGGATGAAGAAAAACAGCCACCGAGCCGTGCGCAGGTGCTATGAAAGCGGTGTCGAGACGCTTCAATACACCGTCGCGAGGAGGCTCGATGGCTACACACTGTATAACGCAGATCCCCTTCAGACTCGACCCGAAAAAGAAGCCCGTCGTCGCCCGCTTCGACCAAGCGTACGCCAGCTCCGATGGCGGGGCGATCCTGCTCAAAGGGATCGATACCTCCCTCGGGCTGACCAAGCGGCTGGCCGCCCACTTCGTGGACGACCGCCAGCCGGGCAAGGTCCAGCATCAGGCGCTCGAGTTGCTCCGGCAACGGGTCTTCGGGATCGCCTGCGGCGACGCCGATTGCAACGACGCCGCGCGGCTGGCCGACGACGCGATCCACAAGCTGCTCCTCGACCGCGATCCGCTGGCCGGCGCGCGCCTGGCCTCGCAGCCGACGCTCTCGCGGTTCGAGAACGCCGTCGCGGGGCGGGAGCTGCTCCGGATGGGGCACGAGGTGGCCGAGACGGTGATCGAGCACCAGCGGCGGCGGCGCCACGGCCGGGCCACGCGCATCACGATCGACCTGGATCCCACCGACGATCCCACTCACGGGCAACAGGAACTGGCCTTGTTCAACGGGCATTACGACACGTGGTGCTATTTGCCGTTGGTGGCGACCCTCACCTTCGACGCCGAGGCGGCGCAGTACGCGGTCGCCGCGGTCTTGCGCCCCGGCAACGCCACGGCCAGCGACGGGGCCCGCGGGCTCTTGCGGCGCTTGATTCGGCGCCTGCGCGAGGCCTTTCGCGCGCCGATCATCCGCGTGCGTCTGGACGGCGGCTTCGCGACCCCCGCGATGTTCGCCTTCCTCGAGGCCGCGCAGGTCGAATACGTCGTCGGCATGCCGAGCAACTCGCGGCTGGAGAAGCGGGCGCGGCGGCTGCTGGGCAAGGCCCGGATGCGCTCGAAGGCCACCGGGCAGACCGAGCACCTGTATGGGGACACGCTCTACGCCGCCAAGAGCTGGGACCACCGGCGGCGCGTCGTCATCAAGGCGGAGGTCGTCCGCCATCCCGGCCGCGATCCCAAAAACAATCCCCGGTTCGTCGTGACCAACCTGCCGTATGCGCCCCGGACAGTGTACGAGCAGGTCTACTGTCAGCGGGGCGACGTGGAGAACCGGCTCAAGGAACTGCATCATGGCCTGGAGATGGATCGCACCAGTTGCTCGAGCTTCCTGGCCAACCAGTTCCGCGTCCTGCTGAGCCTGACCGCCTACGTCTTGTTCCAAGAGCTGCAGCGCCGCGCCCGCGGCACTGCCTGCGCGGACGCCCAAGTCACGACGCTGCGCGAGCGGCTGATCAAACTGGCGGTGTGGGTGGAGCGCTCGGTGCGTCGCATTGTGCTGCACCTGCCCGCGACGTTCCCGTGGCTGCGGACCTGGCGCCAGATCGCGTGCGCGGTCGGCGCGACGCCCTGACCCTGAGCCTGGAGCCGACTCCGTGCCGAACCGCGGGACCGGTGTCAGTCGCACACGCCTCTTCTCCGTGCGCTTCAACGCGTCGACGCCACCGTGCGGCAATGTTTCTCAAATTGGCGCGCCAAAATCGTCTCGTGGCACTGAGAACATACCCCTACAACCCATTGTGGGCCCTGCCGCAATCATGACCGCCACGTTCGTGAATGAAGCAGGCTAGTTTCGCCCCCGCCTGTCGGCGGATCGTTCGAGAGTGAAACTTGGCGCGTCGATGTGGTATGGAAGGGGCGGCGTGGCGCCGACAGTCATACCCCGTTACCGCATTGGAGCGTGCTTGCCCCAAGGCTAGTTGGGGTCCGAGTCAGGCCATCGTTCATTGACGAGGTGCACGCGGGTGGCCCCGCGGGCGCACTCTCCCAGGTCAGAATCCAGAACTACCGCCATCTCGGGTCGGAGCCAGCGCCGCACGAGGTGATTCTATGACTTCCACGAA
>DASWEL010000062.1:0-1659 GCA_036394755.1 Gemmatimonadales bacterium | reverse complement strand
GTCGATGCCGACCTTCAGCCGCTTGACCTCGCTCTCGAGGTCGGCGACCGGCACCTCGCGGAACACGGAGGCCTTGAAGAGGTGGGCCGTGACGGCGGATTCCGCCTGGGAGGCGACGTCCTTGAGATCCGCGCCGGGAGTGTTGCCCACGAACCGGTGCACGCCGACCCGGATGGGCCGGGGCGTGGCCGGGGCGAAGGCGCGCTGCACACTGACCTGGCCCTCGAGGACGACGGCCGTCTTCCACTCGGTGGGGAGGTAGCCGGGCGCCGACAGCGCGACCTGCGCCTTGCGGCCCGGCGCCCCGTCGTACGTATAGGTGTAGTTCCCCCGATCGTCGGTCTTGCCCAGCGGCCGGCCGTCGATGCTCACCGCGACGCCGGGCACGCCGGCCCGGACGCCGTACTCGTCGCTGCTGGCGGTCACGGTCAGGACGGCCCGCCGGGCCAGCGCGACCTGCAGCCGCTCTCCCGCCTGCACGGCCGCGCTCTTCTGCCAGGCCGCATAGCCGGACTTGCTGACCGTGAGGGTGACGCCCTTCGCGGGCAGCGTCGTGTATTCGTGAACGAGCTCGCCCTTGGCGTCCGTCTTGCCGAGCTCCTTGTCGTTCAGCTTGACGGTGGCGTCGGTGACGGGCGTCCCGCCCTCGTTCACGGCCACGGTGAAGTAGCGGGTCACGGCGAGATCGGCCTCGAAGGAATACCGGTCGATGACCTTGCCGTCCTTGCCGAGCTTTATCAGGAACGTCGTCTTCCAGGGCTTGATGTGGTGCCCCGACAGCTCCTTGCTCACCAGCACTTCGACCTCGGCGCCGGCGTTCCGCCTGATCGGCTTGGCGAGCACGCCCGTGCCGTCCGTCACGCCGAACTCCTGGCCGTCGACCGTGACGGTGGCGCCGGCCACCGGTTGTCCCTCCATACGGGCCTTGATTTCGAGCTGCACCTGCTGACCGCTGCAGGCCGCGAGAAGCAGGGCGGCCGCCGCGGCGATCCCGTACCGGACTCCGTGCCTGATCATGGTCCCCCTACATCGTGGGCGGTTGGATGTTCACTTCACCGGGATTGATGATCTTGTCTTCGTCGGAGCGAGAACCCTGGATGGTCTTGCGCCTGGCTTCCTGGATCTTCTTGAGCTTGAAGTCGATGTTCTTGCTCGTGTGCTTGCCGATCTCGACCGTCTGCGTCTCCGTCTCGTACCCGATCCGGCTCGCTTCCACCTTATAGGTCCCGGGACGCAGCCGATCCTTGGCCGATTCGAACTTGCCCTGGGCGTCCACCGTCACCGCATGGGAGGCCTGCTCGACGGCCGCCGTCGTGTTGATCATGTTGACGACGGTGCCCTGGGCGCTCTCGTTCGCCACCGGCTGCTGGCCGGTGTCGACGAGCTGGACACTGCCCTGGATCTTCGCCGCACAACCCGGCAACGACACCATCAGCACCAGCGCTGCGATCGCTCCCCAGCTCCGATTCGTCATGCCCATGTTGTCTCCGCGCGAAGAAATGTCGGCGGCAATTCGGTTCTGTTCATTTCTGCATTCTAGGAGAGAGGCGGGCACCGGACCAAGCACTGCATTGCGTTCCACGTCGCGAACGCCGGAACGGCACGGGTTCGGACCACCATGGCACGGCGAGAGTCTGACTGGCATCGCGAGGGCCGCCT
>DASWEL010000061.1:0-4067 GCA_036394755.1 Gemmatimonadales bacterium | reverse complement strand
CAACTGCCCCGGCTCGACGACGACCACGGGAATGTCAGATGGAATGGCGATCGTCTGCGAGGCGGCCGACTTGCCGTTCTTGTACTGAAGCGTCAGCGACGATCCGCCTGCCTGCGAGCTCACGGTCCCGTTCGTCATGTTCGAGGCGGTCTGGACCGATGAATTTGCCTTCCTCAGCCAGCCGGGCCAGGCCGACATCCAAAAGCGCCGTCCTCCTCGCGACCAGCCTGGCAGAGCGCGGCGGGAGGGCAGCCGCGTCAACGGCGACGCTCAGGGCGGTGGACACGGCCAATGGTTGCGGAGCACGCGGTCTTTTCATCTGGCTCGGTCAGCGCATGGCAATACGGACACGGCGAGACGCTCGATCGCCGCATCCCCTTCCGTCGCGAGCCTCTCAGTTCGCAAAGACCGATGAGCTATTTCATGAAGCTCCGCACGAGCTGCGAAATCTGATCGGCCGCGGTATCGAGCGCGAAGTGGCCTGCATCGAGGACGTGGACTTCCGCCTTCGGCACGTCGCGGCGATAGGCCTCCGGTTCTGAAGGCTCGAACGACAGGTCGTATTTGCCCCAGAGGACGAGAAGGCGAGGCTGCTTCTCGCGCATCCAGGTCTGCCACCGAGGGTACGCCTCGACGTTCATCCGGTAGTCGTAGAAGAGGTCGCTCTGGATGTCGGCCTGGCCGGGCTGGTTGAGAAAGGCGAATTCATCGGTCCAGAGATCCGGGTCGTAGCGTTCCACGTTGGGGTCGTTTCCGACATGGCGCGTCCGCGTCGTCGCCAGCGACAAAAGATTGGTTCGAAGCGTGCTCTCGTTGGCGGCGCGATCGGCCCAGAACGCGCGCCGCGCCTTCCAGTTCGCGCCCAGGCCCTCGTTGTGGGCCACCGCGTCCTGGACGATGAGGGCCTCGATCCGGTCGGGATGGGCCAGGGCCATGCGAAAACCGACCGGGCCACCGTAGTCCTGCATGTAGAGCGTGTATCGCGAAAGGCCGAGCGCCTCGGTGAAGTGATTCATGACTTCCGCGTAGTGATCGAACGTATACGCGAAGGTTTTCGGGTCGGGCCAGTCGCTGTGTCCGAAGCCCGGGTAGTCGGGCGCGACAAGGTGATAGCGGTCGGACAACCGGCGGAAGAGAGCCTCGAACATCCGCGATGAAGAGGGAAGCCCGTGCAGCAGGAGAAGCGTCGGCGCCTCCTTGGGGCCGGCCTCCCTGTAAAAGATGGACGCCCCATCGATGCGTGTCGAGCGATAAAAAGTCTGGTGTTCCACGGAATGCTCTTTTCCTCGAGTCGGGACCGACAATTGAAGCGCTGCCAGCATCACGGGAATCGCTACCACGTTGCGTTGGAGGTTCGCCGCCATTGATCTTGCCCCCGTCATGCTCGATGTGACGCCGACACCTCGAAAATGACTTCCAGCTCGACCGGCACGCCGAGCGGAAGGCTTGCGACGCCATACACCAAGCGGCAAGGGCTCTTGTCTTTTCCGAAGACGTCTTGCAGCAACTCGGAAGCGGCGTCAGCGACCTTCGGTTGATCGCGGACATCTCCCGAAGTGGCCACCGACACGCCGAGGCGGACGATGCGCGTCACTCTGTTGAGCGATCCCAAGTGCTGTTTCGCCACAGCGAGAACGTTGAGCGCCGCGAGCTGAGCCGCCTTGCGACCGGCTTCCAAGTCGAGCTCCGCGCCGACGCGCCCAGTGAATCTCGCCCCGCGGCCTTCCGTGGGAAGCATTCCGCTAAGAAAGAGCAGATTGCCCGTCTGCACGGCTTCTACGTACGCGCCGAACGGCTCAGGCGGCGCGGGGAGCTTGATGCCGAGTTCGTTCAACCGCTGTTCGGCGCTGGGGGGCCGAGAGCCCTCACGGGTCACCATTTGCCGACGTGCGCACCGCCGTCCACGTGCAGCACCTCCCCGGTCACCTGACCGGCTTCCGTCAGATAAACGATCGCATCCACGATGTCTTTCACGTCGGAGATCCGTCCCATCGGCTGCAGCGTTTTGAGAAAATCCCTTGGGTGATCGTCGTGCATGGGCGTATCGACCACGCCCGGCGCGACGGCGTTCACGCGGATGCCTTGTTTCACGTATTCCATCGCGAGGCTCCGCGTCACGGCCTCGAGGCCGCCTTTCGTGATCATCGGAACCGCGGAGTTGATTCCCGCGATCGGGTGCTCCACCATCGTCGAGGTGATGTTGACGATGCTTCCGCCGGTCTTCTGAGCCAACATCTGCTTGATCGCCAGCTGGGTCATGAAGAGGAAACCTTCGATGTTGACCGACACGAGAGACCGCAGATCGTCGATCGTGTAATCGGTAAAGTGCTTCGTGAAGAAGATGCCAGCGTTGTTGACGAGCGCGTCGATCGATCCGAATCTGCTCTTGGCGGCTCCGGCGATCTTCTCCGCCGTTGCAGCGTCGGCGATGCTTCCCTCGATCAAGGCGAGTTTGTCCGACGCCTCAAACGCACGCGATCTGGTGATGTTTCGCGAGCTTGCGACCACGTTGTAGCCGCGGCCCAAAAACGCCGTGACGACACCTGCTCCGATGCCGCGCGAGCCGCCGGTCACGATTGCTGTTTTCATCGGTTTGCCCCTCGTGTCGCGGTGACGTGCAAGCATCGCGCCGCGCCTCCTTCCCTCGGCGGCACGTCGAATTGGACGCTCCGCTGATCAATTAGAGCCACGTCGCTGCCCAGAATCGATCACCCGCAACGAAGACGGTAATTGCCTACCCCGTAGGCTGAAGTCGTCGACTGACGAGTTCCGAAAACTTCTGGGCCACCGGAATGGGTCGCAGGTAGTTAATGAGCCGATCGATCTTGCCATCCTCGTTGAGGTGCACCTGATCGATCCCCTGAAGCTTCTGGTCCTCTATCTGGAATTCAAAGCCAAGAAAGTACCAATTGTTCCCTGCGTCCGCCGTTAAAACATATTTGATTCCAGAAGCGATCTTGGCGACTTGACTCAGAAGATAAGATGCTGTGCTCGCTGCATGACTGTCGCTTGCTCCACCCGGGATTTCGATGCGGACTTGCGGAGCAAACACCTCTTTCAATAGATGTTCGTCCGAACTTTCAATAGCGCTCTTGTAATGTTCGATGACCTTCATTGTCTTGTCTCCCTTATCCGTTGCGATGTGTAAGCGTCGCGCCACGCCTCGTTCTCTTGGCGGCCCGTCGCATTCCCGGTAAACGGCGGCGAGGCGCTCTTCCCTCATCGCGATCCATCAACCCCCGACTGCCCTCCGCGTGGCAAACACGCGTCGGGTAGCTGGTCTACAGCCCGTCGTACCTGGAGTAGCCGCGCTCGTTCCAATAGTCGGCCGGCGCCTCGACGGAGTAGGCGATCGAGGTGATGGCCTTGATGTTCTTGAGTCCGAGTTTCATCGGCGCGAGCAGCCGCAGGGGCGCGCCGTGTTCGACCTGGAGCATCTTTCCGGACAGATGCGTAGCGAGCAGGGTTTGCGGGTGTCGAGCGGTCGGCAGGTCGATCGACACGTAATACGGATCGGGACTGCCGACGGCGTCCAGGTTGACCGAGGATTCGAGCTTCGCCCAGCGCGCGCCGGGCAGTGGGGGATAAGCCTGCAGGAGATCGGCGAAGCGCAGCCCGCCCCACCAAGCGATTGCGCTCCACCCCTCGACGCAGAATAGCCGGGTGACCTGCTCGTGGTGCGCGAACCGGCCGAGCATGTCGGCGATCCCGAGGCGTTCGACGCGCCCCGAGGACAGGCCGGAGACGGTCAGTGTCCACCCAGGCAGATAGGCCGGCGTGGGCGTTGCTCCGTTGTAGTTGTTCCTGAGCGGTGTGACGTCCGACCTGGAGTACGTGCGCACCGATCGCGTCGGCGAATAGAGGGCCTCAGCTACGTCGTCGTCGAGCGTCAAGACGCGGTTCAGGAACGTTTCGCGGCGGCGGCTGTCGGCGCCTAGACGCGCCTCGAGCGAGTCGATCCAGTCGCGCATTGCCGGCGTCAGATGGTGTTCACGGGTCTCGTCGGGAAGGAGCCACCAGGACCCTCCCGCCGCGAACAGACCTCCGGCGCTCCAGAGAAGGAAATC
>DASWEL010000060.1:0-2252 GCA_036394755.1 Gemmatimonadales bacterium | reverse complement strand
GCGCGTTGGGCGCGCCGATACCGCGGGCACGCATCGGCGTGTTGGTATCGTGGTGCGGAATGCGCGGTCTGGTGACGCTTGCCACCGCGTTCTCGCTGCCGCCGGAGTTTCCCGGCCGCAATGTCATCGTGCTCAGCGCCTTCACCGTGGTGCTCGGCACCCTGGTCGTGCAGGGATTCACGATCCGGCCGTTGATTGCCCTGCTGCGCATCGCGCCCGACCGGTCTCTCGACCTCGAGGTGACCGAGGCACGCAGGGCCATGCTCGATGCCGCGCTGACGGAATTGGCGGGCCATTCGGGTACGGCTGCCGACGCCGTGCGCGGCGAGTACATTGCTGCGCGCGCGGCGAGCAGCAGCGGCGATCCGACCCGTCCCGTGACCCGATACGACAGCGTACGCGCGCTGGCCATCGCCGCCGAGCGCCGTCTGCTGATCGAATGGCGGCGGCAGGGGCGAATCTTCGACGATACCTATCACTTGCTCGAAGACGAACTCGACCGCGCCGAGCTGGACACCGCATCGCTCGGGACGACGTCGCTGGAGGGTTGAGCCGGTCGCCCGTCCGTCAAGTCCGGGGCGTCACCGCGCCTGTCGCGATGTCTCCTTCTTGTGCGATTTGAGAATCGAGGCCAGGAGACCGGGAAAACGCGCCTCCAATTCCACCGCGCGGACGCGGCTCGACAGATCCACGCCCCGGCGTTCGCACACGATGAGCCCCGCTTCCCGAAGAATGCGGTAGTGCTGCGAGCACGTCGATTTCGGCATGGAGACCTCGAGCTTCTGCGTCGTCTCCGTGCAATTCATGCCGGCCGGCGTCTTGAGCAGCTTGCTCACGATACCCAAGCGCACCGGATCGGAGAGGGCATGCAAGATGCCGGCAACCGTCACGTCGTTCATGTGCGGGTGTGTGAGAGGACGTGCCACGCCTGCGAGAATAGCGCAAAACTTGTGTTCTTCATAATTCTATAGTTCAATATTAATGAACTATTGGGGGACTCTGCTGCCCGACGGGTATCGTCCGGTCTCCCGCATCAGCATGGAACCATTCATGACCACATTGTTCGATCCAATCCGAGTCGGCTATCTCGAGCTTCCGAACCGCATCATCATGGCGCCGCTGACGCGAAGCCGCGCCGGCGCGAGGCGCATCCCCAATCGACTGATGGCCAGGTACTACTCCCAACGCGCCTCCGCAGGACTCATTATTACGGAAGCCACCGTGGTCTCGCCGATGGGGATCGGCTACGCGGACACGCCGGGCATCTGGTCAGCGGAACAGGTCGAAGGCTGGAAGCTCACGACGCGAGCCGTGCATGAAGCCGGCGGCCGAATTTTCCTGCAGCTGTGGCACGTGGGCCGCGTATCCGATCCGCGTTTTCTGAACGGTGCGCTTCCCGTCGCGCCGAGCGCCGTCGCCGCCCAAGGCAATGTCAGTCTGCTTCGCCCGCCGACGCCCTTCGTCGAGCCGCGGGCGCTCGATCGCGCGGAAATTACGGACATCGTCGAGGCCTTTCGGAAGGGCGCGTTGAACGCGCAGCTGGCCGGTTTCGACGGCGTCGAACTGCACGGCGCCAACGGCTATCTGCTGGATCAGTTTTTGCAGGACAGCACCAATCTGCGCACCGACGACTATGGCGGTTCGATCGAGAACCGGGCGAGGCTCATGCTGGAAGCGACCGATGCGGCCATTTCCGTATGGGGCGCCGGGCGAGTCGGCGTGCATCTGGCGCCGCGCGGGGACGCCCATTCGATGGGCGATTCGGATCTGGCGCGGACCTTCGAGTACGTTGCCCGCCGGCTCGGCGAGCGCAAGATCGCTTTTATCTGTGCACGCGAATACATCGGTCCCGACCGCCTCGGTCCGACGCTCAAAGCGGCGTTCGGCGGTGTGTATATCGCGAACGAAAAATTCACGTACGAGACCGCCGAGCGGGCGGTCGAAGCCGGCGAGGCCGACGCGGTGGCGTTCGGCAAGCTCTTCATCGCCAATCCCGATCTTCCGCGGCGATTCGAGTTGCGCGCGCCGCTCAATGAACCGAGGGCACCGGAGTTCTACGCCGGCGGCGCGGAGGGCTATACGGATTATCCGAGCCTAAAGCCTGCAGGTCAGAGTGCGGACTCGGTCAGCGGCCGGGCGCGCGTGAAGGCGCTGGCTTAAACCATTCGAACGGCGAGGCGCCCGAGCCGGGCGACCGCTGCGTCGAGTCAGAGTCCCGACTTGAACAGCAGCCACGCGCGCGTGAATGCGCG
>DASWEL010000059.1:0-3389 GCA_036394755.1 Gemmatimonadales bacterium | reverse complement strand
AGAACCCGCACGGGAATGTCGCCGAGATCATCGGTGCGGCCTGGCTCTGATGGTGGGCTGACTTCGTCCCCTTACCACCACTTGTCTTCGCGCGCGCGATCGGTTCCGCCTGTCTGGTCGAGCTCGTCGAGACTCTGCATGTCTTCTTCGCTGAGCTCGAAGTCGAACACTTGCGCGTTCTCGACGATCCGCGGTTGGTGCGTGGACTTCGGGATCTGAGGAACGCCGTGCTGGATTCCCCAACGCAGGAGCACCTGCGCCGGCGTCCGGCCGTGAGCGTCAGCGATCTGCGCCACCGCCGGGTCGTCCAGGTGCCGGCCGGTGCCAAGCGGGCTATACGCCTCGAGCACGATGTCGTTGGCCGCGCATGCCTCGAAAAGCCTCTTGCGGTAGGCGAACGGGTTGAACAGCACCTGGTTGACGACCGGAGGCTGCTCAGCCTGTTGCAGGAGATCGTCGATCTCACCGACCGCGAAGTTCGAGACGCCGATGGAGCGCGCGTAGCCGAGCTCGCGCGCCCGCTCCATCCCTGGCCACGCCCAGGTCGGCCCTCCGGCCGGCCAGTGAACGATGTAGAGGTCGACGAACTCCAAGCCGAGCCGACCGAGGCTCCCTTCGAGCTCGACGACGGGATCACGTCGACGCGGAAAGAACTTGGTCGTGACGAAGATCTCCTCGCGCGGAACGCCGCTTTCGCGGATTCCCACGCCGACGCTCGCCTCGTTGCCGTACGCCTGAGCGGTGTCGATGTGCCTGTATCCCGCCTCAAGTGCCCAACGCACGGCGTCGACGCATTCCTGCTCGTTCTCAACCTGCCAGACGCCGAGGCCAAGCATGGGAATCGTGTTCCCGTCGGCAAGCCCATGGGCGCTCTCTCCACTGCCAGTTGGTTGGGACATCGGCGCGACCCCCTCTTCTCGTCAGCCGCGCCACCCGAACTCGGGGAAGCGGTGTAGACAGATCAGGGAAGCCATTGTTTCAGCGTCGCGATGGCGTTGTCGACTAGCGGTCCACTGCGCGGAAGCAACCGTGGATGTGGTCGTTGACCGCGCCGATGTTCTGCATGAAGGCGTACACGCTCGTCGGGCCGACGAAGTGATAGCCCTGCGACTTCAACTGTTTCGCGAATGATTCGGCTTCCGGAGTCGACGTAGGTATTTCTGCCAGCGACCGCGGCGGATGCTTGCGGTCAATCTCGTAGGTCTTCGCCAGCTCGACGAGACTCGGCGAAGCGGACAGCATCGCGCGTGCGTTGTTGACGGTCGCCTCGATCTTTGCGTGGTTGCGGATGATCGATGCATCCTCGACCAACCGGCTGACGTCCCGCGAAGTCATTCGTGCGACCTTGGCGACGTCGAATCCGCGGAACGCCTTCCGAAAGGCATCGCGCTTCCTGAACACGATCTCCCAGCTGAGTCCGGCTTGGAACACACCAAGAGTTAGAGCCTCGAACAGTTCGGTCTCGTCGAAGGTGCGCTTACCCCATACCTCGTCGTGGTATTGGACGAGCGGCGCATCGCCGCCGCCTGCCCACGCGCACCGTGCCCTTCCGTCATCGCCGACGACGACGTCGCTCATCCGGGCAAAGGATCCTTGGTCTCTGGCATGCCGCCGTCGATCCAACGTTGCAACAAGTTGACCTCTTCACTCGGCCACGGCGCGTCGCACGGCATCACGCCCCCGCGAACAGCCGCGACGATCGCGTCGGCGTTTGCCTTGACGTCGCCATACGACCAGAGGTCGAAGAAGTCAACCATCGACGCACGGTCGCTCTCCCGGAAGAGCCGTTTGATGTCGCGCTCAAACGTCGGCGTGCCTTCATCTGTATCCGTCACGGTTTTCTCCTGTTCAGATCGCTGAAGCCGGCACGGCGGACTCGCTCAGCGGTTGTTGAAGATGGCGTGGCCTGGGCCGTCTTTCTGGAGGCTCACAAGCCCTTCTTGCACGTCTTGGCTGCGCATGATGATTGGTCCTTCGGCACGGGTCACTGCGTCGGCCGCCACCACTCCGCCCGATCGCCAAGCATGGAGCATTCGCTTGGTCGCGGCGTGCGCGCGCGTGGGGCCGGTCGCCAGGCTCTGAGCGAATGCGCGGCCCTCTTCGATCAAGCTGGCCGCTGGAACTACTCGGTTGACGAGGCCCCAGGACGCGAGTGTCTCCGGAGGCAAGATGGCAGCGGTGAACACCATCTCTGCGGCGTGTCCTACGCCGATCCGCGAGGCGATGCGCTGGGTTCCGCCGGCGTATGTGATGCTGCCGGCGACCGCCTCGATCTGGCCTATCTGACTGCCGGCTGCGGCCCAGATCAGGTCGCACGCAAGGCACGTTTCGAGCGCGCCCGCGTAACACTGGCCGTGGATGAGAGCAAGCGTGGGGAAGGGGAGATCCTCGATTGCTGCGATCAGTGAGACGACTGTCGAGCTCAACTCCGACGCTTGGGCCTCGTCAAGCCCGATGAACACCGAGACGTCTGCCCCGGCCGAGAAGTCGTTGCCCTCGGCGCGCAGAAGCAGCGCACGGATGTCGCTCTTGGCCGCTTCGTCGACGGCGGCGCGCAAGTCGGCAAGTAGATCCGCGCTGTAAAGGTTCAGCGGAGGGCTGTCGATCACAATTTCACCGAGCTGATCGCTTCGCTGGAAGGTCACAAGGGCCATCGCAATCCTCCTCAGTGGCCGGCGTAGGCCGGGTAGTTCTTCGAGTTCGGGGACTCGAACCAGTCACGCCGCGATTCGGGGTCGACGGCGTTGATGCTTTCGAGTGCGACGCGCGCGTCGTCGGACTGCATGACCTCGGTCCAGGCCATGTTCTCGATCTCGAATGCCGCCTCGAGGTTCGCGTCGGCTCCCATGTAGAGCGCCCTCTTCGCGTTCGCGACCGACATCGGAGGGAGGCATGCGATCTCCTCTGCAAGCTCGAGCGCACGCGCGGGAGCGTCGTCGACGAGTTCGTGGACGAGGCCGAGCTCGAATGCAACCTCCGGTTTGACGATACGGCCGCGCAACACCCAGTCGAGCGCGCGCGCCAGGCCAACGAGTCGCGTCACCCGTTGCGTGCCACCTGCGCCGGGAATGACGCCCGCGCGCACCTCGGGGTTCCCGTAGCGGAAGTCGCCTCTCTGCCCGACGCGCAGGTCGCAGGCGAGGGTCAGCTCGAACCCGCCTCCCATTGCGTCTCCGTTCATCGCGGCGATGATCACCTTCGGCAGCGCGGTCATCTGATCGAAGATGGCCTTGTAGCCGCGGACGAGCGGGCCCGCGTATCGGGAGAGGGCCGGATCGCTGGCCAGGCCGTCGAGCTCTTCGACGCTGTACATCGTGAACAAGCCGGCGTTCTGATCGTTTGACTGGATCACGACCGCGCGAATCGACGGATCTCGCCACTCGACAACG
>DASWEL010000058.1:0-93252 GCA_036394755.1 Gemmatimonadales bacterium | reverse complement strand
ACTGGGTCATTTCCGGCGTGAACCACGGCCCGAACATGGGCGAGGACGTGCTGTACTCGGGTACCGTCGCCGCGGCGATGGAGGGACTTGCAGCCGGCATCCCCAGCATCGCGGTGTCGTACGGCAGCTTCGATCTCGAGCACCTCGAGAGCCATCGCCAGGGGCTGCAACGGATCATCGAGCGCATCGTGCGCGTCGAAAACTTCCCCGCTGAGACACTGCTGAACATCAATCTTCCGGCGATTCCGGGCGATCAGGTAAAAGGCGTGAAGGCCACCAACCTTGGCAGCCGGGTGTTCCACGAGGAGGTCGCCAAAATGAAGGACCCGTGGGGCCGCGAGATCCACTGGATCGGGGGAGGGCACGTGACGTGGTCGGGCGGCGCCGATTCCGACTTCCAGGCGGTGAAGGACGGGTACATCTCGGTTACGCCGCTGCACGTTGACATGACGAATTACAAGCTGCTCGAAGTCGTCAGGAAGTGGGATCTGGGGAAGTGACGGGCAGCCGCGATACCTACGGCGGCTACCGCGCGCGCCTGGTCGAGCAGCTCCGCGCCCAAGGCATCCGTGACCTCGCCGTGCTGCGCGCCTTTGCCGCGACGCCGCGCCATTTGTTCGTACCCGAGGCAGTGCGGCATCGCGCTTACGAGGACGCTGCGCTTCCCATCGGCGCGGGGCAAACGATCTCACAGCCCTTCACGCAGGCCCGTTATCTCGAGGCCCTCGGCCTCAAGGGCAACGAGCGCGTCCTGGAGATCGGAACCGGATCAGGCTATCAGACCGCTCTGCTCGCGGCGCTCGCGGAGCAGGTGTTTACGATCGAGCGTGTGCGCTCGCTTGCCGAAACGGCTCAGGCGGCGGTGCGTGCCGCGGGCGCCACCAACGTCTCGGTCCTGGTCGGCGACGGCACCCTGGGGTGGAGTGCGTACGCGCCGTACCATGCGATTCTGGTGGCGGCCGGGGGGCCCGAGCTCCCGCCGCCCCTGGTCCAGCAGCTCGCGCCCGACGGCCGCATGATCATCCCCCTCGGCACCAAGGGGAAGCAAATCCTCTCCCTCGTGCGCCTCACCCCCATGGGAGCCCGCGTGACGCCCATCGGCGACGCCCGCTTTGTCCCCCTCGTCGGCGAGCACGGCTTCGATGCTTGAGCGCTTCATCGCCTGGCTGCTGCAGACGCTGCTCGACCTCGGCTACCCCGGCATCGTGGCACTGATGGCGATGGAGTCGTCGATCCTGCCGGTGCCGAGCGAGCTGGTCATGCCCCCTGCCGGCTATTGGGCGGCGAAGGGACAGATGAGCTTTCCCATCGCTCTCGTGTGCGGGATTGTGGGGAGCATCATCGGTGCGCTGGCCAATTATTACGGCGCGCAGCTCATCGGCCGGCCGCTGATTCAACGGTACGGCAAGTACGTGCTCCTGAGCGAGAAGAACCTCCTGCGCTCGGAGAAGTTCTTCGCGGAGCATGGGGAAATCAGCACGCTGATCGGGCGGCTGTTTCCGGTAATCCGCCACCTCATCTCGATTCCGGCGGGACTGCATCGGATGCCGCTACCCAAGTTCATCCTGTATACGGCCGTCGGTGCCGCCGTGTGGTGCGCGATCCTGACGTGGATCGGTTACTTCCTGGGCCAGCACGAGGGGGTGCTGCGTACGGAAGAGATCCATCGCTACGTCACCTGGGCGATGGTGGTTTTGATACCGGTGACGCTGATCGCGATTTGGATTTATGTCGTGCGCCGTCGACATCGGAAGTGAGCCTCCGCCGTTGGGTTATCCGAGGGCGCGTTCAAGGGGTCGGGTTCAGGTGGTTTGTCATGCGCGAGGCGGAGCGGCTCAAGCTCGGCGGGTACGCGCAGAACCTGCCCGATGGATCGGTTGAAGTAGTTTCTCAGGGCCCCGAGTCGGCACTGGACGTGTTGGAGGCGCATTTGCGGCGCGGCCCGTCGCATGCGCGTGTGGATGACGTCGAACGGCTTCAAGTTCCGCTGGAGCTCGACGTGCCGAGGTCATTTGATATCCGATAAATCGAAGCTGATCGACGAGCTGCAGCGCACGATCCGGGACGTCCACAACTTCCCGAAGCCGGGGATCGTGTTCAAGGACGTCACGCCTGTGCTCCTGGACGTGGAGCTGTTCGGGCAGACCGTCAAGGCGATGGCAGAACCGTACCGTGACGCGCGTATCACGCGCATCGTGTCGATCGAATCACGCGGCTTCCTGTTCGGCGCGCCGATCGCGCTCGAGCTGGGGGCAGGGCTGGTCCCCATCCGGAAGCCGGGGAAGCTGCCCGCCGCGACGCAGCGCATAGAGTACGCTCTGGAGTACGGTACGGACGCCCTGGAAATGCACTATGACGCCGTGCAGCCTGGGGATCGGGTGCTGATCGTGGACGATGTCCTCGCCACCGGTGGCACCGCGAACGCGGCCGCGCAGCTCGTCGGTGGAACGGGGGCGGCCGTGGCGGGATTCACCTTTCTCATCGAGCTCGATTTCCTGAAGGGTCGCCAACGCCTGCAGGGGAGGCGCGTCGAGGCCTTGCTGCACTACGCCTAACTCGCGTACATTTCGCCGCTTACGGCCCCCCCGTGGCCCCGGAAACGCCCCTGTAGCTCAGGTGGATAGAGCAGCGGTTTCCTAAACCGTTGGCCGGGTGTTCGAGTCACCCCAGGGGCACTGACTACTGAACGCTCAATGATCATTGATCAATGATCATTGATCATTGGACATTGTTCATTCGGACGGAGTCCGCATTGGCAACTGCAACACGCACAGGCACCACCGGGAAGACCGTAAGCGCACCCAGCACCGCCAGCGGTGGAATGCCTCCTGGGGCTCTGCGGCCGCCATTCTCCGAAAGATTCGGCGCGTGGGTCAAGGGTCATAGGCAAATCACGTCGTGGGTCGGTGCCATTCTGGTCGTGGGCGCTGTGCTGTTCGTGTGGACGATGTCCACCAAGCGCCGCACCGAGGAAATCGCGAGCCGCGACCTCCAGGGCGCGCGGTTTGCTTTTGAGAACCAGAATTACCCCCTCGCCGCGAGTGAGCTGGCCAAGGTGATCGAGAACTACTCGGGGACGAATGCGTCTGCGGAAGCGCGGATACTGCTGGCCAACGTGCGGTTGCTCGAGAAGCAGCCTCAGCAGGCCCTCACGGCCCTCAAGGACTTCGCCCCTGGAGCGCCGGAGGCCTACCGCGCGCAGGCCTATGGGCTGCTGGGGGCCGCATACGAGGATCTGGGCCAGCCGCGTGCCGCCGGGGAAGCGTACGAGAATGGGTCGACAGCGGCCCGCCTGGACTTCTTGAAGGCCCAGATGCTGTCGGATGCCGGCCGGGCCTGGACGAACGCTGGAGACACCACCAGAGCCGTTGCTGACTATCGCCGGATCGTCAACGAGTTCGCCAAAGAGGGCATCGCCGGTGAGGCAAAGGTGCGCCTGGGGGAGCTCACGAAGGGGACAGCATTATAGCAGTGAACTTCGTATAATAGATGTTATGTTAAGTTGAGCTGTGTGTGAATGTGGACAAGCTGATCACGTAATCACGCCCCTGAACACCATTCTCCCCTCTCCGATCAGCCACACGTCGTCATAGCGGCCGTTCTGAGCCCGCGCAGCTCGAACCCCGATCATCCGGCCACTGCGGCTCTGGATATCGACCGGCAGCGAGCCCAAGCCCCAGTCTTGAATCGCGCAGCCCGCGCCCACGGCGCCGGTGCCGCAGGCCAACGTCTCGCCTTCAATGCCGCGCTCATAGGTCCGCATGCGCCAGGGGCCGGTTTCGTCCTTCGAGACGAAGTTGATGTTCGCTCCGTCCGGCGCCAGCGCCGGGTCAAACCGCAGCGCGCGGCCGCGCTCCATGACCGCAACCTGATCTATGTCGTCGATGAGGACGATCAGGTGCGGCACGCCGACTTTGGTGAGCACGGCTTGCCGTTCGCCGGCGGCGAGTGCCAGCCCGGGAACGGCGGCCGGCCGCTCAACCGGTGCGAGGTGCAGCTCCGCCCGCGCCACCTCGACGGCGCGGCTTTGGTAGGTCCCGGCGTCGGTCTCGAGATCCATCCCGTCGGGCGTTCCGACGCCCAGATGCGCGGCGAGCGTGGTGCTGCAGAGGGCCGCGTTGCCGCACATGGCCGCGTGAGAGCCGTCGGCGTTGTAGTAGATCATTCGGGCGGCACCGGCGTGAGAGCCTGGTCCGACGAAGACGATGCCGTCGGCCCCGATGCCGGTTCCCCGCGCGCACACGGCCTGCACGTCCTCAGGCGTCCAGTCGGCGGGCGTGGATACACGCGCGTCCACCATGACGAAATCGTTGCCCGATCCCGTCATCTTGTAGACCGGCAGGCCGATCAGATGCGGCCGAACCAGGCCATGAGCCGGAGGCGCGGCACCTTCCACACCGCCTCGCGGACGATGGCCTTGTTCATCTTGCTCTGCCCCTCGGCCCGGTCGACGAACACGATCGGAATCTCTCGGAGCTTGAACCCTTTTCGCCATGCGCGAACGCTCATCTCGATTTGAAAGGCGTATCCGTTGGAACCAACCGCGGAAAGATCGATCGCCTCCAGGACGCGCCTACGAAAGCACTTGAACCCACCCGTCAGATCCCAGATCCTGAGGCCCGTGAACCAGCGGGCATAGATATTGGCAAAGTACGATAGCATCAGACGGCTCATAGGCCAATTGACGATCGTCACCTTGCCGTCCAGGTAGCGTGAGCCCAATACGACGTCTGCATCCTGAATGGCCGTGAGAAACTCCTTGAGGTGGGCCGGATCGTGCGAGAAATCGGCGTCCATCTCGAAGACGTAATCGTACCCCCGCTCCAGCGCCCACTTGAAGCCGGTGATGTACGCGGTGCCCAGCCCAAGCTTGCCCTCCCGGTGGATCGCGTGTACGCGCGGATTCGTCCGCGCCATGTCGTCGACGATGCGCCCTGTGCCGTCGGGCGAGTGATCATCGACCACCAGCACTTCCAGCCGTGGATCCTGTGACAACACTTGCGGCACGATTTGTGGAACGTTGACCGCCTCGTTGTAGGTCGGAATGACGACCAGAGCCCGTTCAGGCACGCCGGCGTCTCCGTTCCACGATCGGCGGCACGATGAAGCCGGCAATGACGAAGACCAGGGTGAAGAGCGCGATCATCTTCCCGCGTGCGAAAGAACGTGAGTAATAGCTCAGCTCGAGGCGCCGCGCATTCGGGCCCACCGGGATCGTCAGGAGCGCATGATCGCCACGTAGGACCTGCCCCGGCCGGCCATCGATGCTCGCCCTCCAATCGAGATACCAGTTTTCTCCGATGAGCACGTAGCTCGAATCGCGCGGCGGTGGCTCGAGCTCGATGCTCATTTTCCCCGCATCCCACCGAGTCACGCGGGCGCGAGAAGGCGACGCGGGCGGCAGCCCGCGGAGCGGCGGTGGGTTGACGGGTGAGTTGGAGGGGAGCACGACGACCCGATCGTATCCCGGAAACCGGGGATCCGCGAGCGTGGGAGGAACGAGCGAATCGGCATCGAGCTTGACCGCCGCCGGGACCACGCGGGCGTAGGGGGGCGCGGTGTCGGCTTCGTACAAATAAGCGCGTCCGCCAGCAGCAGTTTCTACGGGACCCATCACACGATGATACCGAGGCACGGACAACGTATCCGGGATAATTGCGAAACGCGCAGCGACCAGATCCCAAAGTTTCGTCGAGCCGAAGAGATAACGCCATTCGTTGCGACCGCCGAGCAGCTCGTCGTGATAACGGAGCTCGTTTCCCTGGTAACCAATCACCTGGGGAATACCGTACGCCATCAGCACGTTCTCGGGATAGGGCGTGTTCCGTGGATCGATATTGAGATTGAGCACCCGGTACGGCTTTGGTTCCGCGCGAAGGCGCGTCACAATCGCGTCGGGACGGTAGAGGCTCTTGTTCGGTGGATCGGAATAGAGCCAGAAGCGGCGCCCGTCGCGCCACAGATCGACACCCACGAGCAACGGCAATCCAATCGCCAACGCCAGCGCCGGCACTCTGCCCTGCAGGTACGCGAACGCCAGTAAGGCGACCGCAACCAGGATGAAGGCCCCAATGACCGCCGACGTGCGAATCGAGGCGCCGAGCGCCTCCGCGACCGGTGCGCGTCCCGGAGGCGCGACCGCAGTGGCGAGATGACCGAAGACGCCCGCCATCCCAAGTAGCGCGATGATGCCGGCGGTGACGAGCCACGCGCGCACATGAGTCGCCCCTTCCCTGCGCTCGAGGCGCTCCGCGCCGAAGGCCGCGAAGGCGGCCGTGCAGAAGGCGACAATAAAAAAGACCATGCCCGGCGCGCGCGTCTTGCGGACATACGGCATCACGCTCCACCACAGCTTGTAAAACGGCGTCGCGTTGCTCAGCGCGATCAGCAGGAAGAGAACGCCGATGCCGCCCAGCCACCAAATAAGGCGCCGCCGCTCCCGAGCAAACCCGAGACCGAGGATCGCGAGCGCGATCACCGGCAGGCCGAGATACTCCGAGTGCAGTTTGAGCCCGTTCGAGCCCCAATACGTGTCTGACTCGCCCACGAATCCCGCGAGGAAGAACCCGGGCACATGCTCCCATGGAATACCGAACGACGCGGCGCCCTCAAACGCGCCGGAATACGCGACGGCGCGCGGCGAATGCGGGATGTACTCGAGGAACGGGAGGATTTGCGGCGCCGCGATGCCGAAGCCGGCGATGACCGCGATCAGTACGATCGCGAGACGCGTCACGCGCGGGCGCAGCGGCTCGGTCGTCGGTTCGCCGAACGTCAGGTACAACGCCCACAGCCCTGTCGCGATGAGCAGGTAGTACGTCGTCTGCACGTGTGGGCTCAGCAGGCACAGCGCGACGGCGACGGCAAGGAGCGGGTAGCCCCAGGTCCGTCGATCGCGCAACGCCGCAAGCAGCGCCAGACACGCCAGCGGCAGCATCGTGGAGACGAACAGCTTGCCGTCGTGGCCGGGCCGCGCGTACGAGATCAGAATGCCCGAGAGCTGGTAGGCGAGCCCTCCCACCGTCGAACCGACCCACGACACGTTGAGGCGTCGCAGGAACAAAAACATGAACAGGCCGGCGAGGATGTAGTGGAGGACAAAGCCGAGGTTGGTCACCTTGTCGGCCGACAGGAACCACCGCAGGAACGACGTTGGATAGAGCACGTCGCCGTGCGTGACGGGCGCGATATACGGCAGCCCGTCCATGATCATTGGATTCCACAGCGGGAGACGCCCCGTCGCGCGCCACTCCTCCGCCTGCCACTCGTGCACCGCGTAGGCACTGGCGTACTGGTCGCTGCTCGGCGCCGCTAACCATTTTCCCTCGAGCATCGGGAAGGCCAGGATGGCAACGAACAGCACCATGAAGCCCGCGGCGACAAGCGTGGGACGCTTCACTGGCTAGTCTCCTTCCCTGCCGGCTTGAGGAGCAATGCGATGCCCGCCGCGCCTGCTTCCGTGAGCGTGAGCTGCACGCGCGACACGAGGCTCACCGCCAGCGCTCCGCCGCTGCCGAGCAACGGTGTGAGAAACCCGACGAGTGCGAGGTCTCTCACCCCTAACCCACCCGGCGCAATGACAGCGATGAGTCCCATGACATAGCCCAGCGCGAACATACCCATTGCTGCCGACAACGGCACCGTCGCGGTCGAAATCAAGCCGTGGACGAGCATCCAGAACGAAACACCGAACGTGGCCCAGCTCAGCAGCATCAGGGCACTCGAGGCGAGAATGGCGGAAAGCGGCAGCGGCGGCAGGGGCACCTTCGAGTCGGCGAGGGCGCCGAGCCACTGCGCGCTCCGCGGCCATGCGAGCAAACCGATCAGCGCCAGGGCAGCCACGACGGCGCCGGCGAGCAGAACCGGGGAGGCGGCGTGCGGCGTCGCAATCGCGACGAGCATGACGCCCGTGCCGAGCACGACCGCCTGCATCGCGAACGCCGAGACCGCGGCGGCGCTGCGGCGCACGCCGGCGCGCTCCGCCAGCACCACGAGTCCCGCGACGCTCCAGACCTTTCCGGGGATGTAGCGCCCGAGGTTGGAGAGGGTCCATGCGCGGGCCGCGGCCGTGTACGGCAGATGCTGCCCCCACCCCGCCAGCATACGACGCCACGACTCGATTTGGATCGCGTACGTCAGGGCTACGACGAGCACGGACGCTGCCAGCCACCCGATCCTGGGCTCGAGCGTCACGTGTACCGATTGAAACGCGGCCCAGTTGCGCGCGATCGAGCGCGCAATCAGGGCCAGGACCAGAAGCATGGCGGCGAGCTTGCCCGCCCGGAGCCACCCTGGTCTCAATCCTTCACGAACTTGTAGGCGATGGACCGGCCGAGCAGCCACCAGGGGGCGCGAATCGGCGGCCAGATGTACGTCCCGGCATAGTCCGCCCGGCGGAAACCGTTCATCTCACCGAGTCGTGTCATCGTCTGCTTCGTCCAGCTATACACGTGGCCCCATTTATCGGGCACGCCGAAGAGATTCCAGATGATTTCTTTGAAATGATACGGATTGGGGACCGAGACGACCCACACCCCGCCGCGCTTGAGTACCCGATAGACTTCCGCCGCCGTCTGAAATGCCGTCGGCGTGTGCTCGAGCACCTCGATCATGAAGACGCGATCGAACGACGCGTCGGGAAACGGCAGCCCCTTCGTGATGTCGTGGATCAGGACGTCGGGACCGGCGTACTCGGGCGCGATATCGAGCCCCTGATACTTGATTCCCTGCGGCAGGAATTTGCGGATATCGCCTTCCCGCCCGCCGATATCGAGCACCGCATGGCCCGGCTGCGTCTGCGCCAGCTTCTGCGCGAGCCGATAGCGGATGCTCTCCTCACCCCAGTTTCGCCACCCGGTGCGGTCGCTGTAGAACGCGGCCAGCTCGGGCGAGCCCGGGGCTATGCGTTTCGCCATTTCTGAAGACTCCTGACTCTGTGGTGCGCGCAAAGGAACGCGAAAGTTACTTATCTTCGAGGCCATGCGCATCCTGCATTTGGTGACCGCGTTTCCTCGCGACGAGCGCGACATCATCGCGCCGTGGCTGGTCGAGTTGATCAAGCGACAACGCGCGGCCGGACATGATGCGCAGGTGTTCACCGCGGCGTACCACGGGTCCGGCGACCATCTGTTCGCCGGAATTCCGGTGCATCGGTTCCGTTATTTTTTCGCGCGGTGGGAAGCGCTCACCCACGACGAATCGGCCGCCGACCGGATGCAGCGGTCACTCTTGTACCGCCTGATGCCCGCCCCCTTTGTGGTCGCCGGGATGTTCGGCGCGTGGCGGCTGTGCCGGCGCGAGCGTTTCGACGTGATCCACGTCCACTGGCCGGTGCCGCTGGCACTCTGGGGGTGGGCCGCCCGCGCCGCGCGCGTCGCGCGCCGCGCCAGACGCACTCCGGTAGTGCTGACCTTCTACGGAATCGAGCTGCGCTGGGTGAAGCGTTCCCTGCCCTTCCTCAAGGGGTTCGTGCGCTGGATCTGCCGCTGGGCCGATCGCGTCGTGGCGATTTCGTGCGACACGGCGCGCGAGATTCGCGAGCTCGTCGACGTACCCGTGGACGTGATTCCGTACACGACGCCGTTGGCGGGAAATACCGCTGCTCGCGGCCTCGCGTCGGGCGACGGCAGAGGATTGACGATTCTGTTCGTCGGCCGGCTCGTCGAGCTCAAGGGGCTGGCCTATCTGATCGAAGCGGTGGGACGTTTGGGTGGCCGCGTGCCGGCCCGGATCGTCGCGATCGGCATCGGCCCGGAGCGTGATCGTCTCGAGGCACTCGCCCGCGATCGGAAGGTGGACGTCGATTTCCGGAACAAAGTGCCCGACGCCGAGCTGCACGAGGCGTTTCTCACGTCCGACGTCCTGGTCCTCCCGTCCATCATCGACGCTCGCGGCGACACCGAAGGGCTTGGCGTTGTGCTGCTCGATGCGATGAGCTACGGTATACCCGCGATCGCGAGTCGCGTGGGCGGGATTCCCGACATCATCGAAGACGGTGTGTCCGGGCTGCTCGTCCCGCCGGCCGACCCGCAGGCGCTCGCGAATGCGATCGAACGCGTGGCCGGCGACCCCGCATTGGCCAAGCGTCTCGCGGACGCCGGACGCGCGCGGTTGCGCACGCACTTCAGTTGGGACGTGATCACCCAAGAGTGGGACGCCGTCTACCGCACAGTCTCGGCAGGTCTGCCGTCGGCATCCTCGAGTTGAAACTGAAATGAGGAAGGGCCGGTCGTCGTCGCCTCGACGGCGCCGTTGGGTGCGATAGCGAGCGCTCGCACGGCGCGTCGCTCACGCCGCCACCGCACGATCGTGCCGAGCGGAGCCACATAGGGCGACTCGGCCAGCACTCCTGCGATCGTCGCTCCATATGCCGGCAGAGCGTCCGGGAAGCCCAGCGCGGGCGTCAGGTTCGGGTGCCAGAGCCCGACCCACAGTCCCCCTACTTCGCGCGCGGTCGCCGCCAATTGCAGAGCGTCCTCTGACCAGGCGGCCGGGCGCTCGATCCCCCGATACTTGCTCAAGGCGCGGTCCATCCATGCGAAGGGCGCTTCATCGAGAGGAATGGGCGAGCCGCCGGCGGCATTCCAGCGCGGCACGATGTCAGCCACGCCCAGGCGAAAGCCGTTACGGTCGGGAAAACCGAACGTCGAGTCGTAGCTGAAGCCGGAAGCGGCCATTCGGCTCTCGGTGACGCCCGGACGAATGCGGACATAATGCTGCCGGATCCCGTCGACGGGTGACCCAGCGATCGCCGCGAGCCGGAGCCGCTGCTCGTTGAAGAGCTCCGGTTTCTCGAGCGTCGCGAAACTGCCGTGCAGGCCGATCTCGTGGCCGATGGCGCGAACCTGGGCGATGATGCCGCGAGCCTTGGTGGATTCGGGGCGGTACGTCAGATCGCCGGCCCGCATCGTCCCCAGTGTCGGGGTGCCGCAGAGGATAAACCACGTCGACCGGATGTGCGCGTTCGCTTCGTGGTTCAGCACGCCGACGACACCTTGGGTCACGACATCGAACCCGGCATTGGCGATCGCGGCGGCCGCGACGCGTGCCAGGCGCGCAAAGGCGCCCTTGCGCGCGAGCTCCGCGATCCGAAGCAGTGTGAAGGCCGGCCACCAGGAGACCACATCGAGATCGTGCGTAAACGCCGCGGCCCAGCGCCGCCCATCCGGCCAGGCCGCGACGGTGCGAAATGCCCGCCTGCCCGCTGCCTTCCGGGTCGCGGCCTGTAACGCGAGGGCGGCGCGCTGAATCACGGGCTCGCGCTCGAGCTCCTCGCGGACGAGCGGATTGGCCGACGACGGGACGCGACCGTAGCGGTCGCGTTCGGTCGCCCGCTGCTCGGCGGCGGCGCCGGCGACATCGATCACCGCTTGCAGCACGGCCCGGGGGACACGCACGGTCCCGTCCGCGACCTCGATCCCCCACCCCGCCGCCATCCAGCCGCGCAATTCGCGCGGCGCCTCCTCGCTCAACTCCAACCGGACGACGTCAAGCGTCGCGGCTGCCGGCACGAGCCGAGACAGATCCACGAGCGTATTGAGCGCGAAATGCTCGGCCGCCGAAAGGCGAGCGTCGGGGAGTTTGATCACAGGGCGTCGAAACGTACATTACGACCCCAATGCCCGAAACACTCCTTCCCAAAACGCGCATCCCATGGCGGCACCTCGTGCTGTTCGGCTGGCTCCCGAGCCCGCTGAAGGTGCTGGCATACCGGTTGCTGCTCGGCTACCGCATCGGGCGGCGCGTGCGGATCAGCTTCGGCGGCGTGGTGATCGGAAAGCACGTCGAGTTGGGCGACCACGTGGAAATCGGATTTCTCGCCGTCGTCCAGGGCGAGACAATCCGCATCGGGCGCCATTCGAGTGTCGGGACGTTCAGCTATCTGTCGTGCAACGTGATCGAGATCGGCGAGGACGCAAAGATTCGCGAGCAGGTCTACGTCGGCGGACCGCAGCTGCCGGAATCCAAATTCGTCCTCGGCAGCCGGACGATCATCCTGCAGCTCACGAACATCAATCCGACGAAGCCGGTCGTGATCGGCGACGATACCGGGATCGGTGGGCACTGTCTGATCTTCACGCACGGCGCCTGGGCGAATGCGCTGGACGGCTATCCGGTGACGTACGAGCCCGTCACGTTGGGGGCGAGCGTCTGGTTGCCGTGGCGCGTGTTCGTGATGCCGGGCAGTACGATCGGCGATGGGACGGTCATCGGGGCGAACTCACTGGTCTCGGGAAACATTCCGCCCAAAAGCCTGGCCGTCGGTTCCCCGGCCAAGGTGATCCGGTCAGCGCCGGACTTTCCCAAGACGCTGAGTGACAGTGAGCGCGCCGCCCTCGTCGCGACGATCGTCGGCGAATTCGATCGATTCCTGCGGCACAGCGGCGTGACAATGGAGGAGCAAGCGCCCGTCCGGCTCTATCGTTCCGGCCGGAAGATCTGGCGCCTGCTCTGGCTGCGCCGCAGTGGCGCCGCCGCTGCGCCGGCGCGGGCAGATACCGTATTGAGCGAGACTCCGCTGTCCGCTGAGTCCCGTGCCGAGTTCGCGAAGCATGGGGTGTACTGGCTCGACCTCGGCAGCCGCACGCGCAGCGAGGGCGGCTCCCCGCTCACGGAGGAGCTCGCCCTCTTTCTCGGCCGCTACGGCGTGCGGCTCTCCCGCTACTACGACGGCTAGCGGTCAGTGGATCTGGACGAAGTCCACCCACCCGCTCTCGTTCGCGACCAGGACCTGATTTCGAGCCGCGTCTGCCGCTACTTCGCGCGGCACGCCGCCGACGCTAATCGTGCGCACGACGGTGCGTGTTACCGGATCCACAACCTCGACGAGACCGGCGAACACTTCACCGATGTACAGCTTGCCATCCGGGCCGAGGGCTATGCCCTCGCCGCCGCCGGTGAGGGGCACGTTGGTGATCGCGCCGCTCGCGAGTGTGATGACGTGCAGGACGTTATTCGCCTCATTCGCCACGTACAGCTCCGCCCCGTTGGCCGAAAGCGCCATCCCCTGGGGCTGCCCGCCGAGCGTGAATGTTCGCACCACGGCCATCGTGAGCTGATTGACTTCCAACACGGTGCCCCCGTCGCGCGTCGCGACGTACACCAGCGCGTTGTTGGGATGCGTCAGCAGATGATGCGATGTGGCGGGCAGGTCGAGCGAGTCGACGACCGCCTTCGTGCTCAGGTCGATCTTGTACAGGCGATTGACGTCCGTCGTGACGAACAGTCTGGCGCCATCGTGCGAGATCGCGACTGGCAACGGGGCGCCATTGAGCGGAATGGCCTCCGTTTGCGTGTTCGATGCGACGTCGATGATGCCCACGTTGCGGTTCGTGAAGTTGGCCACGTACGCGGTTGAGCCGGAGCCATTGAACGTGAGGTAGGCCGGGACGCCACCGGTGACGATCGAGTTGGTTACCGTGCCGGAGGAAAGGTCGAACCGCGCCACCGTGCCGGCCTGATCCTGACTGACCAACGCGATATTGCCCGATGTCGCGACGCCGATCGGTCCCCCGCCCAGTGACACGCGCGCGAAGCCGGTGTCAGGCGGTGGCGGCGGCGGCGGTGGCGGTGGCGGAGGCGGCGGTGGCGGCGGTGGTGGCACCAGCGAATCGCTCGGCTCGATGAAATCCACCCATCCGTCCTCGTTGGACACCAGGACGTCGCGGCCCGTATAGTCGAGCGCGATCTCACGCGGAATGCCGCCCACCGGAATCAGTCGGATAGTTTCGGCGGTTTTGCGGTCGATCACCTGCACTGTCCCGGCGAACACCAGCCCCACATAGATGTCGTTGCCGTCGTTCCCGAGTGCGAGCCCCTCGCCACCCCCCGCGAGCGGAATACTGGTGGCCGTTCCAGTCGAGAGTTCGATCACGTGCAGAACGTTGCTCAGCTCGTTGGCGACGTAGAGCTCTTGCCCGCTCGGCGAGAACGCCATGTCCTGCGGCCTGCCGCCGAACGCGAAGGTCCGGCTGACCGTCATCGCGCGCCAATCGACTTCCATCACGGTGCCACCGTCACGCGTCGCGACGTAGAGCGATCTGCCGCCCGGACCCATGATGATGTGGTGCGATGTGGCGGGGAGGCCAATCGATCCCAGCGCCTTCTTTGTGGCAATATCGATCTTGAAGAGCTGATTGACGTTCGTCGTCACCAGCAGCGCGCCGCCATCGGGCGACAGCGCGAGCGCAAACGGGTCGCCCACCGTCGGGATCACATCGATCTGCGTGTTGGATGCGACATCGATGATACCGACGTCGTCGCTCCACTGGTTCGACACATAGGCGCGCGTGCGGTCGGCATTGAAGATCACCAGCGACGGGACCATTCCCACCGGGATCGTCGCCGTGATCGCGTGCGCGTTCAAGTCCACGCGGGCGAGCGTGCCGCCGGAGACGCCGTGGTCGGGCTGTGTGATGTAGGCAAATCCCGCGTCTGCCACGGCGATGCCTTCGGGCGCTCGGGGAAGCGCCATGCGCGCGACGGTCCCGTCGCCCCGTCCTCCAGGCCGGTCTGCGGAGATAGGACCTGTTTCGGTCGGGGACGAGCATCCGACGGCGAGCGTCGCACCCATCGCCATGCTGACGAGGATTGTCGATAGCCGATTCATGCGACCCTTCTCGAAATTTGGGTTATGCGCACGTAGGCAAGACGGCTCATGACGTCGCAACCCGAAGCGCTCAATACGTCATAGATCCTAGGATTGAGTGGAGGCGAGCTCGAGGCGGCCGACGGGCACGATGTCGAGCCACCCGGCCTCGTTCACCAGGATGACCCGGCCGTTCCTGTCGAATGCGAGCTGACCCGGGCGCCCGCCGGTCTCGAGCATACCACGCGGCTCGAGCGAGGGGAGGGCGATGAGCCCGACCCTGCCCCGTCGCGGGTAGCCAGCGTAGAGGAAGCGCTGGTCAGGACTCATCGCGATTGCCACCGAACCGCTTTCGCACTTGATCCGCTCGACGCATTTGCCGTTTCCCAGCCCGATGACGTCGATCCCGTGCTGTTCATTCGCCACGTACAGCATCGTGCCATCCGGCGAGACCACCAATCCCTGCGGCCAGCCGCCGAGGACGAACCTGCGCAACACGCGGTACCGTACGATGTCCACCTCGAGTACGGATCCCCCGGTCCGCGTGGCGACGTAGAAGCGGTCCCCGGCCGGGTGGAGCGCGAGATGGTGGGACGTCGCCGGCAGCGGGATCGAGCCGAGCACGCGCCCGTTCGCTGTCGCCAACGCGAAGAGCTGATCCGCATTCGTCGTTACGAACAGCGTGTGACCGTTCTGACAGAGCAGAAGCGGGAATGGGTCCCCCCGAACCGGCCAGCTCCGGATCAGCACGTGCCGAACCGCGTCCATGACGGCGATTTCGTCGAGATACTGTACGCTCACGTACGCTCGTGAGCCGGATGGATCGAATACCACGCAGCTCGGCGTGCAGCCGATGCGGGTGCTCCCCGTGAGCCGGCCGGTCGTCAGGTCCAGTCGCTCGATGGAGGCGGCCTGACCGCAAGTGATGTAGGCGAGGTCGTGCCCGCGCACCGCGATGCCGTACGGCCCGCCGGGCAGGGCCAGACGAGAGGGTCGAGACAGAGGATCAGCCGTCGTTACGGACGACTTGGTCAGCCGCGGTGGCACTCCTGCCGCACGCACCGACGGTCGCAGCGAGCCGGGTTGTCGGATTGGCCGAGGTGGATGGGCCCGGTCCCGAAACCAGCGCAGCACTTCGGACGTGCCCGCGCGTCGCAGGTCCGTCCAGCAATGCCCCGTGACACGGCGCACCAGCCGGTAGGCGCTGGCGATCCCGATGCGCGTCTGCGGCGCGAGCGAGCGCAGCGCGGCGCGCCCCTGCGCCATGTCGCCGCGCACCATCCAGTAAAACACGCACACCCAGCCTGATAACTCTTCGTAGGGTGGGAGCCCTTCGCGCCGAAGGAGTCGGTTGAGCTGGAAACGGCTGCGGAGACCCACGCGCTGGCAGAGGGCCTGGGCTGAGCCGACACGTCCGTTGTCGCAGACGAGCGTATTCACAACTGCCCGACCGTCCACGGACAGCCACGGGAGTGCCTGATGGAGGAGCGAGGCGAGCGGGAGCGGGGCCATCCCGAGGAATTAATACCTCGGATGTTTCGTTTTGCTCCCTACTTTTCGGTGCGGATTCTCCTCATCTCGCGCTCGAGGGTGCGTAGGTCCTCACGCATCCCCGCGACCATCTCGCCCACGAAACCAAACCCGAACAGCACGACGCCCGAGATCACGAGCACCATGATCAAGTCGAGCAGCGGCCGGAAGCCGACATGCGGGGGGCCGAAGCGCAGATACAGCGCCACAATGCCGACCACGAACCCGATCGAGAACAACATCGCGCCGAGCACTCCGAAGAACAGCATCGGCTTGCGGGCGAAGCGGAGCTGAAACCAGACGGACATCAGGTCGAGCACGCCGACGGGAATGCGACTGATGCCGAACTTCGAGGTGCCTGCGCGCCGCGGGTGCACCGGGACAGGCCGCTCTGCCAACCGAAATCCCTGGGCCGCCGCGATGACCACCATGAACCGGTGCCAGTCGGGTCGCATCGGTACCATGTCCATGATCTCGCGGCGATACGCCTTCACGGAGTTCAGGTCCTTCACTCGCACGCCGAACAGCCAGCGGGACAGGGCATTGTAGACCCCCGATACGAAGCGCTTGTTGTACTGGCCTTGCTTCGTGCCCGTGACGACGTCGGCCTGACCTTCCAGGATCGGGGCGACCAGCGTGGGAATATCGGACGGCAGGTACTGCAGGTCGGCGGGATAGTAGACCAGGACCCGTCCTCGGGCGATGTCGGCGCCCGACTTCAGCGCGTCGGCAACTCCCCGCTGCATCCGATGGGTGACCACGCGTACAAACGGGTGCTTGAGCGTGAGCTCCTCGAGCAGCCGCGCCGTGCCGTCGTGACTGCCGTCGTTGATGATCACGAGCTCAACGGCATAGGGCAGCGGCAGCATGGCTTCCCGCGTGAGGCGTACGAACTCGGTGAGGTTCTCGGCCTCGTCCTTTGCCGGAACCAGCACGCTCACGTCGGGCGGCGTCGAGTTCGTGGCGAGGCTCATAGGCGCTTGCGCATCCGCGCGGGCAGGATCCCGAGTTGGTCGCGGTACTTGGCGACGGTGCGCCGGGCGATCTTGACGCCTTTGCGATCGAACAGCTCGACGATCTGCTGATCGGTGAGCGGATTCTTCGGCGGCTCGTCGTCCACGAGCTTCTGAATCTGGGACTTGATCGACCGCGCGCTGGCGTCTTCACCGGTCGTGGTCGTGAGGCCGCTCGAGAAGAAGAACTTGAGCGGCAAGAGACCGCGCGGGGTCTGCACGTATTTCTCGTTGGTCACGCGGCTGACCGTGCTCTCGTGCATGCTGATGACGTCGGCGACCTCGCGCAGCGTGAGCGGTTTGAGATGGTCGATCCCCTTCTCGAAGAACTCGCGCTGCCGGTCGACGATGAAATTCATCACTTTTAGCATCGTCTGACGGCGCTGCTCGATGGCCTGGATCATCCAGTTGGCGCTGTTCAGACGCTGATTGATGAACTCCTTACTCTCGTTGTCGTACTTCTTCTTGTCGCGCGCGATCTCCTGGTACGTCTTGGAAATGCGCAGCCGCGGCAGCCCGCTGTCGTTCAAGAACACCAGATACTTGTCGTCGATCTTGTCGACGATCAGGTCGGGAATGATGTAGGCGTCGTTCGCGGCCGAATGCTGCAACCCCGGCTTGGGGTCGAGCCGAGCCAGCTCGTCGGCGGCCCGCTGCACCTCATCGGGCGCCAGGCCGAAACGCTTGCCCAGATCGCTCCAGCGGTGGGCGATGAGATCGTCGAACGCTTCCTTCACGAGCCGATAGACCAGCGTGTCCGTGCGTTTCTGGTTTTCGAGCTGCAGCAGCAGGCACTCGCGCAGGTTGCGGGCGCCGATCCCGGGCGGGTCGAGTTGCTGAATGACGCGCAGCATCGCTTCGACTTCCGCCATCGTGAACGCCGGCACATTAAGGTCGAGCTCCGATTCGGCTTCGTGCTCTTCGAGCAGCTGGTTTGCGCCCCGGAGGATCTCTTCGAGACTGTGCTGCAGATATCCATCCTCGCCGATGTTGCCGAGGAATTCCTCGGCAAGGAGCTGCTGGCGTGGGTTCAGGTCGAGCATCCGGGTCTGGTCGCGCAGATAGTCGATCAGATCCTTGCTCTCGACCGTGACGGGCTCGACGTACTCCCGCGCGTCGCTATAGCTGCCGCTTGGCACACCGTGCTCCGTGCGGTCTTCGAGCAGGATGTTTTCCCAGTCGGGCCCGTCCTCGGCTTTGGCTTCCTTTTCAGGCTTGTTGTTCTGTTGCTCGGCCGCCGTGGCCTGGACCTCTTCCTCCGGCTCGATCATCTCGAGGAAGGGGTTGCCGAGCAGCTCCTGCTTCAGATGTTGCTCGAGATCGAGCAGCGGCATGTACAACAGATCCATCGCCTGGTACAGGCGCGGATTGATCCGCAGGTCTTGCCGCAGCGACGCGTGCTGATGCAGGCCGGTCTTCATACAGGCACGGGCGCCAGGCGAGAGCGCAGCCGCGTCGTGAGCGTGGGGCCGAGGTAGAGCTCCGCGACGCGGTCGTCGAAGACCAGCTGCCGCACCGTGCCGGCGACCTGCACCCGCCCTTCGAACATGATGTAGGCGCGATCCACGATGTCGAGCGTCTGCTCGACGTTGTGGTCGGTGATCAGGACGCCGATGCCGCGGTGGCGCAGCCCGGCGACGATCGTCTGGATGTCGTGAACGGCGATGGGGTCAACGCCGGCGAACGGCTCGTCGAGCAGCAGGAACTTCGGCTCCGTCACGAGGGCGCGCGTGATCTCGAGCCGGCGGCGCTCGCCGCCCGAAAGCTGGTACGCCTGCTGATGGCGGAGGTGCTTGATCGCGAGCTCATCGAGCAGCGACTCGAGCCGCCGCCGGCGTTCCTCGGCATCGATGTTCAGCGTCTCGAGGATCGCCATGACGTTTTCTTCGACCGATAGCTTGCGAAAGATCGATGGCTCCTGCGCCAGATAGCCGATCCCGGCGCGTGCCCGGAGATACATGGGGAGCGCCGTGATGTCGCGGCGGTCGAGCAGGATCTTGCCTTCGTCGGGGCGAATCAGCCCGGTAATCATGTAGAACGACGTCGTCTTCCCCGCTCCGTTCGGCCCCAACAACCCGACGATCTCCCCCTGCGCCAGTTCGAGCGACACGTTGTTCACGACGCGCCGCCCCTTGTACGCCTTGACGAGACGCTGGGCCTCGAGGCGGCTGCCGCCGCGCACGACCGGATGCTCTCCGCTGACGGCCTCGCTACGAGCCACCGTGTCTTCGGCCTGCGCCAGGAAATACTGCGCCGCGGCCGGACGATCGGCCGCCACACTCGCCCAGACCTCGGGATGGAAGGCGACCGGCACGTCGCCCCACAGCGCACCCATGGGCAGCACCAGCACCTTCAGCATGGCGAGTCGCGGCAAGACCGAGTTGGCCAGGTACGCGCGCGCGTCGTCCACCGACAGGCTGCCCGCGTCCGTCATCTCGCCCTTGGCATGAGTCCGCAGCTTGAGGAATTCCTCCCGATAGGCGACGGCGAGGTCGCTAAATGACGCGCGGCCCTGATCGTCGGCGATGCGCGCGAGCGCCCCGGCCGCGAGCGCGAGCGACGAGTCGCGCGGCGCGAAGAGATCGGCGAACCGCTCGAGACCGGTCAGGGGACGGCCGATCGTCGCGTGCTGTCGGCCTGCGCGCGCTTGAGGCTGTCGGCCACGATCGCGGGCTTGGGCTCGAGGTGTACGCCGTCCGCTTTGCCGCCGACGACCACGCGATCGATCCGATCCCTCAGCATCGCGAGCGTGATCTGGTGGCCACGGGAGTAGTTGATTGACGGGCCGACCTGTGTCGTATCCCGCTCGTTGGCATGGTGCGTCAGGGCTCGGGCCGGCGATCCGCGCGACACGAGTTGGCGCAACCGGGAACGCGGGCGATGAGTGGCCGAGTCCTGTTCCTGCGCAAAGCGGATCGTGAGCGAGTCACCCGTAATCCAGTCGGTCTCGTTGGGCGGCGTCACGGAATCGCGCTTTGCCGTCGAGAACGCGCTGCCAAACGCCCGCGATTCGGTGAGGACCTCACCGGGCGAATCGATCGCGAGCGAATCGGACTGAATCGTGTACAGCGTCGAGATCGCATGGGGGCGCATGCTGTCGCCCCAGGCGAAGGTCTGCTGCAACAACTTGTCGGCGATGCGGAGGTCGATGGTGTCAGCCGTGAGGACCCAGTCGGCGCCCGTGGCCTTGCCGTGGCCGAGCGCCTTCACCTGCCGAATGTCGCGCTTGGCGAGGCCCAGCTCGATCCGCGTGCCCACGAGCGTGTAGCTCTTGCCGGCGTCGCCGGTCGTCGTGCGTCCCCGCCCCTCGACGCTCGGCTTCCCGACCAGCACGCCGAACCCCGTCGTCTGGTCGAGCAGCATCGAATCGGAGCGGGACGCAAAGTCGCTCCGGTCGATGGTGACCTTGCCGCCGGCCCACATGCGGTCGTCGCCTTTGAAGCGCAGCCGATCGGCGATAATGATGTAGGGCTCGTTGGACGACGTGTCGCCGGGTTGGTTCTGCCGGTATTCGACGGTGGGCCGCTGGGTCGCGTACATCTCGACGGTATCGCGGACGCCTTTGACGGCGCGCCAATACCGGAGATTGGGCCCCCGCAGGATGGACCCGGTGCGGCGATTGACGGCGACGACGTTGTTGTGCGCCTCGAGGCGCTCGTCTTTCAGGAAGTAGGAGGCGGTGCGCGCGTCGAGTGCGAGCCCCGTATCCCGAATAACGACGCGCCCAATCAGGTCCATCCGGCCGAGGGCTGGGTAATGCGCAAAGCTGTCGGCGGAGATGGTGGTGTTGGTGCCGTCGCAGTGCGCGAGCACGCCGCCGCCGCCGTGCAATGTCTTGGTGCCATCGGCGTTCGGGATTTCCGCGTAATGGCCCATGGAATCGACGGCCACGCGACACGGACGTCCCGTGGTCGTCTCCTGCGATGCGGGGACGCCCTGCAGCACCAACGCGACGACCAGGAGCGGCGTCATTGGTTTGGCAAGAGGAACTGCCCGCCAGTGCCGTGCGGCCTCTTGGCGGTGATCTTCTTGAATTCTGGATCGGATGTGAACCCGTCACCTTCGACGTGACGGCCAGGCTCATCCCATACGAAGCTCTTGTCGGAGCTCACCTGGTTGCGCACCTGGCTGTAATCCATCACGGCGGTCTTCATCGTCGCGCCATCTTTGTCACGGATGACGATGACGTTGCCGCGGGCCTCCATGTCACCCGTGCGCCACTGATGCGTTCCTTCGTGCGAGGTCAGCGTCGACGTCGGTTTCCCCGTCTCGTCATAGAAGGTCACGTGCACGTTGCGCAGCTCGGCGCGCTGGGTGTTCGAGAAGAAGTACGCGGTATCGGCGCGGACTCGCGCCCGTAATACGCCGGCGTCCGTGACGTAGTGGGTCATCCCGACCAGCACCTGGTCGGCGCTGTCGAGCACTGCCTGGGTCGCGGTCACGGGAGTGCCGCTCTTGCAGGCCCCAAAGAGGAGCAGCCCGATGAGTATCGACACGCTCAAGCGTGCGCTCGGCGCAGCGCTGCCCTTAAGGGCAGTGATTTTCTGGGCGCACCCTTCAGGGTGTCGAATCACACCGCGCCCGCTTTCATCAAATCATGCAGGTGCACGATTCCCACCACGTTCTTGTCACCATCGAGTACCGGCAGCGCCATGATGCCGTGGCGTTCCATGAGACTCACCGCGGCGCTCGCCAGCTCCTCCGCCGTCGTCGCCTTCGGCGTCCGGGTCATGACGTCGCGGACGGGTGTGTCGAGGAACCTGTCCGTCTTCTCCATGAGCCGAGTCAGATCCCCTGCGGTGACGACGCCGGTCAACGTCTTGCCGCTGGCCTCCACCACCGCGACGGTGCCGCGCTTCTCGGCGAGCAGCACCACACACTCCCGCATCGGGCGGTCCGGAGTGAGCAGCGGCAGATCCTGTGTGAGCATGACGTCGGCGACGCGTAGCAGCAGTTTGCGTCCCAAGACGCCGCCGGGATGCAGCGCGGCGAAATCCTCGCGGCGAAAGCCTTTGACTTCGAGCAGCGTCACCGCGAGCGCGTCGCCCAACGCGAGCGCGACGGTTGTGCTCGCGGTCGGCGCGAGGGTTTCCGGGCAGGCTTCATCGGCGACCGCAGCATCGAGCACGACGGTCGCCTGCCGGCCCAGCGGCGAATCGGCATCGCCTGTCAGCGCGATGATCGGTACGCCGAGACGCTTCAATTGATTGACGAGGCCGAACAGCTCATCGGAGGCGCCGCTCTTCGACAGGACGATGCCGACGTCGTCCCGGCTCACGATGCCGAGGTCGCCGTGCAGCGAATCGACGGGATGCAGGAACATCGCCGGGGTGCCCGTGGACGTGAACGTCGCGGCGATCTTGCGGGCGATCAGACCAGACTTGCCCACGCCCGACACGATCACGCGCCCTGTCGCCGCGGCGAGGATCTCGATGGCGCGGGCGAACGCCGGCCCGAGCGTATCGGCCAGGCGCTGTACGGCCGCGGCCTCGAGCGCGAGCACCCGTTTGCCGCGATCGACCAGTTGCTTGGCCCCCGTCTGAGGGGTCGAAGCACGCGCCGGCTTATGCACGGACGGTCTCCCCCCCCCGGACACGATGCCAGACGTCCACGGCGAGCCCCACGATCCCGGCGAGCTGGTCGAGCGGCACCATGTTCGGTCCGTCGGACGGCGCGCGGGCCGGATCCGGATGGGTCTCGAGGAAGAAGCCGTCGGCGCCCGCGGCGGCGGCGGCGTACAACAGGGGCGGAATGAAGCCGCGGTCGCCTCCGCTCGAGCCGTCTCTCCCCTGGCCCGGCTGTTGTACCGAGTGCGTGGCGTCGAAGATCACCGGTGCGTTGCAGGCGGCGCGGAGTCTGGGGAAGCTGCGCATGTCCACGACCAGGTCGCCGTAGCCGAAGAATGTGCCGCGCTCGGTGACAGCGACTTCCGGCGCGCCGCCGGCACGCACCTTCTCGACGGCGCCGCGCATCTCTTCCGGCGCCATCCACTGGCCTTTCTTGATGTTCACCGGCCGGCCCGCCTTGCCCGCGGCGACCAACAGATCCGTCTGGCGACAGAGGAACGCGGGGATCTGGAGGACGTCGGCCACGCGTGCGGCCGGGGCGACATGGGCGGGTTCGTGGACGTCGGTGAGGATCGGCAGACCGGTGGCGTTGCGGACTTTCTCCAGCGCGCGGAGCCCAGTCTCGAGGCCGGGCCCGCGCGGGGCGTTCAGGCGTGAGCGATTGGCCTTGTCGTACGACGCCTTGTAGATGACGCCGATGCCCAGCTTGACCGCGAGCTCGGCCAGCGCTTCGCCCACGCGGACGTTGAGCTCGTCGGATTCGACGACGCAGGGGCCCGCGATGAGAAACGGGCTGCTGTCAGCCGCGAACCGCTGGGCCATGGAATTCGCGCGACGCTTGGTCGCGTACGTGTCGTTGCTTGTGATCGAGCGCCGCGCCCACGAATCCGGCGAACAACGGATGCGGGCGCATCGGACGGGACTTCAGCTCGGGATGGAACTGACAGCCGATGAACCAGGGATGATCGGGCAGCTCGATCATTTCGACCAGCGAGCCATCCGGAGACAACCCTGAGCAGCGCATGCCGTACTCGGCGAGCACGTCGCGATACGCATTCGAGACCTCGTAGCGATGGCGATGCCGCTCGCTCACCTCGGTCGCGTTGTACGCCTGCGCCACGCGCGAGCCGGGGCGCAGCCGGCACGGATAGGCACCCAGCCGCATCGTGCCGCCCATCTCCTGTATCCCTTCCTGCGAGCGCATCAGCGCGATCACGGGATTCTCGCACTCGGGCGCGAACTCGCTCGAGTTGGTGTCGGGAATCCTGCACACGTTGCGGGCGAACTCGATGATCGCGGTCTGCAGGCCCAGACAGATACCGAAGAACGGCAGCTTGTGCTCGCGCGCCCAGCGAATCGCCTCGACCATTCCTTCGATCCCCCGCACGCCGAACCCGCCGGGCACCAGCAGCCCGTCGTAGCCGGCGAGCAGCTCGCCCGCGGTCTCCTGATCGGTGAAGCGATCGGACGCGATCCACTGGATCGTCACCCCCGCCTCATTGGCGATCCCGCCATGCACGAGCGCTTCGTGAATGCTCTTGTAACTGTCGGCGAGCTCGGTGTACTTGCCCACCACCGCGATCCGCACGTGATGCGGCGGCTTGAGGATCTTGTCCACCATCGCGGCCCAGGCGCGCAGATCGGGCTCTTTGGTGTCCAGATGGAGCCGCATGCAGACTTCCTTGTCGAGTCCCTGGTCGTGCAGTTTGAGCGGGATTTCATAGATCGACTTCACGTCGGGACTTTCGACCACGCAGCCGAAGTCCACGTTGCAGAACTGCGCGATCTTGCGCTTCAGCTCCTCGGACAGCGGCCGCTCGGTGCGGCACACGAGGATGTCGGGCTGGATTCCGATCTGCATGAGCTCGCGCACGGAGTGCTGCGTGGGCTTCGTCTTGAGCTCGGCGGTTGCCGCAATGAACGGCACCAGCGTCAGATGAATGAAGAGCGTGTTATCGCGGCCGACTTCCTGGCGGAACTGGCGGATCGCCTCGAGGAACGGCAGCGATTCGATGTCGCCGACCGTGCCGCCGATCTCGGTGATCACCACGTCGTGGTCGGGCGCGAGCCGCCGAATGGCGCTCTTGATCTCGTCCGTGATATGCGGAATCACTTGTACCGTCGAGCCGAGGTATTCGCCGCGCCGCTCCTTGGTGATGACGGACAGATAGATCCGGCCGGTCGTCACATTGTTCACTTGCGACAGCGAACGGTCGATGAACCGCTCGTAATGGCCGAGATCGAGATCGGTCTCGGCGCCGTCGTCGGTGACGTACACTTCGCCGTGCTGGAACGGCGACATCGTGCCGGGGTCGACGTTGATGTAGGGGTCGAACTTTTGGATCGTGACTTTCAGTCCGCGCTCGGCGAGCAGCCGGCCGAGCGATGCCGCGGCGATTCCCTTTCCCAAGGAACTCACCACGCCTCCGGTCACGAAGATGTACTTGGTCGAGCTCACGAGCTCACCTCTCTGAGGTGTCGGGTGATCTCCGCTTCGGCCCACTTGAGGTCGGCCGGCGTATCGATGCCTGGCGCTGCCGGTCCGTCGAACAACGTCACGCCCATCGGAATGCCGTGCAGCAACGGCCTGAGCTGCTCGAGACGCTCCCACTGCTCCTCGGGAACGGGAGGCAGGCGCACCCACGCCTCCAATGCTTCGCGCGTATATGCGTACACGCCGACATGCTGGTGGTAGACGACCTGGCCGGTACCGTCGCGATCGAACGGAATGGGAGCGCGCGAGAAGTACACGGCCCGGCCGCGCGTATCGACCACGACTTTCACGCGACTGGGATCGTTGACCAGCTGCGCCTCGAGCGATCCCGCGGCCGTACCGAGCGGTTCGCCGCCCTCGAGACATGCCAGCGCGCCACGGACGGCGGCGGCGGCAACGAAGGGCTCGTCGCCCTGGACATTGAGGATAAAGTTGAAGCCGCTAAACGCTGCCTTGGCAATGACTTCCGCGACTCGCTCGGTTCCCGACGCGTGATCGGGCGACGTCATGACCGCCTCGAAGCCCGCGTCCTCGACGACGTGCACGATCTCCTTGGCGTCGGTAGCGACGACGAGGCGATCGCAAACGCCGAGTTCGGCGATGCGGCGGGTGACGACGATGATGAGGGGTTCGCCACCCAGTGGCAGGAGTGGCTTGCGAGGGAGCCGGCTGGAGCCCAGCCGTGCAGGAATCACGCCAAGGACGGGCACGGAGGAAGATACAAAATCCGTGCCGTTGAGTCTAGCCCGTCCTAGGCTGTTGGCTTTATTGCCGTTGCCACACGTCCCGCTCGAACACGTTTTCGGGCGTCCCGTCGCTGTCCAAATCCCAGAGATTGGTCTCTAACGAGCGCCAAGTCATGGTCCGTCCAACGAGCCGGACGATGGCCTCGTAAGGCGAGCCCGAGCCCTCGGCGTCAAATACCAGCGTGTCGCCCCGGAGGCTAATCGTCGCCGGCGAGCTCATACTCGGCTGCCCCGGCTCCTGGACCACGAGTACGGACGATCCGCTGCGATTGATGGTCAGCGTGACACTGAGGCCGACGCTCGCCAGCGCGGAACATGGGAGGCTCCGTGAGAGCGTGTGCAGCAACTCTGCGGAGCCTCCGTCAAGACGTCGTCAAGCTACTTCGCTGGTCGACCTGACGACGCGGAGAAAATTCTCGAGAATGCGCTTGCCGTGCTCCGTCCCGATGGACTCGGGATGGAACTGGACACCGTAGGTCGGATGATCGCGATGCTTCATGGCCATGATCTCCGCAGCGTCTCCGGCGCCCTGGCGGTCCGCGCTCATCGCGGTGACGACCAGCGCCGGCGGGAGCGAGGCGGGATCGACGACGAGCGAGTGGTACCGCATGGCCGTGAACGGGCTGGGAATGCCGTCGAACAACTCATCGTCACTGTGGACGATCGGGCAGGTCTTGCCGTGCATCAGCCTGGGCGCCCGGACGATCTTTCCGCCGAACGCCTCGCCGATCGCTTGATGGCCCAGACAGACGCCGAGAATCGGGACCTGACCCGCGAGGGCGCGGACCAGGGGTACGAGGATGCCGGCCTGCGCGGGGGTTTTGGGCCCCGGCGAGAGCACAGCGGCGGTCGGTTTCAGAGCCTGGACATCGGCAACGCTCAACGCGTCATTCCGATAGACAACGGGCTCTTCCCCAAGCTCGCCGAGGTACTGCACGAGGTTGTAGGTGAACGAGTCGTAGTTGTCGAGGACGAAGAGCATCGTTTGGGGCTTTGGGGTTAGGGGTTGGGGCTTGGGCTAAACCGCCGCGCGGTCAGCGGCATCATATGAAGACACGTTTCATGGATACACCAAGCCCGAAGGAGGACCTCATGCTGAAACTTGTGGCGGCACTAACCGCGGGGCTAGTAGCAATGGGTGGATGGGCGGTCGTCACGGTCAAGGACCTACCGGAGTACTTCGTCGCAGGACAGCAATACACGATCGAGTTTCAAGTGCGGCAGCACGGCCGGACGCTGTTGAGCGGGCTGCGGCCGGAGCTGGTAATCGCCTCCCCGGCGGCTCGCGAAGCCGTCATTCCCGCCGTAGCCCGATCTGCCGCGGGCGCCTATGCGGTGACGTTCACGGCACCCGCGGCGGGCGAAGTCCGTCTGACGATCAGGAGCGGGTTCGGCAACAACGAGCTGCGACTGTATCCGCAGACCGTCGTCGCGGCGGGGGGCTCACGACCTGCGCTGCTGGCGCGCGACCGTGGCCAGCTGCTCTTCGTCGCCAAGGGGTGCAATACGTGCCACGCGAATAGTGACCTCACCGACCGTCCCGACAATCAGGTCATCACCGTGGGACCGGAGCTCGGCGGGCGGCATCTGGCGCGCGAATACGTCATTCAGAAAATGAAGAACCCGTCGTCACAGGTCATGCTGGACCTCGGATTGAGTGACGCGGACGCAGCGGCGATTGCGGTGTTCTTGAGCGGCGATCGCGCTGCGGCAAGCGGGGGGAGTCGCTAAGGCCGCGGATGGTAGCTCTTATGGACGGTACGGAGGTAATCCCGATCCACGTGGGTGTAGAGCTGCGTCGTCGAGAGATCGGCGTGGCCCAGCATCTCCTGCACGGCTCGGAGATCGGCTCCGCCCTCCAGGAGATGTGTGGCGAAGGTGTGCCGCAGGGTATGCGGGGTCACACGCTTCGCCAACCCCGCTCGGCGGGCGGTCGCCTTGATGACGCCCCAAGCACCCACGCGTGAGAGTGGGGTGCCGCGCGCGTTGAGAAAGAGAAAGCCGTGCGTCTTGCCCCGATCGAGCGTGGGGCGGATCTCGCGCGCGTACAGCGCGACGGCTCCCAGCGCTCGCCTGCCGACCGGCACCAGCCGCTCCTTCGCACCCTTCCCGAACACGCGCGCGACCCCATCCTCGAACATGATGTCTTGCAGTTTCAACGCGACCAGCTCGGACACGCGTACGCCGGTGGCGTAGGCGAACTCGAGGAGCGCGCGGTCGCGAATGGCGAGCGGCTCGTCGGTGTTCGGGGCGGCAAGGAGCTTGTCGATTTCCGGGAGGGTCAGGACCGCCGGCAGCGTGCGCCACCGTTTCGGTGACTCGATCCGCTCGCTGGGGTCGCGGGCCGCGATTCCCTCCCCCACCAGGAACTTGAAGTACGTCCGAATCGCCGAGATCTGGCGGCGAATCGTGGTGGGCGCGAGCCCGAGGTCTTTGAGAAAGTAGATGAACTCCCGCAGCTGAGCCGCGGATAGCTGCTGCGGCGTTTTTGCCCCGCGACTCGTGGCGTATTCGGTGAGGCGCGTGATGTCGCGCAGGTAGCTCTCGACGGTATTCGCGCTATTGCCCGCCTCGAGAGCGAGGTAGTCGCGGAAGCGCTCGAGGCTCCAGGCTAGCGGCGTCGACGGCGACGAATGATCCATAGCGCGATCACCACAATGAGCACTCCGGCGACGACGGCGAGCCCCGTGTTCACGCCCCGGACGATGCGCAGCACCACATCCAGGTCTGTGCCCAACCGGCTCACGAGGTACGTCAGTGCTCCATAGTAGATGGCCGAGGCGAGCGCCATGGGAATCAGCGCGCGCCACGCGGGCAGGCGGGCAATCCCCGCGAACGGCATCACCACGCCACGCCACACCGGCAGCAGGCGCGAGAAAAAGATGCCGTAGGCCCCGTGCCGGCGATACTGCTCCTCGATGTGCGCGACGGTACTCGGTGTGAAGATGTGGCGGCCCAGCAAGCCGCGAGAGACCAGCGCCACATGGCGTCGCGCCAGGGCGTAGACCCCGGCCGCGGAACCCACGTTCGCGACCCACGCCAGCCCGAACACGAGCCAGGCGTTCATGTAGCCCCTCCCCGCCAGGAATGCCCCGAGGGCCACGGATACATCGGCAGGGACCGGCGGGAAAATGTTTTCGACGGCGGCCAGCACCGCGATCAGCGCGTAGAGAGGCCCGGTGGGGAGCTGCTCGAGAAACGCGAGAAAGTCCGTCAGGGGACCGAATGCCCTCCGCTCGGCCGTGTGGCGCTCGGCCCGGCGAGCGTTGCCACCGCCATCACGGCGATGCCCTCACCCCGTCCGATCCACCCCATCCCTTCGTTCGTTTTCGCCTTCACCGACACGTGCGCCGGTCCAGTCAGCAGTGCCTCCGCCAGCCGTTCCTTCATCTGGTCCAGATACGGCGCCAGTTTCGGCTTCTCCATGATGACCGTGACGTCGGCGTGCACAAATTGGAATCCCGCCTCGACGACCTTGAGAAACGCCTTGTTGAGCAGGTCGAGGGAGCTGGCGTCTTTCCACAGCGGGTCGTCGTTGGGAAACATGCGGCCGATGTCGCCGAGGCCGGCGGCGCCGAGGATGGCGTCGGTGACGGCGTGGGCGACGGCGTCGGCGTCGGAATGACCGACAAGCCCTTTGGCATTGGGGATCTCGACACCGCCGAGGATCAACTTGCGGCCGGCCGCGAATGGATGTGAGTCGTAACCGATGCCGACGCGCATTAGGAGACCGGTCTCATGGGGTGCCCATAATGTACTGGTACCTGTACATGTGCCAAAAAGCGGAAGCTGGCGGCGCGCGTAGATTAAGGAGTGCGACCGCACACCGAGGCCCCTTGCGCCGCATCTCTCTGACGTTGCTCCCGGCCTTCGTCGCGTTGGCGATCCCCGGCTACGCGTTCGCCCAGACGCCCGACGGCGTCATGCTCGTCTTCGGGCGCTTTGCCGACGTGTACGGCAGCCGGCTGGTCGCCGCCTTCGACTCGATTCCGGCGGGCCGCTACGACTACCGGCCGACGCCCGGGCAACAGTCAGTCGGCTACATCGCCCAGCATCTCGAGAACGCCAACTACGCGCTCTGCGAGCGCTTCTCGGAGCTCAAGCACCCGAGGGTCGCTCAGGACTCGCTGGCCGACACCGTCAAGGCCCGCTGGCCCAAGGACACGCTCGTCGAGCGCCTGCGCGCCTCGCTCCGGTTCTGCGACAGCGCCCTGGACCGCGCAGGCGGGCTGCGATCGGCCGCGCTCGCGAGCAGCTTGCTCGCCTTCGAGACGGACCTGGCCGAACACTACAGTCAGCTGGCGACGTACATGCGCCTGCTCGGCCTGATCCCGCCGTCGGCGCTGCCGCCCAAGCCGCGGACGGCGATCGCGCTCTCGCGCGCGGCGCTGGCGAAGTACGTCGGTCTGTACCGGCTCGCGCCGGGGTTCGAACTGCGGGTGACGCTCAAGGGCGACTCCCTCTTTGCCCAGACGAGCACAGGGAACGGGCCGGTGCAGCTCTGGCCCGAGTCGCCCAGCGACTTCTTCGTCAAGGAGGCCGATGCGCAAGTCACGTTCACGTGGGGCGCGCGGGGCGCGGTCACCGGGCTCGTGCTGCACCAGTACGGTCGGGACCGAGCCGGCGCCAAAGTACGTTAGCGCTCGACCCACTCGTGCGCCGCTGTGATCACGGGCCCCGCCGGTACCAATTGCTTCCTCACGGGATCGATCTTGAGGTTCAGCCCCTCGAGTGAGTGGGCGCCAAGCAGAGTCATGTCGCCCGGTTCCGCGAAGACGACCAGATCCGGCGCTTCCGTCCCGGCTGCGCGCACCAACGCGTAGCCGATATCGCGCTCGATGCGACGACCATCGGCGACTTCGAAAGCTTGTTTCCGCTGCGTACGGATGCCCAGCTCCTCGAGCACCCCGCGCGGAATCCACGTAAACTCGCTTCCGGTATCGACCAAGGTCTCCGGCAGTGCACGGCCCGGGCCGCGCAGGTCCAGATTCTGGATTTCAATCGTCGTGCGAAAGACTCCCACGTCGTCCATGGTAACTCCTTTCCCACAGATCTTGGCACCAATTTCAATCTCAGCAACATCTAATTTACGCTGCCTGGTCAGTCATCGAACTTGGTGCTAGTCTCACCCCATGTCGACGACCACTCTCGGCGCCCTCGGCGCCCTGCTCCTCGTTCCCGCGCTCGCCGCAGCCCAGCGCCCGACGCTCGCCGCCGCGGTGAAGCCATACGTCGCGGTCGACACGCCGGTGGTGGCCCTCACGCACGTGCGCGTCATCGATGGCACCGGCGCTGCACCCAAGGAAGACCAGACGCTGATCATCCGCGATGGCAACATCGTCGCGCTCGGCGCCGCCCGCTCGATCACAACGCCGCAGGGCGCGTACGTGATGGACCTCACGGGGAAGTCCGTGATCCCGGGCCTCGTCATGATGCACGAGCACCTCTATTACCCGACCGGTCCCGGGGTCTACGGCGCCGATTACGTGAGCTTCTCCCGGCTGTACCTCGCGGGCGGGGTCACGTCGATGCGGACCGGCGGCAACGTCGGCGGCTACGCCGACCTGAACCTCGCCGCGGCGATCAAGGCCGGGAATCAGGTGGGACCCTGGATCGACGCCACAGCGCCTTACGTAAACGGCCCCTCCCCGTTCACACAGATGTACGCGTTGAAGGACTCGGCCGACGCGCGCCGCTTCGTCGCATTCTGGGCGGACGCCGGCGCGACGTCGTTCAAAGCATACATGAACATCACCCGCGCGGAGCTGGCCGCGGCGGTGGATGAAGCGCACCGGCGGGGGCTCAAGATCACCGGCCATCTCTGCTCGGTCACCTACCGCGAAGCCGCAGAGCTCGGCATCGACGACCTGGAGCATGGGTTCCTCGCCTCCACCGATTTCGTCAAAGACAAGCAGCCCGATGTCTGTCCCGGGCAGAGCGCGGCGATCGCGGGCCTCAACGCCTTCGATCCGAAATCGCCGGAGTTCACTTCTCTGGTGCAGCACCTCATTGCTCATCACGTCGCGATCACCTCGACGTTGACGGTGTTCGAGACGTTCGCCCCCGGGCCGGTGCCGCCCGGAATCGACGTGCTCGATCCCCTGCTCAAGTCGCAGTACGACCAGCAATACGCGCGCGTGCAGCAGAACACGACGTCACCGATCGCCAAGTTCCTGCCGGTCGACCGCGCGATGGAAGTCGCGTTCTTCCGCGCCGGCGGGCTGCTCTTGGCAGGGACAGACCCGACCGGTGCCGGCGGCGTGATCGCCGGTTACTCTGATCAGCGGCAGGTCGAGCTGCTCGTCGAGAGTGGCTTGACGCCGATCGAGGCGATCAAGGTCTGCACCCTGAACGGCGCGACGTACCTGGGCCGGGCGGATCGCATCGGCTCGATAGCGGTGGGCAAACAGGCGGACCTCGTGGTGATCGACGGCAATCCCGCGGCCACTATTGCCGATATCCGGCATGTCACTTTGGTGTTTAAGCAGGGCGTGGGATATGACCCTGCGAAGCTGATCGAATCGGTGCGGGGCAAGGTGGGGCTGTTCTAAAGAACGATGCTCCCGACTCGCATACGCGCGATCGTCTTCGACTTCGGCGGCGTGCTGATGGACTGGAATCCGCGCTACCTCTATCGCAAGCTGTTCCCGGGCGACGACACGGCGATGGAGCGCTTTCTCGCCGAGATCGGCTTCGCCGAATGGAATCAGCAGCAGGATGCCGGCCGGGCGTTTTCGCTCGCCGTCGCCGAGCTGGTGCAGCAATTCCCATCCTACGCCGAGCTCATCCAGGCATATCACGAGCGCTGGGAGGAATCGATCGCCGGGCCGCTGCAAGGGACGGTCGACCTGCTGCTGCCCCTAAAGCACGCCGGCTTCGAGCTGTACGGGCTGAGCAACTGGTCCAGCGAAAAGTTCGGCGCGGTGCGTGCCAAGTACGCCTTCTTTCAGCTGTTCGACACGATTCTGCTGTCCGGCGATGTCAAACTGATCAAGCCGGCCCCCGGGATCTTCGAGGCGTTGCTCGAGCGGATCGCCCGATCGGCCAGCGAGTGCTTATTCATTGATGATTCAGAAGAGAACATCTCCACAGCCAGGTCGTTGGGATTCGAGACGATTCGATTCGAGTCGCCAGATCAATTGCGCAGCGAATTGCAACACCGTGGGCTACTGCCGCGTTGAGCCGTAACGCGAGGGCCGCGCGGGGAAAAGCCAAATCACACACCAGGAGATGCGATGAACACACGGCTCATATACCTGACCATCGCCATGCTCGGCTCGACCGCCGCCCCGTCATCGCACGATGTCCCGTCGCCCCGGCGCGCGTTACCGGTGCGGGCCGCGACGCCACCGTGCGGTCCCGGCGTTGATATCAAGAACACGGCAGCAGAGTCGCGCTGCTTCGAGCTCCGCACGTACACAGTGCGAGCAGGCAGCTCGGCCGACGTCCTGCACGCCCGTTTTCGGGACCATACGATCGCGCTGTTTCAAAAGCACGAGATGACCGTCGTCGGATTCTGGCAGCCCGTCGCCAGGCTCGATCAGCTCGTGTACATACTCGCCTACCGCGATGCGGCTGCGAGGGATGCGGCGTGGGCCGCGTTTAGCGCGGATCCGGAGTGGGTGAAAACGCGCACCGACATGCAGGTGAGCGTCGACGTCGATAACACGTTCATGGTGGCGACCAACTATAGCCCTCTGAAATAATCAGGGGCTGACGTTCAGCCCTTCAGAATCCGAATCGCCAGATGCGCCGCGTTCTTGGCGTTATCGATCCCCACCGTCGCGACCGGCACCCCCGGGGGCACCTGCACCGTGGCGAGCAGCGCATCCAGGCCATTCAACGGCCCGACGGCAAACGGCACGCCAATCACGGGCAGGTCGGTCAGCGATGCGGCGAATCCTGGGAGCGCGGCGGACAGCCCTGCCCCGGCAATCACGACTCTAAATCCCTTCTTGCGCGCATTCTTCACCAGGTCACCGGTCTGCTCGGGTTGCCGGTGAGCGGACGAGGCGTAGAACTCGTAGGAGAAGCCGGCCTTGGTGAGGATATCGAACGCCGGCTCGATGCGGGGTTTGTCGGATTCCGAGCCGACGAGAATCAGGACGTCGGGCATCTCAGGCGGCGTCTTCCAGGATGGTGTAGTCCTGCTTCCGTTTCTTGGGCGTGTAACCCGCATCCGCGATCAGCCGCTGCATCTCGCTCAGCGTGGTGCGATTCGTCGTGCCCGCCGCCGAGACGACGTTCTCTTCCATCATGAGCGAGCCGAAATCGTTCGCGCCGAAGCGAAGCGCTACCTGGCCCACCTTCATCCCCATGGTGACCCACGACGCCTGGATGTTGGGGACGTCCGGGAGCACGATGCGCGCGATCGCCTGCGTCTTGAGATAGGTAACCGCGTCGGTCTTCGGCAGGTGCGCGAGCTCGGAATTCTCGGGCTGCAGCGGCCAGCAGATGAACGCCGTGAAGCCACGGGTTCTGCGCTGCACTTCGCGCACGCGGAACAGGTGCTCGATTCGATCGGCGAGGGTTTCGCCGAGGCCATACATCATGGTGACCGACGTCCGCAGCCCGAGCCGGTGCGCGATCTCCATGACCTCGAGCCAGCGATCCGCCCCCGCCTTCTTGCGGGCGACCTGGTCGCGCACGCTCTGCACGAGGATCTCGCCGCCGCCGGGAATCGAGTCGAGACCAGCCGCCATCAGCTCCCTGATGACCGCTTCGATCGACATGCCGAACCGGCCCGCGAAGAAGTCGACCTCCGAGGGCGAGAAGCCGTGGATGTGGATCGGGTGGTGGCGCTTGATGTAGCGCAGCAGATCGAGATACCACTCGAACGGGATGTAGGGGTTGTGTCCGCCCTGCATCAGAATCTGCACGCCGCCGATTGCCTTGAGCTCGTTGATCTTGCGGCCGATTTCCTCGAACGACAGCAGGTACCCCTCGGGATGTTTGGGGCGCCGATAGAACGCGCAGAACTTGCAGTCGGCGACGCAGACGTTCGTGTAATTGATGTTTCGGTCGATGATGTACGTGACGACGTTCTCGGGATGCAGCTTCCACCGGACGTCATCCGCGAGCTGGCCCAGCTCGAGCAGCGGGGCGCGCTCGTAGAGCTCGAGGTAAGACCGGAATTCGGGACTGGTGCGATCGACCATCAGGCTACCTGCACGAATTGCGGCGTGCCGGCGCGCCGCAGAAAGTCCGTCAGCGCCGTGCGGTGTTGGTCGCTGAACGCGTAGTCGAGGCCACCCAGGTACTCGCGACATGTCGCAACAGGGACTCCGGTCTTGTTCGACGCCTCGGCGGCGAGATCGTCGAGGTGGCCAAGGCCCCACGCACGGGAGGTAAGCAGGGCTGTGTGACCCCGGCGCACGGCGCCGGGGTCAGCCGATCGCTGGGCTGCCCAGACCGCGAACACGAACGGTTGGCGGGTCCAGCGCTTCCACTCCTCACCCAGATCGTAGCGATGCGGATACGTCCCTTTGGCCGCGAGGGCGAGGGCGGCGTCCCCAATCACGAGCACGGCCTCATGCGGGAGCGCGGCCAGCGCGTCGAGGTCTTGGGCCTCAGCGCGAGCTTCGGCGAAACGCGGTTTGATCTTCCACACGTCGCGGCACAGGAGCTCGAGTAGGGCAACCGACGTCCGCGACGACGCCGACAGCAGCACCGTCCGACCGTCCAACTGTCCGACCGTCCGACGACTAAACAGTGCCACGCTTCTTACCGGTCCGTCGCAGGAAATGGCGAGCTCCGGCAGGAGCACCAGGTCTTTGGCGTGGCGTGCGTACTCGATCGCGCTGATCACGCTCATGTCCAGCTCGCCCGCGACGAGCAAATCGTTCAGCTCGGCGGGTGTGCCGGTGACGAGCTCGCCACCTGGCGGCAGCGCCACGACGCCACGGTCGATCGCCCCATAGACCGGCGCGCAGTTGATATAGCCGATGCGCCCGATCTTCATGGTGTCCACACGCTCAAGCGTGGGCCCAGTGATGCACTGCCCTTTAAGGGCAGTGATCTATTGGGGACACTCTTCAGAGTGTCGATCATTCCGCACCATCCACGACCGTTGGCATTGGTTGCCTGAGCCGAGCCGCAGCCCTGTGTCGATGCTCGATCTGGAACAGCGCGCCCTGTGGCGCCGGGCCATCGGGCCGCACCGCCGGGCCGCTCGGCTTGGGCACGTACCCCTCGAACGTCCGCACAGTTTGATAGAGCGAATCGCGTTCGACCGGCTCTTTCCCCGCCCCGCGGATCAGCGTCACAATCTCGTCGTAGGACAGCCACATCGGGGTGGGCGCGCCGGCCTCGTGATAGACGCGCTCGAACACGACCGTGCCCTCGAGGTCGTCGCAGCCGAACGTGAGAGCGACCTGTGAGATGAACGGCGTCACCATCGGCCAATGCGTCTTCACGTGCGGGATGTTGTCGAGCAGCAGCCGTCCCACAGCGATGTTCTTGAGGTCGTCAAAGCCGGTGGTGGCCGTACCCGTGCGTCCCAGCGTCTCCCCCAGCTCGTTGTGGTCGGGATGGTACGCGAGCGGGATATACGTGAGGAATCCGCCGGTCTCGTCCTGGAGGGCGCGCAGCGCCAGCAGATGGTCCACGCGGTCCGCGAGCGTTTCGACATGGCCGTAGAGCATCGTGCAGTTCGACGGCATGCCGAGCTGATGGGCTTCGCGATGGACGGCGAGCCACTCGTCGCCGGTGAGCTTCCGGTCGGCGATCGTCGCCCGCGCCGCCGGCGAGAACACTTCGGCGCCGCCGCCGGGAAGCGTGCTGACGCCCGCTTCCTTCATCGCGACCAACACCTCGCGTGTGCTCATGCCCTCGATCCGGGCCAGATGCGCGACTTCGACCGCGGTCAGCGCCTTGATCATGACCTGCGGATGGCGTGCTTTGAGGCCGCGGAACATGTCGACGTAATACTCGAGCCGCAGCTTGGGATGCAGGCCGCCCACGATGTGGAACTCGCGCGTCGGATTTTCCCGCGCCGCGTCGGCCTCGGCGAAGACCTCCTCGAGGCTTCGCGTGTAGGCGCCGTCCTCCTTCGGCATGCGCGCGAAGGAGCAAAAGACGCAGGTGTTGCGCAGGATGCAGACGTTGGTCGGATTGATGTGCTGATTCGCTGCGAAGTAGACCCGGTCGCCGTTCTTCCGTCGGTTGGCGAGATCGGCGAGGCGCCCGATGCTCAACAAGTCGGCAGATGCAAAAAGCGCGAGGCCATCCTCGCGCGTCAATCGCTCGCCGCGTTCGACCTTGTCGCCGATAGGTCGGAGGCTCACGCGACCCTCTTGACCGCCAGCGTCACGTTGTGCCCTCCGAACCCGAATGAGTTCGACAGGGCGACGTCGACCTGGCGCTTGACGGCATGATTCGGCGCCGAATCCAGATCGCACGCGGGATCGGGATGGAACTGATTGATCGTCGGCGGGATCACGCCGTTCTGCAGCGCGAGCGCGCAGATGGCGAACTCGAACGCCCCGGCGGCGCCGAGCAGGTGGCCGCTCATCGATTTGGTCGAACCGAAGATCAGCTTGCGCGCGTGGTCACCGAACACGGCCTTCACGGCGTTCGTCTCGGCCGCGTCGCCATGCGGCGTGGACGTACCGTGCGCGTTGATGTAGCCGACCTGCTCGGGGCGGATGCCGCCGCTCTGCATCGCCAATCGCATCGCTTCCTGCGCCCCCGATCCATCGGGCGCCGGCGCGGTGATGTGATGCGCGTCGGCAGTTGCGCCGTAGCCGACGATCTCGGCGACGATGTTCGCGCCCCGCCCCTTCGCACGCTCCCACTCCTCGAGGATCACGACCGCGGCCCCGTCGCCCATCACAAACCCATCGCGGTCCCGGTCGAACGGCCGGCTCGCGGTCTTCGGGTCGTCGTTGCGGGTGGACAACGCTTTCATGTTGGCGAAGCTGGCGATCGACAGCGGGGTGATGGCTGCTTCCGACCCGCCGGCGACCATGACGTCGGCCTTCCCTTCCCGGATCAGGTCGAACGCATCGCCGAGGGCATGTCCGGAGGACGCGCAGGCCGACACCGTGCAGTAGTTCGGTCCCTGGAAGCCGAAGCGCATCGAGACGATGGCGGAGGCCACGTTGGCCATGAACATCGGCACGAAGAAGGGCGACACGCGGTCCGGTCCCTTCTCGATGTACATCCGCATGTTCTCTTCGAACGTCGCGATACCACCCGTGCCGGTGCCGATGATCACACCGATCCGTTTGGGATCGAGCGGACTTTTTTCGAGGCAGGAATCGCGCACGGCCTGCACGGCGGCGCCCATGGCGAACTGGGAGAACAGGTCGTAGCGGCGGGCTTCCTTCTTGTCGATGTACTGCAGGGGGTCGTACCCCTTCACTTCGCAGGCGAAGTGCACGGCCAGTTTCTCGGAATCGAACCGGGTGATCGGACCCGCCCCCGACTCCCCGGCGACGAGGGCGGCCCAAGTGCTCGCGACATCGTTTCCAACCGGCGTCACGAGCCCCATCCCCGTGACCGCCACCCGCCGGGGGGGGCGCGTCACTATTTGGCTTTCCCCATCTTGTCGTGGAGATAGTTCATCGCGGCCCCGACGGTGCGCAGCTTCTCCGCCTCTTCGTCCGGGATGTCGATGTCGAATTCCTTCTCGAAGGCCATGACCAGCTCGACCGTGTCGAGGCTGTCGGCCCCGAGGTCTTCCATGAAGCTCGCGTCGTTGGTGAGCTTGTCGCGCTCGACCCCAAGCTCTTCGACGATAATGTCTTTGACCTTCTCTTCGAGCTGCTTCATGTCCATTGCCATGGGTAACCCTCAGCGAAGGTAAGGGAGCTCACATCACCATCCCGCCGTCGACCACCAGCACCTGACCCGTAATGTAGCTGGCTAAGTCGGAGGCGAGAAAGAGGACGGCGGCTGCAATTTCGGAGCTGTGCCCCAGCCGTCCCAGCGGAATGTTGTCCAGGAAGTACTTCCGTGCTTCTGGGGAGACGTTCTCGGTAAGCTCCGTCTCGACAAAGCCCGGAGCGACGGCATTCACCAATACGTTGCGGGAGGCCAGCTCCTTGGCGACGGACTTGGTGAACCCGATGATCCCTGCCTTGGAAGCGGAGTAATTCGATTGGCCCTTGTTGCCGTTCAGGCCCACCACGCTCGTAATGTTGATGACGCGACCCCAGCGCCGCTTGATCATGCCGCGTGCGGCGTACTTGGTCATCAGGAACGTGCCCTTGAGGTTCGTGTCCACGACCGAATCCCAATCCGCTTCGCTCAGCAGAAAGAGCAGATTGTCCTTGGTGAAGCCCGCATTGTTGACGAGCACGTCGATCTGACCGAAGTCCTTCTCGACCGCCTTGGCGAACGCTTCCACCTGGCTGCTCACGCCGACGTCGCAGGCGTAGCCCCGCGTCCCCTCGCCGAAGGCGCTCGCCGACTGCTCCGCCGCCGCGCCATCGCGGGAGCAGAGCGCGACCTTGGCTCCCGCGTCGATGAAGGCGCGGCAAATGTCGTGTCCAATCCCGCGCGTTCCGCCCGTAACGAGTGCAACCTTCCCCGTCAGATCAAGCTGCATCCGATTCCCGCTTTGCTCCCCGGGGTCTATTTCCGCCCTTCGAGCTGTGGTCATATAGTCACGCTGCTTCCATGAACTTGGTCACCTCATCCGCCGTGCCAAGGCTCACCACGTTCGCCTCAGGGACGATTCGCTTCAAGAGGCCCGCGAGTACGGCGCCCGGGCCGATTTCCACGAAGCGCGCATCTGCGCCGCCGAGCCGCGCCGCGTGCTCCATGCATTCTACCCAACGGACCGCCGCCGTGAGTTGGTCGGAGAGGAGGCGCCGCGCCCGGCCGGCGTCTTTCACCGCCTCCGCCGTGGCGTTGGCGACCACAGGGAAGGCTGGATCCGCGAACTGGGCGCGCTCGAGCGACAGCTGGAGGTGATTCCGCGCCGGAGCCATCAACGGCGAGTGAAACGCGCCGCTCACTTTGAGCGCGATGACGCGCTTGGCGCCTCGCTTCTTGCACGCTTCGCCCGCGCGGGTGACGGCTTCGGGATCGCCCGAGATCACGGTCTGATCGGGCGCGTTGATGTTCGCGGCGACCACGAGGCTCGCCTGTTGCGACGCCTCCGCGCATGCCGCCTCGACCTCCTTGGTGGCGAGGCCGAGTACGGCAGCCATCGTCCCCGGCCGCTCCTCACCCGCCTTTTGCATCAGCTCGCCGCGTCGCCGCACCAGCTTGGCCGCTTCGGGCGCGGCCAGCGCGGCCGCCGTGACGTACGCCGAGTACTCGCCAAGCGAATGCCCCGCCGCGGCCACGGGTTCACCCGCCTTCGTTCCGACGATCGCGAACACCGCGGCGCTGTGCGCGAGAATCGCCGGCTGCGTATTCTGCGTCGCGGTGAGGTCCTCTTCGGGGCCCTCGAACATGAGCTTCGACAACGCCGTGCCGAGCGCTTCGTCGATTGCGCCGAAGACATCGCGCGCCGCGGGAAACCGCTCCGCCAGATCTTTACCCATGCCGACTTTTTGCGCGCCCTGCCCCGGGCAGAGCCAGATCGTGCTTACCACCGCACGACCAGGCTGCCCCAGGTGAAGCCTGCGCCGAAGGCGCACAGCATCACGATCATGCCGGGCTTCAGGCGGCCGGTCTTGACGGCCTCGTCGAGCGCGATCGCGATGGACGCCGCCGATGTGTTGCCGAAGCGGTCCACGTTGACGTAGACCTTGTCCATCGGCATGCCGGCATGCTTTGCCGTGGCTTCGATGATGCGGATGTTGGCCTGGTGGGGAATCAGCAGATCGATGGCGCCGGCGTCGAGACCGGCGCGTTGCAGCGCGTGGTCGCAGGCGTCGGCCATCGAGAGGACGGCGGCCTTGAAGACTTCGCGGCCCGCCATCTTGATGTAATAACTGTGATCCTTCAGCAGCTCTTCACTGGGTGGATGCGTCGCCCCGCCGCCCGGCCGGTACAACAGCTCCGCCAGCGTGCCGTCGGTCTTCAGATAGCCGGAGAGAATGCCCCGCCCGTTCGTGCTCTTCCGCACGATGGTTGCGCCGGCGCCGTCGCCGAACAACACCGCGGTCGTCCGGTCACTCCAGTCCATGATGCTGGTGAGTTTCTCGGCGGCGATCACCAGGACGTGCTCGGCCTGCTCGGCCGCGATGATGCCCTCGGCGGTACTGAGTGCGTAAATGAACCCGGAGCACGCGGCGCCGACGTCGAATGCCGCCGCATTCTTCGCACCGAGGATTGCCTGCAGGTCGCACGCCTGAGACGGGAGCAGCCGGTCGGGCGACGCGGTCGCATAGACGATGGCGTCGATGTCGAGGGGAGTGAGCCCGGTCTTCTCGAGCACCTGCAGCGCTGCCGCCTTGCCCATGCAGGCGTTCGTCTCGTCCTTGCTCGAGACGCGCCGCTCGCGAATACCGGTGCGCTCCTGAATCCACTGGTCCGAGGTGTCGAGGAATTTCGAGAACTCGTCGTTCGTCATGACGCGCGCCGGCGCATAGCTGCCCGTGCCCCACAGCTCGGCGAAGGGACGCTTCACGCGGGCACCTTCCCCTCGGAAAACTCGGCCGCGATGTCGTCGGAGAGATGGCTCCGCACGGCCTGGGCCGCGACCCGAATCGCATTCTTGATGGCTTTGGCGGGAGAGGCGCCATGGCAGATGATCACGACGCCCTGGACGCCCAGCAGCGGTGCGCCACCGTACGTCGCGTAATCGAGCACCTGCAGCACGTTCCCCATCTCCGGCCGCTGCAGCACGTCCGCAGCTTCGCGCTTGATGAGCGAGACGAAGACGCGTCCCGCAGATTCGTAGAACTTGAGCACGACGTTCCCGACGAAGCCGTCGCACGTCACGACGTCGAGCCGCTGCCCGCGGGCTTCGGCGACGGGGATGTCGCGGCCTTCGACGTTGCCGATGTAGTGGATGCCGGGGGTTTGCTTGAGGAGCTGGTGGGCTTCTTTGACGACCGCGTTTCCCTTCTCGTCTTCCTCGCCGATGTTCAGCAGGCCGACGGTGGGATTAGTGCGGCCCAGCACGTCGCGCGCGTACACGGACCCGAGGTGGGCGAAGCCGACCAGCTCGCGCGCGTCGCAGTCGACGTTGGCGCCGCCGTCGACCACGAGCACGGGCTCACCGGCGCTGGGAAACAGCGCGCCGATTGCGGCCCGCTGCACACCGGGGTGCAGGCGCAGCAAGAGCGTCGCCGCGGCCAGCACGGCCCCGGTGTTCCCCGCCGAGATGAAGGCGTCCGACTTGCCCTTCTGCTGGAGCTTGAGCCCGACGGCGATGGACGAGCGTGGCTTGCCGCGGATCGCCGCGAGGGGCTTGTCGCCCATGCCCACGACTTCGGGTGCGTCGACAACCTCGATGCGCGTGCGGTCCACCCCGCCGACGCGGCCCAGCGCGGCCTCGATGTCCGCCTTCCGTCCAACGAGCTGGATCTGGAATTCGCCGGGCAGCTCTGTGAGCGCCTGCGCCGCGCCCTCCACTTCGACTTGAGGGGCGTTGTCACTTCCCATCGCGTCCAACGCGATGCGGATCATCAGTCCTCGACGGTCACTCGCTGTTCGCCGTTGTAATACCCGCACGTCGGGCAAACGCGATGGGGCTGTTTGCTGTCGCCGCAGCGCGGGCAGGGCTGCAGCGTGGGGCGCACGGCCTTGTAGTGCGTGCGGCGCGCGCGCTTCTTGCGCTTGGAGGTTCTGCGCTTCGGTACGGCCATTACGATCGTCCTTAGGTTAAGAGCGGAGTTTGTCCTTCAGCGCCTGCAACGGCTGCCAGCGGGCGTCGGCAGCGGGCGCACATCCGCAGGGCCCGGCGTTCAGATCCTTGCCGCACTGCGGGCAGAATCCATTGCAGTCCTCACGGCATAACACGTACCTCGGCGCGGCGAGTAACAGCTCCTCGCGCACGGCGGGCGTCACGTCGATTTCCGTCGCGTCCGGCGCCACCGGATACGAATCGGGATCGTCCACTGCTTCCGGGTCCTGTGTAAACAACGCCCCGATTTCCAACTGCAACGGTGTCGCCACCGGGGTCAGGCAGCGCCGGCACTCGCCCTCGACAACCGTGCGTGCCGTTCCCTGCCAGTAGAAGCGCCCCTCACCGAGGGATTGCAGCCTGCCCGTGACCGATACGGGCTCCCGCAGGCTGATATCCACGCCCTCCAGCGCCGGATCGTCCTGCTTGAGCTCGCCCTGGGTATCTACGGCCCCCCCCCCACCCTGGGCCAACTCCCGCAGATCGACTCGCAACATGGTGAGCGAAGCTAAACCCTTGTGGTACTTGCGTCAACGGCGTCAGCGCTTACCGCGCGCCGGGAAGAAAAACGCCACTTCGCGTGCGGCATTCTCCGCCGAATCGGAGGCGTGAATCGCGTTGCGCTCCTTCGATTGGGCGTAGAGTCGCCGGATGGTCCCGGCCTCGGCCTGGGCTGGATCGGTGGCCCCGATGACTTTCCGCAGATGCCCGACCGCCTCGTCACGCTCCAGCACCAGGGCCAACGCCGGTCCGGACGTCATGAACGAAACGAGCGGCCGAAAGAACGGCCGCTCCCGATGAACTTCATAGAACGATTCCGCGCGTTCTTGAGTCAAGCGCACCATCTGGGCCTCGCGGATGTGAAAGCCTTCGGCCTCGAGGTGTGCGATGATCTTGCCGGTGTGTCTCGCCGCCACGGCGTCGGGTTTGATGATGGCCAGGGTCAGCATGCTGCTACAGACGCTCCTTCAGTAGGGGTACGACGTCGGCGGGACGCTTCATGACGCTGATGCCCGCCTTCGCCAGCGCGGCCATCTTCTCGGCCGCCGTGCCCGATGCACCGGAAATGATCGCTCCGGCGTGCCCCATGCGACGCCCGGGTGGTGCGGTCTGGCCGGCGATGAATCCAACGACCGGCTTCTTGACCTTTTCTTTCACGAATTCAGCCGCCTGCTGCTCGTCCGTGCCGCCAATCTCGCCGATCATCACGATCGCGGCGGTCTCGGGGTCAGCCTCGAAGGCCGAGAGGCAGTGGACGAAGTTCGTGCCGATCAGGGGATCACCGCCGATCCCGACGCACGTCGATTGCCCCATCCCGTGCGTCGAGAGCTGGTGCACGATCTCGTAGGTCAGCGTGCCGCTGCGCGACACGACGCCGATCTTCCCAGGCGTGCAGATGTTGCCGGGGATGATTCCGACCTTGCTCTGGCCCGGCGAGATCAGCCCCGGACAGTTCGGGCCGATCAGGCGCGCGCCTCGCTCATGCACGAACGGTAGCGCGCGCGTCATGTCCAGGACGGGAATCCCTTCGGTGATGCAGATGATCAACCCAATGCCTGAGTCCGCGGCTTCGAAGATGGCGGAGGCGGCGACCGCGGCCGGTACGTAGATGACCGATGTATTCGCCTGGGTAGCGTGCACGGCCTCGGCGACGGTGTTGAATACGGGGACCGAGTCCTCGAACCGCTGGCCGCCCTTCCCTGGCGTCACACCGGCGACGACCTTCGTGCCGTACTCCATCATCTGCTTCGCGTGGAACGATCCGTCGCGGCCGGTGATTCCCTGCACGACGAGGCGGGTGGATCGATCGATGAAGACGCTCAAGTGGCCTTTCCTTTGGACAGGGCCACCGCCTGCTTCACTGCTTCGTCCATGTCCGTCAATGCCGAGAATCCCGCCCGCTCGAGAATCGCAATGCCCGCCCGCTCGTTCGTGCCTGTCAGTCGGATCACGATCGGCACCTTGAGCGGAAACTCCTTGGTGGCCTGAACGATGCCGTTCGCGACGTCGTCGCCTCGGGTGATGCCGCCAAAAATGTTGAAGAGGATGACCTTGACTCGCGGGTCCGACGTCATGATCCGCAGCGCGGCGACGACTTTCTGCGGGTTCGAGCTGCCGCCGATGTCCAGGAAGTTGGCGGGTTGGCCTCCGTAGTACTTCACCAGATCCATCGTCGCCATCGCGAGGCCCGCGCCGTTCACGCAGCAGCCGACGTCGCCATCGAGCTTGATGAACGTGAGTCCCGCCTCTCGCGCGGTGACCTCCTCGGGGGCCTCGGCCGAGACGTCGCGAAGGGCGGCGATCTCCGGCCGGCGCTCGAGCTCGTTGTCGTCGATGGAGATCTTGGCGTCGAGCGCCTGGACACTCCCGTCGGGAGTTGTGACGAGCGGGTTGATCTCCGCGAGCGATGCACCGACGGCATAGACCACGTGGTAGAGCTTCTGCATGATGTCCGCGGCGGCACGCGCCTGCTTCACGTCGGTGTAAAGCGCAAAGCCGAGCGTCAGCGCTTGATGGGGCAGCAGACCATATCGCGGGTCCACCGCGATCCGATGGATTTTCTCCGGTGTCTTGGCCGCGACTTCTTCGATGTCGATGCCGCCGGCGGAACTGACAATCAGCACCGGCCGTTGCGACGCGCGATCCACGATGATCCCGACGTAGCTCTCGGTGGCGATTTCCGCCGCTGGCGCGACGAGCACCTTGTGGACGGTGAGGCCCTTGATCGTCATCCCGAGGATGGCGGACGCCGCCGTCGTGGCGGCGTCGGCTCCGTCCGCGAGTTTGACGCCGCCCGCTTTCCCGCGGCCGCCGGCGTGCACCTGCGCCTTCACGACGACCTTGCCGCCGAAGCGCTCGGCGATCCAGCGCGCCTCGGCCGGCGTCGTCGCGACGTCGCCCGGCGGCACGGGGATGCCGTGCTTTCGCAAAATGTCCCGCGCCTGATACTCGTGCAGATTCACACGTGCTCCTTCGCGATCGTCGTTCCGGCTTCGCCGCGGAGCGCGGCAAGCCCGTGGGCCAGCTCGGCGATGATGGCCCGCTCGCCCCCGGTACGGACGAACTCCGCGGCGGCTTCGACCTTCGGCCGCATGCTGCCGGCCCCCAGCTCCTTGCCGGCGAGCAGGTGCTCGGCCTGCGCCAGCGTCAGCCGCCGGATGGCTTCCTGGTGCGGTGTGCCGAAACCGCGGTAGACAGCACTCACGTTCGTCAGGATCAACAACACCTGCGCGCCGATTTCCCGGCCGAGGATCGCGGCGACGCGATCCTTGTCGGCGACGGCGTCGATGCCTTCGAGTCCCAGCTTGGGGTCCTGATAGACCGGCGGTCCCCCGCCGCCTCCGGCGATCACGATGTGGCCGGCGGCCGCCAGATCACGCACCATCTGCTGCTCGACAATCCCGGCCGGCTTGGGACTGGGCGCGAGCCGCCGCCCGTCCCGGACCGGAATCCCCCGAGCCACGAGCCGCGCCTGCCGCACCGGATCGAGTGTATGGCCGACCGGTTTGGACGGCGTGCGCAAATCGGGATCGTCGGCCCGACACAGGGTCTGCGTGATCAGCGTGACGACGGATCGCCGTACGCCCGCGCGAGCGAGCGCATTTTGCAGCGACTGCTGGATCATGTATCCCATCCACCCTGCTGTTCCGGCGACCAGCACCCCGAGGGGCAGCGGCTCGACCTGATCCGCCGCGATCTCGTTGCGCGCCAGCTCGTCGCCGACCTGCGGTCCGTTGCCATGGACGAGGACGATGTGCCACCCCGCCGCCGCGAGGTCGACGATGGGCACGAGACTCGCGCGCGTATGGCGGAACTGATTGCTGATCGTCGCCCGCTCACCGGGTGGCGCGACGGCGTTTCCTCCAAGCGCGACAACGATCGTTCCAGAGGGGGGGACCGTCACGGCGGCGCAACCTACCGGGGGCGCTGGACGTGAGCAAGCTCACCGATCAGCAACCGCCAGAGGCGTCCGAACTCCGCAAGGTCTCCGGCGGCCAGCGCCGAATCGGCCCGGACGGCCAGCCGCTGCGCCCTTTCCCAGCGTGCCGCGAGCGTCGTGTCGGTGATGATCTGTTCCCCGCCCAGTAGCGCGGCGCGGGCCGTCAGGGCATGTCCGGCGCGCCCGTCGAACGTCACATAGACCTCCGTGACGCGCGGAGGGGGTCGTGTCCGAGGGGTGGGGGTGACGGGGTCGAAGATCTGCGCTTGCACCGTGATGAGCGTCTTCCCGGCCGGCCACGCACGCAGTGTACCGGGTCGCAACAACGACGAGCCGACCAGCTCGCCCGGCAGTCGCTCGACGCCGGCCTCGTCTGCAGACGGCTGCCAGAGATGAAGCTCGACGCCGCGCGGCGTGATGGCGGCCGCGCCCAGACCCACGAACCGCTTGGGGGCGAGTAGCCCCGTTTCAAGGGCAACGCCGGTCCAGATTGCCCCGTCGGGTGCGCCCAGCTGATATGGTTCTTGTGGACGCATGAGCCATCCGGCTTGAACGGCGGAATCGGCGCTGGCGCGCAGCAATGCGGCAATGGCGATCTTCAACGTCTCGACGGGATAGGCCAGCTGCGCGCGGAGATCCCTGGGCAGGCTGTCCGCGGGTTCGATCAACGGCTTGAAGCGTCGGGCCCAAGCAGCAGTCAGCGAGTCGTACCCCGGCGCCAGCCAGAGATGCGTCTCGCCCGTGGTGACGCGCACCGCACCGACGAGACCCGCGCGCAGGAAGCGCACTTCACCGTCGCCCCAGGGAAGCGGTCGCACCAGCGGAAACGCGTCGTGCGACACATAGCCCCAGCTTACCCACCACAAGGCACCATCGCGCAGCACCGGTGCCGGAGCGCCGAACCGTGCAAACGGAGCGAGCCGCTGAAGTCGCTCGGCAACGTCGCGCCGCCACAGCAGGACCCTGCCGTTGGATTCGCCGCGCGCCAATCCCCAGGACTGAATCGTCCACGCGATCGCGAAGCGACGCCAGGCGCCGGTGAGCCGCACCGCTCCAGAGCCGGTGGGCGCGAGCGGTGCGCTGTCCTCTGAAGTCACCACCGTGCCCGACAATCCGGGACCGAATAACAACGGGGCGTTCTCGGTCGGGAGTGACGACACCACCAAACCGGTGTCCGTTTCCGCCGCGAGGCGCACCGGACCGGGAGCAATGGTGGGAGCCACCATCCAGACCGCCCCGCCCCCGTGGTCTTCCGGGCGCGGCGGCCGAAGCGCGACGGCGTGGGCGGGGACGCCCAGCGCCGCGCCGACATGGGCGGGATCCCACAACGGGATCATCCGCACCGCCGCTTCCCCCGACGGGAACGGCGGCGGCGAGCTGGGATCCACGTTGACCAGCCCGAATGAGACGCGCTCGAGCGCCGCACGGCGCCGTACCAGGTCCGCGTTCTTCGGCCCAGTGCCGGACGACGCGCGGACGACCCCGGGAATCACGAAGTAGCCCGCGGTGAGCGAGACGAGCAGCGCCGCCCAGCCGGCGAGAATCAGCGTGGGCCGGTCCCGCCAGGCCCAGGCCAGCGAGATGATTGCCGTCACGATCGCGACCGCGGCGACGACGTTCGCTCCCGGCATGCGCGCGCTGAGGGCAGCCTGATCGACCTCGCCGTGCAGGCCGCCCACGATTTCGGCGGGATCGAGCACCGCGCCCCACGCAATGGCGAAAGCGAGACACGCGAGCAACACCCCGAGGTGGGCGCGCGCGTAGTCGCTGGCGCGGATGCGGCCGTGCCGAATCCGGAGCGAGCCGATCACACCATAGAGCAGCGCCACGATGCCGAGGGCGCCGACGACCAGAACGAGCGTGCGGTTCTGCAGTCCCGCGAGCCAGGGGACAACGCTGACGTAGTACCCGGCGTCGTGGCCCAGTCTTGTCGAGTCGGGAACGCCGAAGTGCGGTGGCGACGTCGCGAGGATGAAATGACGCCACCAGTCCCCCGCGCCCAGCGACAAGAACGAGCCCAGGATTACGCCGAGCAGGACCGTACCGGCGAGGAGCGTGCGGCGCGGCACGGCTTCAACGATTTCCAGATCGCCGAGCCGGCGCGGCATCTGCACCGAGCCGATCGCCCGATAGACGATCAGCAGATTGCCGGCCATCCAGGTGATCGCGATGAGGAGGACGAGCGCCTGCAGCAGCCGGGCGAGATCGCGGGTGGCAATCAATGCCTCGCCTCCCGCGAAGGTGCGGTCCCACGCCCGTTCCGCCGTCTCCACCGCCAGCCAGCGGCCGCCGACCAACGCAGCCACCAGCAGACCGGCGCCGATCAAATACAGCGTGCGCCGGTTCGCGCGTGTCACGCCGTCACGCCGCGCGCCGCCAGCCAGCCCTCGACCTCGGCGCGATACGCGTCGAGCGCCTTCGGGGTCGTCGCCTCGAACCGCATGACCAGGACCGGCTGCGTGTTCGAGGCGCGTAGCAATCCCCACCCTTCGGGGAACGTGATGCGCACGCCGTCGAGCGTCGAGACGGGATACTTCGCGGCGAATTCCTCCGCCGCTTGCTGGGCGACCTCGAACTTCTCCTCATCGCGACAATCGACGCGCAATTCCGGTGTGGCGTAGGTCTTCGGCAGGTCGGCGAGGAGGCGCGAGAGCGGGCCCCCCCCCCCTTCGCGCGCGACATACGCCAGGAGCCGGGCCGCGGCGAAGAGTGCGTCATCGAAGCCGTACCAGTCGCCGCCGAAGAACATATGGCCGCTCATTTCGCCGGCGAGCGGGGCGCCGATCTCCTTCATCTTCTGCTTGATGAACGAATGCCCCGTCTTCCACATCACGGGCTCGAGACCGGCCTGCTTCAGCATCTGCGGCAGCACCTCCGAGCATTTCACATCGAAAATCACCGGATGGTTCTTGCCCATGCGATGCACCAGGTCGCGCGCGAACAACACCAGCAGCTGATCACCGAGCACCGGCTCGCCCTTCTCATCCACCGCGCCGATGCGATCGCCGTCGCCGTCGAAGGCGATCCCCAGCCCCGCCTTCTCCTTTTTGACGGCGACCTGCAGGTCGTGGAGGTTCTCGAGGACCGTGGGATCGGGATGGTGATGCGGGAACGTCCCGTCCGATTCGGCGAACAGCGCAACGACATCAGCGCCCAGCTGCTTGAGGGTCTCGATCGCGACGAGACTCGTGACCCCGTTGCCGCAGTCCACCACGACTTTGAGTCGGCGCGCGAGTGGCGCGTTGCGCTGGACGATGGCTTCTCGGTACGCCGTGAGCAGTGCGCCGTGCGCCGTGATCGTACCGCCGGACCTCGTGGCGAGCTTGCCGTCATTGATCAGGCGATAGAGGACCTGAATGTCCTCGCCGAAGACGGCGTCGTGGGCCAGCACCATCTTGAAGCCGTTGAACTCGGGCGGATTATGCGAGCCCGTGACTTGAATGCCGCCATCCACCGGCAGGGTCTTGGTCGCGAAGTAGAGGGCGGGAGTCGGCAGCTCGCCGACGTCGATCGCGGCGCCCCCCGCGGCGGCGATGCCTTCGCGCACGCCCTGGGCGAGTGCGGCGCCCGACGGCCGGTTGTCGCGCCCCACGGCGACGCGCGGTGGCTTCCCCGTGCGGAGCCGCTCCCAGGCGAACGTGGTGTACGCTTGGCCGACGGCCCGTGCGGCCGCGGGAGTAAGCTGCTCGTCCACGAGGCCGCGAATGTCGTACTGGCGGAAGATTGTCGCGGGAAGCTTCACGGCCATCTGAAGGGCCCTTTAGGGTGGGTTTGTGGCTGTGTCGGCTGTCGCGTGTACGCTGTGTCCTGCCGATTTCGCAAGATCGAACAGCCGGTTGGGCCAGACGCCAAAGAGCAGCAGGCCGACGACGACGACCGCGACGGCGGTCCGTCCCCACCGGTCGAGATACATATCGACGTGGGCGGACTCGACCGGCGGCGGTTTCATGTACATCGCCATGATAACGGGAAGATAGTACCCTGCCGAGACGACGCTGGTCAGCACGAGAATGGCGGCCAGGGTGTTCTGCCCGGCGCTGGTGGCGGCGATGAGGATGTACCACTTGCCGATGAAGCCGGCGGTTCCGGGAAAGCCGAGTAACGACAACATGCACACGGCGAGCGCGAAGGCGAGCCAGGGTCGCTGGCTGGCGAGCCCCGCGAGATCATCGATCAACACATCGCTCTCGCCTGCCCTGCCCTTCGCCGACAGCACGGCGAATGCCCCGAGCGACATCAGCGTGTACGCGATGACGTAGACGAGGAATGCGCTCGTGCCGGCCGCGCCGCCGGCGGTCACGGCGACGAGCAGATAGCCCGCGTGCGCGACCGACGAGTAGGCGAGCATCCGCTTGAGCGACCGCTGGCCGAGGGCGAAGAGGTTACCGCCGATCATCGTGACGACGGCGAGCCACCACAGGATGTCATGCCAGGCGGTAACCGGGGCGAAGGCTTGATTCAGGACGCGGAACAATGCCGCAAACGCGGCCGCCTTTACGCCCGTCGCCATGAACGCCGTCACCGGTGTGGGCGAGCCATCGTAGACGTCCGGTGCCCACATGTGGAACGGCACCGCCGCGATCTTGAATGCGAATCCCACGATCAAGAGCGCCAGCCCGGCCAGCAACATGACGCTCGGCTTGCCCATGGTGCTGACCTGCCCGCCGATCAGACCGAGATTGGTCGTGCCGGTCGCGCCATACGCGAGCGCGATGCCATATAATAGGAATCCCGAGGCGAACGCGCCGAGCAGGAAGTATTTGAGCGCGGCCTCGGCGGACCGCGCGCGCCGCCGGTCCAGACCCGCGAGCACGTAGACCGCGACCGACATCAGCTCGAGTCCCAGGAAGATCACCATGAGATCGGCGCCGGCGGCCATCACCATCATGCCGAGCGTAGCGAAGATCACCAGCACGTAGTACTCGGGGATCAGCAGCTGCTCCCGCTCCAGATACGCGAACGAGATCAGCACCGTGAGCGCGGCGGCGCCGAGGAAGACCCAGTCGGCGACCCAGCGGAAGTCGTCCAGCGCGACCATCGCCACGAGGCCCGGTCCCCTCAGCGCAGCGCGGTTCCACCACAACCACCATACGGCGATCGCGGTCGACAAAAGGGCTACGAGGGTCAGCCACCCCGCGATCCGCAAATCCCGCGCGGTGCGATGACGCCACGCGACGAAGAGCAACAGTACGAGCGCCCACCCGGTCAGCACGAGCTCGGGCAGGAGCGACAGCAGGAGATCGCTGTAGACCGCGGGGTCGAGGCTCACGGTTGCGGCCGCATCTGTTCGATGAGGGAGCGCGCGGAGGGCTCCATGCGCTGCAGGAACGGCTTGGGATAGATCCCCAGCCACAGAATGCCGACGAGCAGCGGGATCAGCACGGCGAGCTCGCGCGGCGTCAGGTCCGTGAGCCGCTCATTCTCCGGGTTCTTCAGGGGATTGTAAATCACGCGCTGCAGCGCGGTCAGCAGATAGGCGGCCGCGATGATCACGCCGCTCGTCGCGAGCGCCGTCGCGATCGGATAGGTGCGGAAGGAGCCCAGCAGCACCAGGAACTCGCCCACGAACCCGTTGGTGCCCGGAAGCGCGATGGACGACAGCGACACGATCGTGAGGATCGCGGCGAACAGCGGCACCACCCGCGCGATGCCGCCGAATGCCTCGATCAGCCGGCTGTGCCGTCGTTCGTACAGCATGCCGACCAGGAAGAACAAGGCGCCGGTCGAGATTCCGTGATTGATCATGATCAACAGCGCGCCCTGCACGCTTTGCAGCGTCAGCGCCCAAATGCCGAGCGTCACGAACCCGAGGTGGGCGACGGATGAATAGGCGACGAGCTTCTTGAAATCGGGCTGCACCATCGCCACCAGGCCGCCGTAGATGATCCCGATCAGCGACAGGACGACGATCACGAGCTGCACGTTCTGATTGAGCGCGACCGCCGGGAAGAATGGCAGCGCGAACCGCAGGAAGCCGTACGTTCCCATTTTGAGCAGGATGCCCGCCAGGATCACCGATCCTGCCGTGGGAGCCTCGACGTGCGCGTCGGGCAGCCAGGTGTGCAGCGGGAACATCGGCACCTTGATCGCGAACGCCAGGAAGAAGGCGCCGAACAGCCACCAGGCCACGGGTCCGAGATCCTTCGCGTTGCTCAGGAGGTGCGCGTAGCCGAACGAGTAGACCCCGGTCGCGCGCCCCGCGTGCAGATACAACACGATGATCGCGACCAGCATGAGCAGCGAGCCCAGGAACGTATAGATGAAGAACTTGATCGCCGCGTACAGCCGGTTGTCCCCGCCCCACACCCCGATGATGAAATACATGGGGATGAGCATCACTTCCCACATCACATAGAAGAGGAAGAGATCGAGCGCGACGAAGACGCCGATCATGCCCGTCGTGAGCACGAGCAGGAGCGCGTAGAAGCCGGCCTCGCGTTTGGTGATATAGGTCCAGCTGCCGAGAATCGAGAGTGGCATCAGGAACGTCGTCAGCAGCACGAGGAACAGCGAGATCCCATCCACACCGACCGTGAAGTGAATGCCCCACGCCGGTATCCAGGCGCGATCGACGAGGAACTGCATCCCGCCGCTCGGGACGAACGTCCACCAGAGCGGTGCCGAGATCACGAACTCCACGAGACTCGCCGCCAGCGCGACGTACTTCGCGAGCCGGGCGGGAAGAGCCAAGACGATGAGGCCGGCGAGCAGCGGCCACGCGAGCAGCGCGGTGAGCACCCAGCGTGCGTACATCAGCTCGTCGCCCGCCACAGGATCAGCAACACGCCGACGACGAACACGGCGACGTAGATCCCGACCTGGCCCGACTGCAGCCAGCGATTCGCCCAGCCCAGTGCCCGGGCGCCGCGGGCTGCGCCATTCACCGCCGCGCCGTCGATGATGCGCTGATCGACCTGCTTCCAGAGGACTTCCCGCGACAGCCACACCAGCGGACGGACGATCAACGCGTCATAGATCTCGTCCACGTACCACTTGTTCTTGAGGACGCGCGCAAACCCGCGCTCTTCTGGGGCCTGGCGGGCCGGGACTAGGGCCTCGGGTTTGAGGAGCCGCCACGCACCCACGATGCCGATCAGCGCGACGGTGACCGCGACGCCAACCAGCAACCACTCGGTTGCGGGCGCCAAGTGCACGGCCGGAAGCAGTGGTGCGCTCGCCTGTGTGATCGGCTCCAGCCAGTGATGGAGCCACGCGTTGCCGTGATAGAGCTCCGGGATGTTGATGAGTCCGCCCGCGGCGGACAGGACACCCAGCACGAGCAGCGGGCCGGTCATGATCCACGGCGCCTCGTGCAGATGCGCCTGCTCCTTCTCGCCGGTGCGGTTCGGACCGTGGAAGGTGTACAGCATCAGCCGCGTCATGTAGAACGCCGTGAGCAACGCGGCGCCGAGGGCCAACCCCCAAAACACGAGCCAGATCGGGTCCGCATGCCCGCGCGCGTGCGCTGCGGTGAGGATCTCGTCCTTTGAGAAGAAGCCAGAGAGCGGCGGCACGCCGGCGATCGCGAGCGTCGCGATCCACATCGAGGCCGTGGTCCACGGCATGTAGCGCGCGAGCCCGCCCATGTTGCGCATGTCCTGCGCGTCTTCGTGGGAATGCGTGTGGTGATAGGCGCGATGTAACGCGTAGATCACGCTGCCCGAGCCGAGGAAGAGCAGCGCCTTGAAGAACGCGTGGGTGATGAGGTGGAACATGCCGGCGCTGATCGCCCCGGTCCCGACTCCCAGGAACATGTACCCGAGCTGGGAGATCGTGGAATACGCCAGGACCTTCTTGATGTCCCATTGCTTGAGCGCGATCGTCGCGGCGAACAGGGCCGTCAGCGCGCCCACACCGGCGACCACCGCGCTCGACACCGGCGCCATGGCGAACAGCAGATTGCAGCGCGCCACGAGATACACGCCGGCCGTCACCATCGTGGCCGCGTGGATAAGTGCGGAGACGGGCGTCGGTCCCGCCATCGCATCGGGCAACCAGGTGTACAGGGGGATCTGCGCCGACTTGCCGGTACAACCCAGGAACAGGAAGAGCGTGATCACCGTGATGGTGCGCCCGCCCGCCGCCAGCGCGTTCGGCGCGTGGGTGAACACGGTGCCGAAATCGAGCGAGCCGGTCGACCAGAAGAGCATGAACATCGCGACCATGAACCCGAAGTCGCCGATGCGGTTCATGATGAACGCCTTGCGGCCCGCGTTCGCGTTCTGTTCTTCGGTGAACCAGAAGCCGATCAGCAGATAACTGCAGAGGCCGACGCCTTCCCACCCCACGAACATCACCGGGAAGCTCGCCCCCAGCACCAGCACCAGCATGAAGAAGACGAAGAGGTTGAGATACGCGAAGTAGCGCGCGTAGCCCGGATCCTCCTTCATGTATCCGATGCTGAACAGGTGGATCAGCGAGCCAACGCCGGTGACGACGAGCAGCATGACCAGCGAGAGCTGATCGACCTGGAACGCGAAGTCGATCTGCAGTGTCCCCACGGGAATCCACGACCAATACCGGAACACGAACGGCTCGTCCGCATGGAGCCCCGCGAAGGCGCTGAAGATCGCGATGGACACGGCGAACGCCGCCAGCAACACCCCGGCGCCAATGACCGACACGAGCGTCTTCGCATTGGGACGCGTCAGTGCCAGCGTTCCGTTCAGCACAAAGCCGAGCAGCGCGAGGGCGGGCGCGAGCCAGATCAGGTCGACGGCGGTGCCGGTCATCCGTCCTTGAGGAGATTCATGTTCTGCAGGCTCACCGACTGCCTGTGGCGATAGACCGCGAGAATAATGGCGAGGCCGACCGCCGCTTCAGCCGCCGCCACCGCCATCACGAAGAAGACGAAGACCTGCCCACCCATGCCCAGGGTCTGCGCCAGCGCCACGAAGGTCAGGTTCACGGCGTTGAGCATGAGCTCGACGCACATGAAGATCACGATCACGTTGCGCCGGAACAGCACCCCCGCGACGCCCAGCGTGAACAACACGGCGGAGATGAAGAGCGCGGGGCTGAGGAGCATGCTAGAGCTTTCGCTTCGCGAGCACGACGGCGCCCACGATCGCGGCGAGGAGCAGGACGCTCGCGATCTCGAAGGGGATGAGGTAGGTGCCGAACAACGGAGTGGCCACGGCACCGACGATGCCCTGCTGCTGCTGCAGCGCGGTGATCGCTCCGGGGGGCAGCTGGATCGACGAGGGGAGCGGCGACTCGCTGAGCACGCGCAGTTGCAGCGCCAGTGCGCCTGCCAGGACCGTCGCGGTCAGGAGTCCGAGCGGCCCCCTGATGTCGGTCGGTCCAGGGCGGCCCAGGTTCAGCAACATGATGACGAACAGGAACAGCACCATGATCGCGCCGGCGTAGACCAACACCTGAAGCACGGCGATGAACTGCGCGTCGAGCAGCACGAACATTGCGGCCAGCGCGAACAGCGTCACGACGAGCCACAGGGCGCTCGACACGGGGTTCTTGCGCGTGATGCACAGCAGCGCGCTCCCCATGGCAATGAACCCGAAGATCCAAAAAAACTTGAGGATCACTACTCGCCTTTGGGATCCGAAGGATCCCAGAGAGTCGAAACCGGGTGCGTCTGTGCCGTCAGCCGCTCGAGGTCGTAGACGAAGCGGTCGCGGGAGTATTCGGAGTTCTCGTAGTGCACGCCCACGTGGATCGCTTCCTCGGGACATACTTCCTGGCAATAGCCGCAAAAGATGCAGCGGAACTCGTCGATCTCGTAGATCAGCGGATAGCGGTGGCCGTCTTCATCTTCGCCCGGCACGAGCTTGATGCAGTTGGCGGGGCAGATTTGGGGGCAGAGCCCGCACGCCACGCATTTGGCCCTGCCCTGTTCGTCGGTGAGCATCCGGTGCGTGCCGCGCCAGCGGGAGGACAGCGTCCAGTCCTTGGACGACTTCTCCTCGGGATACTGCATCGTGACCTTGGGGCGCAGGAGGTGGCTGAACGTCAGCGCCATCCCTTTCAGCGTGGCCCGCAGGTAGGACGTTTGCTGCGTCGGCCGCTTCATGACCTTCACGCCGATCGCCATCAGGCTGCCTCCTCCTGAACCGAGCCGGACACGATGCGGCCGCGGTCGAGCCAATAGACCAGGGCGAGCAACAGCACGAGATTCAGTCCTCCCAGGACCCAGGCCATACCGGCGCCGTACTCCCAGCCGAGCCGGATCCGGACGAACCAGATCGCCACCGCCACCAGCGTGATGTAGACCAGCGAGAGCGGCAGCAGCACTTTCCAGCCGAGCGCCATGAGCTGGTCATAGCGGAAACGCGGCAGCGTCCAGCGCACCCAGATGTAGGTAAAGAGGAACACGAACGTCTTGAAACCGAAGGCGACGAGCGTCGCCAGCGTTTTCCAGACGCTCGGATCGCCCGTCGAGTCCCACGTCGTGAAGGGAATGTCCCACCCTCCAAAGAACAGGGTGGCCATCAGCGCGGACGCCGTCACCATGTTCGAGTACTCGGCGATGTAGAACATCGAGAACTTCATCGCGCTGTACTCGGTGTGATAACCGGCGATCAGCTCGCCCTCGGCCTCGGGCAGATCGAACGGCAGCCGGTTCGTTTCGGCGAGGGCGCTGATGAAGAAAATGACGAACGCGACCGTCAGCGGGATGATGAACCAGGCATGCGCCAGCTGCTGCTGCGCGATCACCTGCGACAGCGTCACGTTGCCCGCGAGCAGGATGACGGCCACGGTGCTCATCCCCAGCGCGATCTCGTACGAGATCATTTGGGCCGACGCGCGCAGCCCGCCCAAGAGCGCGTACTTGTTGTTGGACGCCCATCCCGCCAGCACGATGCCGTACACGCCCAGCGAGCTGATCGCGAGGATGTAGAGGAAGCCCACGGGCAGATCCGCGACGACCATCGGCACGAGGCCCCACTTGGTCGGCAGCGGCGCCGCGAACGGAATCACGCCGAAGGTGAGCAACGCCGGGACGAACGATACGATGGGCGCCAGCGTGAAGAGCGCCTTGTCGGCCATCGCCGGCGACGTCTCTTCCTTCAGGAAGTTCTTCAGCCCATCGGCAGCCGGTTGGAAGAGCCCCTGCGGACCCACGCGGTTCGGGCCGAGGCGATCCTGCATCCAGGCGCACACCCGCCGCTCGAGGAGGGTGAGCAGCGCGACCCCAACCATGATCAGGTTGAAGACCACGAACACCTTGATGGCCGATGCGACCAAGGGGAAGGTCATGGCACTGCCGCGAGGCCCATCGTCTGAGCCAGCTGTGCGAGCACCCAGGCCGCCGGCTGCGCCATCCCCGGCGCGGGCTTGGCCTGGAAGTAGCGCTGCTCGCGCCCGTCGCGGTTCACGAACGTGCCTTCCTCCTCCGCCACGTTGGCGATCGGCAAGATCACGTCGGCACGTCGGCACGCCGCATCCTCGCCGAGTACGCTGCCGACATAGATCAGCGCGCCGTCCGTTTCGACGGCGCAGTCGGGCTCATCGAGCACGAGGACGACGGCTGCCGACTTCGCGGTGGCGAGCGCCTGCGCGTAGTCGCGCGTGTATCCGAGCAGCTCGGCGCCCTTCGCATTGGGCGCGCGCTCGGCCCGGAGGGCGAGATTCGGAATCCCGGCGAGCGGCGCTTCCTCGCCCATCACCACCTGGAACGCCCCCGTCCAGCTGAAGCCGGACAGGAGCCGCTTGGCCGCCGCCAGCGCTTCACTCGAGGCGCCCGGCGATACCAATGCCACCGCCTTGCCCGACGCCCCGCGCAGAATCGCCAGGACGCGTGCGAAGGCTTCGTCCCAGTCGGTCGCGTGCAGCCCGCCGTCCTTCTTGACGAGCGGCGCTTCGATGCGGTCGCCGCGGTTCATCCAGCGATAGTGCATGCGGCCGTGGTCGCAGATGAAATAGCGGTTGATGTCGAGGTTCGGCCGTGGGCGCACGCGGACGACGACTTCGTCGCGCGTGTCGAGCGTGATGTTGCACCCTTGTGAGCAGCCGGTGCAGATCGATGCCGTCTTGTCGAGCTCCCAGGCGCGGGCCTTGTGTAGGAAATCCTTGGAGAGCAGCGAGCCGACGGGACAGAGATCGACGACGTTGCCGGCCCAGGGATGGTCGAGCCGGGCCTCAGGATGAATGCCGATGAAGGCGCGGTCGCCGCGCTCGGACACGTTGAGCACTGGCTCTTGCGCCACGTCCTCCATGAAGCGGACGCAGCGCGTGCACAGGATGCAGCGATTGGGGACGTACAGGACGTCGGGACCGAAGTCCTCGACGGGATTGAACCGCTTGGCAAACTCCCCGTAGCGCGTGCCCGGCTGGCCTTCCTGGAAGACGAAATCCTGGAGCTCGCACTCGCCGGCTTGATCGCAAATCGGGCAATCGAGCGGATGATTGATGAGCAGGAATTCGAGCACGCTCTGGCGCGCGTCCTTCGCCGCCGGGGCTTGAGTCTTGACGACCATCCCCTCGGTGACGGTCGTCGCGCACGCGATCTGGAGCTTGGGCGCTTTTTCGATCTCGACCAGACACATCCGGCAGACGCCGGCGACGGGCAACCCCGGGTGATAGCAGTAGTGCGGCACCAGGACGCCCGCCTGCTTCGCCGCTTCGATGACGAGCGTGCCGGGGGGAACGCTCACGGGAGCGCCGTCGATCGTCAGGTTTATCAAGCCATCAGCCATCAGCCCACCATCACCGGTACCGGACGCTTGCCCGCAAGGTATGCCTCGAATTCGACGCGGAATTTCTTGATCCCGCTCACGATGGGAGCGGCGCACGAATCCGACAGCACGCAAATGGTCTTGCCCGTCATGTTCTCGGAGAGATCGAGGAGTAAGTCGAGGTCTTTGGTCTTGCCCTGCCCGGCCAGGATCCGCTCCATGATCCTGGTGGTCCACGCGGTGCCCTCGCGGCACTGCGTGCACTGCGCGCACGACTCATGCGCATAGAAACGGGCGAGGCGCATGATTTGATAGACCATGTCGGCCGAGTCGTCGAACACGATTACGCCGCCCGAGCCGAGCATCGAGCCCTGGGCCACGACGCCTTCGTAGTCGAGGAGCGTCGCTTCGGTTTCTTCCCGCGTCAGAATCGGGACCGACGAGCCGCCGGGGATGCACGCCTTGAGCGTGCGGCCCGCGGGCGGGCCGCCGCACATGTCATAGAGCAGGTCCTTCAGCGGAAATCCCATCGTGACTTCGTAGTTGCCCGGTCGCTGCACGTGCCCGCACACGGAGAAGAGCTTCGTGCCGGTGCTCTTGGGATTCGACAGGCACAGCCCCTTGTACCAGGCGGCGCCGCGCTTGATGATGTGCGGCACGGCGGCGAGCGTCTCGACGTTGTTGATCGTCGTCGGCAGCCCGAACAACCCGGCGGCCGCCGGGAACGGCGGCTTGATCCGCGGGTTGCCGCGCTTGCCCTCGATCGAATTCATCAGGGCGGTCTCTTCGCCACAGATGTAGGCCCCCGCGCCGCGATGCAGATGGATCTTGATGTTACCGAACACGTCCGCCGCATTCGCCTCGGCGAGCGCTCGCTCCATGATCGTCCACGGCTCGGTGAACTCGCCGCGAATGTAGATGTAGGCGACCTCGGCGCGGATCGCGTGCGCCGCGATCGCGGTGCCCTCGAGGAGCGCGTGCGGCGTCCACCGCATGATCTCCCGGTCCTTGAACGTCCCGGGTTCTGACTCATCTGCATTTACACACAGATAGTGAGGACGCTTTTTCTCCTTGGGCATGAACGACCACTTCAGACCGGTCGGGAACCCGGCCCCGCCCCGCCCCCGCAGTCCCGATTCCTTGACGATATCGGTTACGGCGACGGGATCCATCTTGAGAGCCTGGGCCAGCGCTTCATAGCCGCCACGCTTGATCCAGCCCTTGATGGTTCGCGCGTCGGCGTCGCCGAAATACTGCGACAGCACGACCGTTTCTTTCGCGTGAGGCTTATGAGGGTATCCCATCAGCGATACTTCCTCACGAGCTCGGCGACCTTGTCCGGTGTGACGCTTTCAATGAAGTCGTCGTTGATCAGGATCGGCGTGGCAAAGCCGCAAGCGCCGAGACACTCGACCTCGACGATGGTCCACTTGCCATCGGGACTCGTCGCTCCCGCGTCGCCCGCACCACTGTGCTCCAACAGCGCCTTCAGCACCTCCTCGGCGCCGCAGATGTTGCAGGGCGACGTCGTGCACACCTGCACGAAGTTTTTCCCGACGGGATGCTGGTGATACATCGTATAGAAGGTCACGACGCCCTTCACGTACGCCGGCGTCAGGCCCAGCACCTCCGCCACCTCGGCCATGATGCGATCGGAGATCCAGCCGTGCTCGCGCTGCGCGAGCCACAGCGCGGGCAGCAGCGCGGCCTGCTTGTTGGGATAGCGCTGGAGCACCGTCTGCAGCTCTTCCAGCACTTTCCCGGTGAAGACCGGCTGGTAGTCCTCCTGCACCGTCATCGATCGACCTCACCCATTACGATGTCCACGGACGCGTTGATCGCGATCAGGTCGGACAGCAGATGGCCTTGGGCCATCCGGGGCAATGCGGACAGATTGATGAAGGAGGGCGGCCGGATGCGCCAGCGCACCGGCTTTGCCGTCCCGTCGGACACGAGGTAGGTGCCGAGCTCGCCCTTGGGATTCTCGATGCCGACGTACGCCTCGCCCACCGGCGCTTTCACGCCTTCCATGACCTGCTTGAAGTGGAAGATCATGGCTTCCATGTCGCTCATGGCGCGCGTTTTGGAGGGGAGAATGACTCTGGGGTCGTCCACGTTGATCGGGCCGTCCGGCAGCCGGTCGAGCGCCTGCTGGAGAATCCGGTTCGACTGGTGACACTCCTCGAGGCGCACGAGATAGCGGTCGAACACGTCGCCGTGTTCGCCCACCACGATATCGAAGTCGTAGGTCTCGTAGCCCAGATATGGCTTGTCCTTGCGGACGTCGTATGCTACGCCGCTGGCGCGCAGCATCGGGCCGGAGAGCGAATGATTGATCGCCTCGGCCGCGGTGAGCGCGCCGACGCCCTGCGTGCGGCCCGCCCACACGGCGTTGCGCGTGAGCACCCGATCGATTTCGCCCAGCGTCTTCGGGAAGGTTTGCGTGAAGTGACGTAGTTTCTCGACGAACCCGTCCGGAATGTCGGCCATCAGCCCGCCGACGCGGGTGAGGCTCGTCGTCAGCCGGGCGCCGGTCCACATCTCCTGGAGATCGTAGATCCGCTCGCGCTCCTGGAAGGCCCACAGGAACGGCGTGAACGCGCCGAGGTCGATCGACGTCGTGCCCAGCCATACCATATGCGAAATGATGCGGCTCATCTCGCAGGCGATCACGCGCAACACCGTGCAGCGCGGCGTGATCTCGATCCCCATCAACTTCTCGGCGGCCATAGCGAAGCCGACGTTGTTCGCCATCGGCGACAAATAGTCGGTCCGGTCGGTGAGCGGGATGATCTGGTTGTAGTGCCGGTACTCGCCGAGCTTCTCGAAGCCGGAGTGCAGGTAGCCGAGGTGCGGGATGCAGCGCACGACGGTCTCGCCATCGAGCTCGACCACCAGCCGCAGCACGCCGTGCGTGGCGGGATGTTGCGGGCCGATGTTGACGAGCATGTGCTGTTCGGCGAGACCCGGCTCTCCCTCGGCGGTGAGCGGGACGCGCGTCGCGCGGCCCTGGGCGTCTACGCCCGGGGTGGCGAGCTCGAGCTCGAGGGTGCGCTTGCTCACTGTGGGGGCTCCGGAATGATGCCGCGCTCACCGCGCCGCAGCCGGTCCCGCATGTCGTCGGGGAGATCGCCGGCGGCCTCCGCGATCGACAGCTCTTCCAGCGAGTAATTCGCTTCCGGATTGACGTTGAGCGCCTGGCGCACCTGCTCGGCTCGTGAGAAGCGGCCGCGCAGCGGGAAACTCTTCCGCAGCGGGTAGCCCTCGGCGTAAGTCTCCCACATCAGGATGCGGCGCAGATCGGGGTGACCGCGGAACGTGATTCCGAACATGTCGAAGACTTCCCGCTCCAACCAATCGGCGCCGTGCCACAGGTGAAAGACCGAATCCACGGCCAGCTCGTCCGCGGCGTTCAGCTCGACCTTGATCCGAATATCGGCGCGCCGCGTCAGGGAACGGAGGAAGTACACGACTTCGAGCGGGCGCTCGCGATCGCGGAATTCGACGGCTGTCACGTCCACCAGATAATCGAATTCCTGGCCCGGCGTTTCCTTGAGCCACGTCATCGCCTCGAGCAGGCGCTCCCGCGCGACGAACACAATCGTCTCGCCATCGCGCGCGACTTCCGTGCGCACGGCCCCTGGAACCGGAGAAGCGCTACTCACGACGAACGAAATTGGTGGACGGAGTTGCCGAACGGCTCGGAGATCTCGTCGATGGTCTCGGGCGCCAGCCGCAGTCCTTTGTCGTCGAGCGGCTGTTCTTCGCGCCGCTTGACGGCATCGAACAGCGATTCGCCCTTGATCTTCTTGTGGAGCAGCAGGATCCCGTACAGCAGTCCTTCCGGCCGCGGCGGGCAGCCGGGGACGTATACGTCCACGGGGACGATGGTATCGATGCCCTGCACCATCGCGTAATTGTCGAACACGCCGCCGGTCGATGCGCACGCGCCCATCGAAATCACCCACTTGGGCTGCGGCATCTGGTCGTAGATGCGCCGGATCACGGGCGCGAGCTTGAACGGCAGCCGGCCGGCGCAGATCAGCACGTCCGCCTGGCGCGGGGAGAACGCCTGGCGCTCCATGCCGAAGCGCGCGAAGTCGAATCGGCTCGCGGCGGTGGCCATGAACTCGATGGCGCAGCAGGCGGTGCCGAACGGCATTGGCCACAGCGAATTGGCGCGCGAGGAATTCACGGCCCAGTTCACGAGGTCCTGGAACTTGGCCACCAGGTAATTGGGGCTTTGGCCGCTGACTGCTTTGGTTGTGGCGACATGCTTCATATGGTCAATCCCATTGGAACGCGCCCCGCTTCCATACGTAAACGTATCCCACGAACAGGACCAGCATGAAGACGAGCATCTCGACGAGGAGAAAGCCGGTGGTCGCGGTGCCAGTCCCCATGAAGATGACGGCCCACGGGATCAGAAATACGGTTTCGATGTCGAAGAGAATGAAGAGCACTGCGACGAGGTAGAACTTGACGGAGAAGCGCTCGTGAGCGCTGCCGAGGGGCGGCATGCCGCTCTCGTAGGGCCGTTCCTTGATGTCGGTCGGGCGCCGCGGCCCGAGGAAATGCGATCCCACGATCAACGTCGTCGCCGCGACGATGGCGAGACCGAGCAGCATGAGGAACGGGATATAGGGCTGCATGACGCTCGTGAAAAAATTCACTAAGGCTCTGCATAAGTCAAGCTGACGTCGTTACATTGCCGCCGCATGTCAATCAAATCTGATCGCTGGATTACGAAAATGTCCAAGCAGCACGGGATGATCGAGCCGTTCGCGGACCGGCAGGTGCGCGAGGGCGTCATCTCCTACGGCGTTTCATCCTACGGCTACGACATGCGGGTCGCGCCGGAGTTCAAGATTTTCACGAACGCGTTGTCGGCGGTCGTCGATCCGAAGCGATTCGATCCGAAATCGTTCGTCGAGTTCGCGGGCGACGTCTGCATCGTGCCGCCGAATTCCTTTGCCCTCGCCAGCTCCATTGAGTATTTCCGCATCCCGCGTAACTGTCTCACGATTTGCGTCGGCAAGAGCACGTACGCGCGGTGTGGAATTATCGTGAATGTGACGCCATTTGAGCCGGAGTGGGAAGGGTTTGTGACATTAGAAATCAGTAACACGACACCCTTGCCCGCGAAGATCTACGCAAACGAAGGGATTGCGCAGGTCCTCTTCTTTACCGCTGACGAAGGCGATGAGTGTGAAGTGTCGTACAAGGACAAAAAGGGAAAGTATCAGGCTCAACGAGGCATCACACTGCCCAGACTCTAGGGATTCTGAGCCACTCTCGCCTTTTGATTGTAGGCATATGCCACGGCAAGCGCGATCATCGCCAGCGCAAAGAAGGATCCTACCCTATACAGCGCCTCCAAATTCGACAAGTCGTAGAGCACAATCTTGAGCCCGGCGAATGCCGCCACCGCCAGCCCGATCGAGCGGATGAGCTTGTGATTCAGGCGAAACCCGAGGAACACGAGCCCACCGGCAAACAGCAGCCACCACACGCTCAGCGTGAGATCGCCCGCGAGCGGGGCCAGACGTTCGAAGTTGCTCTGAAACTGAATCGATCCGCCCGCGAAGACGGCGGAACCGCAGAGGCCCCACATCGCGCGGACCGATCGTCCTTCCGTCCCCCACCAGTAGGCGGCGACCGCGGTACCAGCGACGAAGGCATAGAGTGCCAGCGCCCAGGAGTCGACGAGAAGCGATGACTTGCTCGCCAGGAACCCGCGATAAAAGAGCGCCACCGAGAAGAGGCACACCCATGCCGCCGTCGCGAGCGTGACCGCTGCGTAGCGTCCTCCGGGCCGGCCGCCTTCGCGCTCGGCGGCGAGCGCCGCCAGGGCGAGCACGGTCCACCCGATCGCAACGCTCGACGCCGGCCACGCGAACGCGACGGCCAAGGCGACGAGCAGGAACCCGGCAATCAGGTGAGACGCGCTGCGGCGGAACCAGCCGGCCGGCAGATAGACCGCGGCGAGCGTCGCCGGGACGATCTCAAATGACCCGTCGATGAAGCGCAGGTCGGCCGCGTTGGCGAGCAGCATGAACGCCATCCCGTTCGTGACGAACAGGAATCGCTCGACGCTCGCTCCCGTCAGTCCGAGCGTGCGCTCCGTCTCCGCACTGAACGGGTCGCGCCGGAACTGCTGCCACCACAGCACGCCCGTGATCGCGGCCGCGGCCCCCAGCGCAAGCCAACGCGCGCTCTCCGAGCCCACGCCATCGCCCAGACCAATTCCCAGAATCACCCACGACCACAGCAGCACGCCCAGTCGAACCTCGGGCCACGAACGCTGCATTGTCACGTGCAGCGCGAGGAGCGCCCCCGCCGCGACCATCCAGGCGCCGAGGGGTGCGGCGATCGCCGGTGCGGCCCCGGCGCCCGCAAGGGTCAGATATCCGAACAGGGCGAGATTGAACGTCACCCGCCAGTTCATCGCGTACGCGGTGATGGCGGTGCCGAGTCCGATCACCTCGAGATAGGCGAGGAACCCTTGGGGATTGGGGGCGGTCGCGAGGATCAGCGGCGCGAGATACGCTCCGCACAGCGCCCAAATGGCGAGGCCCTCGATCTCGTGATGCAGCGCGAGCATTGTGACCGCGACGGTCGTCACAGCCAACAGCACGATGCCGACGCGGCGCTCCATGAGCGCGTACGGTCCCGCGGCCGCCCACAGACCGAGATACACGAGGCCGCCGCCCGCCCCGATCATGGCGGCGCCGAACCGGCGCATGCCCCCTCCCCCTCCCCGCACGATCCGGTAGTGCCCCCAGGCCGCGACGGCGATCCCCGCGACGACCGCGCCGATCGCGCGCAACAACGGCGAGATCCAGCCACGATCGAACGCGTACTTGAGAAAGAGCGCCGCCGCGATGAGCAACGCTGCCACACCGACCGCGAGCAGACCGCGTTGTCCGAACCATTGCTCGAGGTCGCCGCCTGCACGTGCAGCGGCGGGGGCGTCGGGGATCGCTGCGTGTACGACTGGGGTGAGTTGCGGTCTGGGTGTCGAGGGACGGGAGGGGCTGCGGAGTTGCTCGGCAGGATTGGCGACGAACGTCAGGCGGCGCATCATGTTTTCGAGCGTCGCCACCCGGCGCTCTAACTGCTCGATGCGGTCCTTCGGCTCGTCGGTCACACGGCGGCGGCCACCCGGCGCGACCCGGCTACGGTGATCGCGACCGTCACCACGACGATGATGGCCAGATCGGGGATCCACCCGAGCTCGGTGCGCGGCACGGCCATCTGCAGGAGGTACATCACGAAGTCGAACACGCCGATCAGTAGCCCGAGCAGCAGGGTGTACTGCAGCGTCCGTCCGAGCCGGGCCAACAGGCTGCCCGTAGCGAGTGCGACGGCACCCTGCGCCGCAGCGATTCCTACCGCAGCGACGGCGCCGCTGAAGAGCGTTTCAATGACGGCCGAGCGGCCGGGATTGTAGCTGAAGAACCAGGTGTGGATCAGCGCGACCACGAGCCCGGCCACCGCAGCGCAAATGGTGGCCCAGATCGAGTAGTAGATGGCGATGCGCGTACGATCGCTGGCTTCCATCGTACCTCCAATCTAGCGAAGAGCCGCCGCCGCTTCCACGAGCGCGGCGCGGGCCTGGTCGACCCGATTCACGAGATCCGTGAGCTCCTTGTTGGCCGCGGCGGCGTCCGCATAGCGAATGGCCTCATTGACCGTTGGGAACGCCATCGTCGCGTAGCCGTTGTCGATGTCCGCCGCGAATTGTAGGCTCTTGAACCACGGCCGGCTCACGAGACCCTCGGGCCGAGTCAGACGGCGCTCGACCAACATGAGCGCCTGATTCACCGCCTGGGCGCGGGCGGAGTCCACTGCTCCGGCGTTGTCACGCGCCGTTCCAAAGGCACGAGCTACCGCGGTGAAACGATCTAGCGCGTCCTTCAATGGCTGCGTGCTCACCGACTGGGTCCAGTGCTTCTTGGCGATGCCGGAATCGAGCTGCGCGACCAGGCCGTCCATCTCCGTGCCGAACGCGGCGTAGTCGAGCGGCACCAGCTCGCTGTTGGCGAGGCGGCCCATGATCACCGCCACGAGCTGCGCGCCGGCGCGATGCGCCTTGTATGCCGGATCGCCGAAGCGCGTCATCCAGTCGTAGGAGTCGTACATCGAGTGGTAGATGCCGTCCGGCCCGTCGAAGCCGATGCCGCCCGACGGAATTCCCAGGTGATGATAGAAGCCGGAAAAGTCCGATCCTCCGCCCAGATTGCCCATCGTGAGGGCAGTCGTGTCGCCGTTGTGGGCCTTAAGCCAGACGTCGTACACAGTGCCGGGCCCCACCGGATCGGGCACGACGCGCGTCGCCGCGCGCAGCAGCGGCTTGAGCGACGGGGAGCCGCCACCGCCGAAGCTCGGACCAGAAAACGTGCCGTCTTCATTGATGTAGGCGACGACGTGCGCGCGCAGCGTATCCTCGAGCTCCTCGACCCATTCCGTCGAACCGATGAGCCCCCACTCCTCGGCGTCCCAGGTCGCGAAGACGACGGTGCGCGCGGGCTTCTGGCCGTCGCGCGCGAGCGTCGCAAACGCGCGCGCCGTCTCGAGCACACACACAGTGCCGCTCACATTGTCGCGCGCGCCCGGTCCCCAGGCGTCGCGGTGGCCGCCGACCACAACCCATTCATCCGGCCAACGACTGCCGCGGATCATGCCGACGGTGTTCCAGATCTTATGGAAGGCCCGAGCGCCACGCTCGGTCTTCACGTGCAACCGCGCGCGCGCCGGCCCCGGCCCCACGTGATAATGGAACGGCAGCCCGCCCTGCCAGCCCTGCGGCACGGACGGTCCGGCCATCGGCTCGAGGAAGCGGCGCGCGTTTCCGTAACTCATCGGGATGATCGGAATCTTGGGGATGTCGAGCGAATCTTCGGGAAGGCGGCGCGCCCCTTCGACGGACGACCAGCTCGGCGTCGTGGGATCGCCGTTGCCGTTCATCATGCTGCCGCGCTGGATCCCGTCCGCGTTGCGCATCGGCCCCTTGGGGTACACATCGCCCCGGAAGTAGCCGTCCTCCTGCGGATCGGAATACACGATGAGCCCCACCGCGCCGCGCTTCTGCGCCTCGCGCGCCTTGATGCCGCGGAAAGACCGGCCGTAGCGGACGATCGCGATCTTGCCTGTCACACTGACGCCGAGGGAATCGAGTGTCTTGTAGTCTTCGATGAGGCCGTAGTTGACGTAGACGACGTCCGCCGTCGCGTCCCCGTCCCCGGTGTAGCCGTTGAACGGCGGGATCTGGGGACCTTTACCCGGCTCGGCCAGCGCGAGCGGGGTCGCCCGCCGGCCCGAGATAATCCACGCGGCTACCGTGTCCGGCTGGGGCAGATAGATGGTGTACTCTTTGCTCCATGCGTCGATCCCCCACGACCTCATGCGGTCGAGCACGTAGTCGCGCGTCGCCGCCTGTGCCGGAGTGCCGGCCATGTGTGGGACGGCTGAGAGATCGCGCGACATCTGGCGCACGCTGGCGGTGTCGGGAACGGCGAGCAGGCGTTGCTCGAATGACTGAGCGGCGGATTGGCGGATGGCCGGATTGGCGGATAGCGCTGCGATCACCAGAACCGTGCGAACTCCATCCGTCCATCCGACGATCCGACGATCCGTCCGAGTCATGCTTCCCTCCCTGCCAACAGTACCGGTCGAGGTGCCCGAGCCCGTCTTACAAGAGCGGTCAGGCACATGCAGAGTAACGCGCCCAGCGCCGCGAGGCCCATATCCTTTTGTGGATCCCACACATCGCCCTGGGTGCCGAGCCAGGCATCACCCGTGCCGGGCGCGACCATCGTGGCAATGACCATCTCCATGATCTCATAGACGGCGCTGAAGGCGAGCGTCACGTCGAGCGGCAGATAGTACGCCCAGAACCCTCTCGCGTTCGCGACCCGCAGGAATACTTCACGGATCGGATATGCCATCAACAGACCGAACGAGAAATGCACGATCCGGTCGAACGGATTGCGCGCGAACCCAAACGTGCGCTGGATCCAGAACCCGAACGGGACTTCGGAATACGTGTAGTGCGCGCCGATCGCGTGCAGCGTCAGGAACGCCGTGATGAGCAGGTAGGACAAATCCGACAACGGAAACACCCGATACGTGCCGATCAACAACGCCATGACGGCGAAGACGAGGATGTTCTCCAGGAACCAATCGTGACGGTCCAGGGGAGCGATGGCGGTGATGACCCAGACCAGGGCGTACGTGCCCACGAGCACCTGGAGCAGCCGGTGGTCGCGGAAGCGCGTCCGGATGTGGGTCGTCGAGGTCGAGATCATTCCTCTACCGTGGGTTCAGGATCTGATTAATCCGTGCCTGGAGATCGACGATGTGCGCCCGCGTCGTGCGATCCGCTGCCCGCGGGAGTGCCGCCCGCAGCGTCGCCTGCAAGTCGACCAGCTCGAGCCGAGCCTGCGCGCGTGCATCGGCGGGGCGCGGCGGCGGCGGCGTGAAGCCCGCGAAGGGCGTAAACCCTGGTGGAAACGGCGTTACGAGCGGCGTGCTGATGAGCCGCTCCATCTGATCGACGAACGCGCGCTGCAGGTTGCGCCGATACTCGTCGACCCGCCCCGCCCCGCCGGCGAATTCGGAGAACGCGCCCCGCCGCACATCGCCGAACAGATCCGCGATCGTATACGACTCCGGTTGCGTCGCCGACTGCTCGGCGAGCCGCGACAGCCGCGAGTCCTGGAAGAGCAGGTTCAGCACCGCGGTCTGCCGTCCCCGCACCCGCTCCACGAACCCGGTGGGCTCGATGCGGCGCAGAATCTCCGGATCGAAGAAGAAGGATGGTGTGGTGAACACGTTGTCGCTGAGGAACTGCACCGCCTCCGCCTGCTTGGCGCGCGGCACCGGCTGGTAGACGCGGCCCGTCTGGCTGGCGTACTTCGTGAACTGATACACGCCCCCGACCACGACTGCGACGTGATTCATCTCCCGCGCCCACTGCGCGATCAGCTCCGAGTACATGTCGTCGAGCCGGTCATAGTTGTCGAGCCGGTCGCCGGTCGTGGCGGGAATCAGCATCGGCACCAGCCGCTTGATGTTGCGGACGCCGTAGCCGCTCGCCTTCACGGGATCGTCGCCCAACGCCTCGGTGATGATGCGCGGATCGACGGGCTCGCCGTCGCCGATCCAGCGGTCCCACGGCTGTGCGTCCTGCTGCCGCGCCAGCGAGTCGAGCACGCGGCGCTCCGCATCCGGTGCTGCTGCCCCGGGAATGCGGCGATAGCCCCAATCGATCGCGAAGTAATCGTACGGCCCGATGCCCTGCATCAGGCACGCGCTGTCGCCCGGCTGCGCCACATAGTTGTAGCGTGCGTAGTCCATGATTGACGGGCTCGTCCCCTTCATCCGGCAGGTGAACGACTTGCTGCGCAGCGAGTCCACCGGATAGTAGCTCGAGGCGACCATGTTGTGGCGCAGGCCGAGACTGTGACCGACTTCGTGGTTTGCGACGTAGGCCAGCATCAGCCCCATCAGCGAATCGGGGAACGGCAGCTGCCGGGCGCGCGGATCAGCCGCGCCGGCCTGCGTCCAATACCAGGCCTCGACGAGGCTCGCCACGTTGTGGTAGAAGCCGATGTTGGCGTTCATGATCTCGCCCGAGCGCGGATCGCTCACACTCGGCCCGTACGCGTTCTCGATCGTGGACGGCAGCCAGCGGATCGTCGAATTGCGGGCGTCGTCGAGATCGAAATTGGGATCGTCGACCGGCGCGACCTTGGCCGTGATCGCATTGCTGAATCCGGCCGCGCGGAACACCGGCTCCCACATCTCGACGCCCTTGATCAGCCAGGGCACCCATTTGGTGGGCGTCGCAGGATCGATATACCAGACGATTGGCTGGATGGGGTCGGAGACGGCGGCGTTCGGATCCTTCGGCTCGAGCCGGAAGCGCTTGATGAAGCAACGTCGCGGGCCAGACACGAGATCTTCGTCGTAATCTTCAAAGGCCAGGTTGAAGTACCCGACGCGGTCATCGCACAGCCGCGCCATCATCGGATGATCGGGCAGCAGCACCATCGAGTAATTCATCAGCATCGTGATCGAATTGAGCGACCGGTTGGGCGGCGCGCCCGCGGGGCCCGGCACCGAATCGACCTCGAAGGTCTGCAACGCACTCACCTCGACGTTGCGCGGAAACGACCGCGCGCGATCGACCACGGAGCGCGCCGGATCCAAGCGGCGAATCCGCATGCCCGATTGACGCAGGTTCAGCTCCGCCACGTCCGTCGTGAAGAGCTTCGTCACCTCGATCACCGCCGTACTGTCCGGCGTATGCCATGACGCGACGTCAAAGCTCATGATGATCGGTGCGATGTTGGACAGCCGGACCGCGCGGGCGACGGGCTGGTTGCTATCGGCGCGCATGGCGTACGACACGATGCGCAGGAAGACTTTGTTCCCCATCCGTTCCCACACCACAATGCGGTTGCTGATCTCCTCTCCCGCGTAGCGTACGCCGCGGATCGTCCCGCGCTGGTCCGCCACCATCAGAAACTGACGACCGTACATCGCTTTCGGGATCTCGTAAAAGAGCTTCTCGCTGATGCGATGCAGGATGAACACGCCGGAGTCGGTGGTCGCACCGGCGGTGATGACCTGGTTGTAGGGTTTCGGGGCGGTCGGGTCGGGCGGCTGCTGACGTCCGTTGGTGGCCCGTGACGTGTCCTGGCGCATGGGGGCCGGCGCTGCGGATTGCCGGGCTGGGGCGGTGGCATGCGAGCACGCGAGCACGCCGAGGCCGCCGAATGTCAGGAGGATGCTCAAAGAACGCATTGATTGTACCTTGGTGCGAGTTGGGAACGGGGAGATTAGGCCGTGTCACGCAATCCGTCTAGTAGTCTCCGTGTGTTGATTGTGGGCGTCGTCGTCGCGGCAATGGTCTACGGCGCGGCGTTGACCCTCGCGCTGACCGGGAATCTCGGCTCGGCGACGGCGATCGTTGTGTTGATCGTCGGCGCGGTGCTGTTGCCAGTCGCGCTGTTCATCGTCCGACGGCGCATCTGGACGCCGCTCACCGAGATCGAGCACGCCATCCGGCGCGTTTCGGAGGGAGACTTGAGCACTCAGGTCCCCGTGACCCGGGACGACGAGCTCGGCACGGTCGGCACCCACTTCAATCATATGACACGCGTGCTGCGGGACCGCGCCGAGGAGCAGGGCCGGTTTGCGGCGGCGGGCGAGCTGCTGGGCGGGGTCGCGCACGAGGTCAACAACCCGCTGATGGCGATTGCCAGCCACGCCGAGCTGCGGCTGGCGGACGGCAACCTGCCGGCGGAGCAGCGCAGCGAGATGCAGAGCATCCTGCGGCAGGCGCAGCGTGCCGCGAAGCTGTTACGCGGCTTGCTGCGGTTCGTGCGCGCGGGGGAAAAGCGCACGGCCGCCGTGAACATGAACGACGTGGTTCGGAGTGCGCTCGACCTCGTGTCCTACCGCTTCACGATCGACGAAATCACGATCGGCGGCCGCCTCGATCCCGAGCTGCCGACGGTGGTGGGCGATGCCAATCGCCTGGAACAGATCATCGTCAATCTGCTCAGCAACGCGCTCGACGCCCTGCGCTCCGTCAAGCCGCCGCGACAGCTGAGCGTGGACAGCTTCCTCGATGACACGGGAAGCCGCGTCTGCGTCACGGTGACTGACAACGGCCCCGGGGTGGCGCCCGAGATCGCCCAGCGGCTCTTCCGGCCGTTCGCGAGCACCAAGGGCATCCGTGGCACGGGACTCGGTCTGTACATCTCGCGCCAGCTGGTGCGTGAAGCGGAAGGCGAGCTCGACCTGGTGAAGCGCTCGGAGCCAGGCGCGCGGTTTCTCGTGTGGCTGCCCACGGCCGGCCAAGCGGTCCCGACGGCGCCGGCTGCCGCTCCGCGGGCGACGCCCGTTCCGGCCACCGGTCCCCCAAAGAGCCTCTCGGGGATTCGGGTGCTCCTGGTCGATGATGAGGAGCTGATTCGCCGTCCGATGGCGCGCTTCCTGTCCAAGCGCGGCGCCGAGATACGTGAGGCGGGGGATGGCCAGGCGGCGTTGGAGCGCTTGCAGGAGGGGTTCGAGCCGCACGTGATCCTCGCGGACCTGCGCATGCCCCGGATGGACGGCGCGGAGTTCTTTGAGCGGCTGCAGCAGGAGCGCCCTGCCCTGGCCGAGCGCCTGCTGTTCCTTTCCGGAGACATCACCCATCTGGCCAGCCGGGGCCTCGCGGAAGTGCCGCGCGACCGCGTGTTCGTGAAGCCGGTCGAGCTGGCGGAGCTGGAGCGCCGCATCGCGGCCTTCGTGCGGGAGAAGGCGGCGTAAATGCTCGTGGTGGTCGTGCTGTTAGCGACCGTGCTGCTGCGCGCCGCCGTCGTGACGACGTTCGTCTATTTCATGCTTCCTGCCAAGCGCGCCTGTCCCCGCTGTGGAGCACAGCTCGCGCTCATCCACCATTCGGTGTTGCGCTGGCTACTGCCGGCCGTCGAGCACCGCTGGTGCCTCGATTGTGGCTGGAGCGGTGTAGTGCGGGTTCAGTCGCGCGTAATCAGGCGGGCGGCGCGCTCATAGAAGAAATAGTCCCATGCCCAGTTGATCAGGACGAAGAGTTTGTTGCGGAAGCCGATTAACTGAATGATGTGAATGCCGAGCCACATCACCCACGCCAGAAAGCCGGTGGCCTTGATGCCATAGACGTTCGCCACCGCCGCGTTGCGGCCGATCGTGGCGAGCGTGCCCTGATCGCGATAACGAAACGGCTCGAGCGCTTGCCCGCGCACCTGACGCTTGATGTTGCGAGCCACAAACTGCCCCATCTGGATCGCGACGGGCGCTACCATCGGCAGCGGCTCACCGTCCTGTTCGAGATACGCCGCGTCGCCGATCATGAAGACCTCGGGATGGCCAGGGACCTGAAGCGTCGGCTCGACCGGATTACGGCCCTGCCGACCCGGCGCGACGCCCAGAGTGGCGTTGAGCGCTGACGCGCGCACGCCGGCGGCCCAGATCACCGTCTGCGCGGGAATGACCTCGCCGCTCTTGAGGCGAAGGCGCTGACCGTCATAATCGGCCACCACGGCCCCGAACCGCACCTCCACATACTTGCGCCAGAGCGTCTTGCCCGCCGCCGCGCGCAATCGCTCCGGCATCGCCGCGAGCAAGCGATCGGTGGCCTCGAGCAGCAGGATGCGGACGTCCTTGATGTTGAGCCGCGGATAGTCCTTCACGAGCACCAGGCGGATCAATTCAGATAGGGCGCCCGCTATCTCGACGCCGGTCGGCCCACCACCCACCACGATGAAGGTGAGCAGCTCGCGGCGTTTCTCCGCATCGGGCTCGAGCATCGCCTGCTCGAAGCAGGTCAGCACGTGATTGCGAATCGCGATCGCGTCGGGGATGTCCTTGAGGCCGAGGCCATGGCGCTGCATCGACTCGAGCCCGAAGAAGTTCGTCTCCCCCCCGGGGGCGAGGACCAGGAAGTCGTAGCTGATCGGCCCGGCGCTGGTCTCGAGACGCTTCGCCGCGAAATCGACGCGCGTCACGTCCACCATGCGAAAGTCGAAGTTCTTCTGGCCGCGCAGAATTGCCCGCGCCGGTCGCGCGATCTCCTCGGGCTCGAGGCCCGCGGTGGCGACCTGATAGAGCAGCGGCTGGAAAAGATGGTAGTTGTTGCGATCGACGAGGACGACCTGCACCGGCGCGCGACGCAACGCCCGGGCGGCATTCAGCCCCCCGAATCCCGCGCCGACGACGACGACGGTCGGAGTCACTCCTTCGCTCGCTTGGGAAACTCCCACATCCCGATCATGGTCTTCTGTGTGATCGGATATCCGAGCAACCGGGCCTGCAGCACGATTTGACCGCGCGTGTGTGCGTCGTGGATCATGTAATACATCAAATAGCCGGCCGCGTCGTGATGAAACCCGACGATCCGCTCGTTGTCCTTCAGCGCGGCGCCGACGATCGCGAGCACCGCCTTCCGCTTGGCTCCGAGCGCTCGCGCCGCCTGTGGCTGGGTGACGCGGCGGCGGTCCAACTCGCCGGGAACCGGAAATCCGGGCGCGGTCCGCTCGAGGTATCGCAGACCGCAGTTATGCAGGTGGGCGACCTGCGCCGCGATGGTGCGCGTCTTGGGACCCGGCGGCGGCGCCTGCCAGACGGCAGGGTCGAGCTGTTGGACCAGGTACTGATTGATGCGCGCGCTGGCCGAGTAGGCTTTGAGCAACGCATCGCCGGGGGGGGCGCTCAGCCGGTGAGTTTTCGCCACAGTGCCGCCAACGGATCGTAATTCGCGTCGACGACCCGTTCCTTGAGCGGAATGATCGCGTTGTCGGTGATGGTGATCGATTCGGGACAGACCTCGGTGCAGCACTTCGTGATGTTGCAGAAGCCGATCCCGCCTTCATGGCGCAGGTAATCGCGCCGGTCCACCTCGTCGAGCGGATGCATCTCGTAGACCGCGGCGCGCACGAGCATCGCGGGGCCCATGAACTGCTCGTGCTTCTCGTGCGTGCGGAGCACGTGACACACGTCCTGGCACAGGAAGCACTCGATGCACTTGCGGAACTCCTGGGGCCGCTCGACTTCGAACTGATACATCCGCCACGTGCCGTCGGGGGCGTCTGGCTTGCGCGGCTTGAACTCCGGAATCCGCTTGTTGACTTCGTAATTCCACGAGACGTCCGTCACCAGGTCCTTGATCACCGGGAATGCCCGCATCGGCGTGACCGTGATCGTCTCGTCCGGCGCGTAGTCGGACATCCGCGTCATACACATCAGCTTCGGCTTGCCGTTGATCTCCGCGGAGCACGAGCCGCACTTCCCGGCCTTGCAGTTCCAGCGCACCGCCAGGTCGGGCGCCTGCTCGGCCTGGATCGCGTGGACGGCGTCGAGCACGACCATCCCTTCAGTCGCCGCAACCTGGTAGTCGTGAAGCCCACCGCCATCACGCGTTCCTCGAAATACGCGGAACAGGGTCATACGCTTTCCTTAATGATTGCCAGGAATTCCGGTGGGATCGGGGGCTGCTGCTCGCGCCGCACGGCCATGCGGTTGCCTTCCTTCTTGATCACGACCAACTCGCGCGCCTGCTTTTCGTCGGAATCGGGATAGTCGCTCCGCGTGTGACCACCGCGGCTCTCGGTGCGCTCGAGGGCTGCGCGGGCGGTCGCCTCGGAGACGATGACCAGGGACTGCAGGTCGATGGCGGTGTGCCACCCCGGATTGTATTCGCGGCTGCCCGTAACGCCCACCTTCCGCGCCCGCGCCTTGAGCTTCTCGAGCTCGGCGAGCGCGTTTTGGAGGCCGGCCTTGTCGCGGATGATCCCGGCGTCACGCTGCATCACGGCCTGCAGAGCGGACTGAACGGCGAACGGATTCTCGCCGTCGTGCTCGAACGGCTCCAGTGCTTCCCTCATCGCTTGCTCGACCTCGGCATCCGGTATTGCCCGCGCCGCGCCGCGCCTCCCCGCCGCGTACTGACCGGCGCGGCGTCCGAAAACGAGCAAGTCGCTGAGCGAGTTGCCGCCGAGCCGATTGGCACCGTGCATCCCGCCGCCGACTTCGCCCGCGGCGAAGAGCCCGGGCACCGTCGACTCCTGCGTCTCCGCATCGACTTTGACGCCACCCATCATGTAATGGGTCGTGGGCCCGATTTCCATCGGGTCCTTCGTGATGTCCACCTGCGCGAGCTCTTTGAACTGGTGGTACATGCTCGGCAGCTTCTGCTTGATGTAGTCCGGGCCTTGTTTTGAAGCGATGTCGAGGAAGACGCCGCCATGCGGCGTGCCCCGCCCTTCCGCGATTTCTTTCGTGATCGCCTTCGCGACCACGTCGCGCGTCAGCAGCTCGGGCGGCCGGCGGTTTTTCTTGCGATCGCCCTGCACCCACGCGTCGGACTCCGCTTCGGTCTCGGCGTAGTCGCCCTTGAACATGTCGGGCATGTAGCGGAACATGAACCGCTCGCCCGCCGAGTTCTTGAGGACGCCGCCTTCGCCGCGCACGCCTTCGGTTACGAGAATCCCGCGCACACTCGGCGGCCACACCATCCCCGTCGGATGGAACTGCACGAACTCCATGTCGATCAGCTCGGCGCCCGCGTCATAGGCCAGGGCGTGGCCATCGCCGGTGTACTCCCAAGAATTACTCGTGATTTGCCAGGCCTTCCCGATGCCGCCCGTCGCCAGCACGATCGCGCCGGTCTTGAACAGCACGAAGCGGCCTGTCTCCCGGAAATAGCCGAGCGCCCCTGCGACCCTTCCACCAACGACAAACAGCTTCACAATCGTGCACTCCATGTGCACGTCGATCCCCGAATGCACGCCCTTGTCCTGCAGGACGCGGATCATCTCGAGACCGGTGCGGTCGCCGACGTGCGCGAGGCGGCTGTACGTGTGGCCGCCGAACGGCCGCTGGTTGATGCGCCCGTCCGGCGTGCGGTCGAACAGCGCGCCCCACGCTTCGAGCTCGTTGATGCGAGCGGGCGCTTCCTGGGCGTGGATCTGCGCCATGCGCCAGTTGTTGTGCATCTTGCCGCCGCGCATCGTGTCGCGGAAATGCACGCGCCAGTTGTCTTCGGGGAACACGTTGCCGAGTGCCGCGGCCGCGCCGCCTTCGGCCATGACGGTGTGGGCCTTGCCGAGCAGCGATTTGCAGACGAGCGCGACCTTCGCCTTCTGTGCACTCGCTTCGATGGCGGCACGCAGCCCCGCGCCGCCGGCGCCGATCACGACGACGTCGTAGGTGTGACTGCGAAGGTCGGAGGCAGCCACTAGAACAGCCGCACGTCGTGGATGACGCCCATCGCGCAGAGGCGGATGTAGACGTCGGTGAGTGCGACCGAAAAGAGCGAGCACCAGGCAAACAGCATGTGATGGCGGTTGAGCGCACTGACACCGCGCCACGTCTCGAAGCGGGCTCGCCCGCCCCGCACGCAGGAGAAGCAGTCGACGTTCCCGCCGATCAGGTGCCGCAGCGAGTGGCAGCCGAACGTGTAGCAGGCAAGCAGAATCACGTTCACGGCCATCACGAGCGTGCCGATGCCGACACCGAATTCGCGCGGGCCCGCCGCTATGGCGCCATCGGGCAGCACGCCGTTCACCGGCCAGCGCATCGCGAGCAAGACGTCGTAGGAGAGAATGAAAATGAAGACCACCGCCGCGTGCATGGCATAGCGGTGCAGGTTCTGAAGAATGAACGGAAACTTGGTCTCACCTTTGTAACCGTGGCGCGGCTCGCCGACGGCGCAGGCGACGGGATCGAGGAAGAACGCCCGGTAGTAGGCCTTGCGATAGTAGTAGCAGGTGGCGCGAAAGGCGCCGGGGAAGATCAGGATCAGAAATGCCGGAGACAGCGGCCACCACGTCGTCTGGATCAGCGGCGAGTAGAAGGGTGAGAGATACGGTCCCCATTCGAAGTTCTTTCCAACCCAGGCCGCCCACGTGGCGTAGATGCCGAAGCTGCCGAGGACCAGCGCGGTGAGCGCGGGCGCGAACCACCAGGCGTCGCGGCGCAGCGTCGCGCCGAAGCTCCGTTCTTGCAGGTCGCGTACGGAGGTCGTCATTCCACTTCTCGGATGAGGGCGCCGAAATATACACCGTCCTTGACTTGTTCTCCGCTGGCGTGGAAGCTCAACGTCGTGCTGTCTCGGGAGACCGGTTTGCGTCGGTTGGCAATCTTTGGGGGCCTGCTATTCGTCGCCACGGCTCGACTGTCCGCCCAAGTGCTCGACTCGGTGGCGCCCGATTTCGCACTCGAGACATTGGCCGGCGACACGGTGACCTTGTCGCATCTGCGGGGCCACCCTGTCGTTCTCAATTTCTGGGCGACCTGGTGCAAACCGTGCCGTGGTGAGATGAGCGACATCATCGCGGCGTACGACGCGAATCATGCGGCCCGCCTCGAAGTGCTGGCCATCAATCTGACCGATCAGGAGCGGATGCGGGACGTGCGTTCTTTTGTGCGGGAGCTGCAGCTGCCGTTTCCGGTGCTCCTCGACCACAAGGGCAAGGTTCGGAAGAGCTACGGGCTTCGCGGTGTGCCGACCTCCGTGTTCATCGACACTCTCGGCGTGGTGCGCTTGGTCAACATCGGACCTATCACACGGGAGAACGTTCAGCGCGGGCTCGCCGAGATATTGCCGGCGCATTAGCCGGCGACCGGCGGCCCAGAATCGGCCGCCGGTCGTCACACCCGTTTGCTACGGTATCGCCTGAACATCCTCGGCTACGTCGGGCCCACGCAGCCGCTCGCGCGTGGTCAGGTACAAGTCCCGCTTTCCAAAGCCACCAGGCCGCTCTGAGAAGAAGTACAGCGTCGTTCCGTCGAATGAGAGTGCCGGCGCGCCGTCGAACGCCGAGCTGTTGACGACCGGCCCAAGATTGACCGGTGCTCCCCAGGGATCGAGGGTCGAGCCGCGCGTTGAGACCCACAGGTCCTCGCTGCCCGATCCGCCTGGGCGCCCGCTCGAGAGGATCATCTCGAGCCCGTCGCGTCGAATCGTCGTTCGCGTGTCCCGGAACGGACTGCTGAGCTCCGGAACCAGGACAGGGACACCCCACGCATCTTCGTCTCCCATCCGCGTGGTCGCGTAGATGTCGAATCCCTGGTCGCTGGTCGGCGGATTGTTCTGCACCGTGAAATAGAGGGTCGCGATTCCCGTCGTCTCGTCCTCGAAGAACGTCGGGCCCGCGTCCGCGAAGGCGCCATTCACGACACAGCCGACGTTTTCCGCCGGCTCCCAGCCGAAGTCGTCCCGCTTGTCATGACGCCGGGCAACGAACAAATCGGCGAGACCACAGCCACCGCGACCGGCACTATGGAAGTACATCTCGTGCCCATCCGGCGTGAAGGTCGGAGCGAGGTCGTTGGCCGGGGAGTTGATATTAGGTCCTAGATGTCCCGGCGGACCCCACGGATCGTCAGTACTCGCCCGATGCGACACCCAGATATCGAGGCCGCCCAGGGCGCCGGGACGATCGGAGCTGATGTAGAGACTCAGCCCGTCCTTGGAAATCGCCGGATGCTGGTCGTTGGATGGCGAATTGACGACGGGGCCGAGATTCACGGGGTCGCCCCACGGACCATACTGAGGCCCGTCTTCGCTCGCTACATCTGCCTTAATAGCCCTCCGCGCGTTCGGAGCCAGCGGAAGCTTGCCCCGATCGCATCCGTAGGCGAGCGCGGTCAGTGTAGCGAGCACGGTGATCTTCGCGAGCGGTTTCATTTGGCACCTCCTGGAGTTGTTTGCCGAGACCCGAACCAGCCCCTAGCTTCTGCACTGCCAGTTTCGGCTGGCCGCGTCACCAGGTCGTGACCGTGGCGTCACCGCTCGCGGTGACGGAAAGAAGCGTCGTATGATCGAGTTCCGGATGCTCGGGACTCTGCATCTCACCGATGCAGCGGGACATGAGGTCAAGGGGTTGCTCACGCGATCTCGCCGTCTCGCGCTGCTCGCCTACCTCGCCGCCTCCACTCCTCGACGATTGCACCGCCGCGACAGCCTGCTCGCACTGTTCTGGCCGGAGCTCGACCAGGAGCATGCGCGGGCAGCACTGCGCCAGGCGCTGCACGTCCTGCGGGGTGGACTCGGTGGCGAGGTCGTGGTCACCCGCGGAGACGAGGAGGTCGGACTCGACTTCGCCCGGCTGTGGTGCGACGTCGTGGCGTTCGAGGAAGCCGTCGCGGCGGGACAGTTGGGCGCGGCGCTCGACTGCTATCAAGGGGATCTCCTGGATGGGTTCTTCATTTCAGGAGCGGGAGAGTTCGAGCGCTGGTTGGACCGCGAGCGTGCGCGGCTACGGGCAATTGTGTCGGGCGCGGCGCGCACGCTCGTCGAGGAATGTGAGGCAGCGGGAGACTTCGCCGCCGCGGCGCAGTGGGCGCGCCGTGCAACCCGACTCGCACCCCACGACGAAGACCTCGTCCGGCAGTTCGTCACCCTGCTCGACCGACTGGGTGATCGGGCCGGCGCGGTCGCGGCGTACGATGAGTTCGCCCACGGCCTCCGCGTAGACCTCGAGACCGACCCCTCCGCCGAGACCACGGCGTTGATCACGGCGGTCCGACAACGGCAGACGGCGGCGCCGGTGACCTTGTCGAGCAGGCGATTCGGCACAAGCACGCGAGGTGGCCGCCGGTGGGGGTCTGTCGTGGCCGCCGTCGTCGTCGCCGGGCTTCTCGTGTCCAGTGCCGCCAACAGGTTTGGAGCGCTGCCACTGGGCCCCGTGAGCGATCGCGTTCAGTCACTGGCCGTGCTGCCGTTTACGAATCTGTCCGCGGACACCCTGCACGCGTGGTACGCCGATGGGCTTACGGAAGCGCTCACGACCGACCTCGGCCGCATCAGGTCACTGCGCGTGATATCCCATGGATCCGTCATGCCATTCCGGGAGACGAGCAAGTCCTCCGAGGAGATCGGCCGCGCGTTGCATGTGGACGGCGTCGTGGAAGGGGATGTGCAGCAGTCGGAAGGACGAGTACGCGTCGACGTCCGATTGGTCAACGCGGTCACGGGATATCAGCTCTGGGCAGACCGATTCGAGGAGCCGATGGGAAATCGGTTCGTGCTGGAAGATCGCGTTGCGCACGGAATCCTTGCGGCGTTGAGCCTCCCGCCGAGCCCGGCGGCGGCGTCGACCAAGAATCGTGCGGCCTACGAGGCCTATCTGCACGCCGAGCTGCGGCTGTGGCGTGAGAATCGGGAGGATGATTCGGTGGCGATCACCTGGCTCGAGCAAGCCGTCGCCCTGGATCCGGACTTTGCGGCGGCGCAGGCGGAGCTTGCCTGGGCGTACAACATGCGCGCCAACCAGTTCGCCCCGTGGGACACGGCCGCGGGGACCCGGGCCGGGCTGGCCGCCGAGAGGGCGCTGCGACTCGACCCGGACCTCGCGGAAGCGCATTTCGCCCGGGGTGTTTTGCTGTCGAGCGTGGCGGGACGGTTCGCTCCCGGCCCGGCGATACAGGAGTACCGCCGCGCGCTCGAGTTGAATCCCAATCTCGCGCGGGCCCATCAGAATCTGGGCAACATCTATTTACATCGTGGCCTGCTCGACAAGGCTGTCGCTGAATTCCGCGCGACGCTGGCCATCGATCCGGCGAACTATGGGGCGACCCGACGGCTTGGGATCGTACTCGTGTACCGGGGACAGTATGAAGAAGGACTACGTCAGTTCCGACAAGTGCCGCCTGAATCCAATCAATCTCTCTGGAACTACCAGGTCGCGTGGGGACTGCTGTATCTCGGCAGGGAGAAGGAAGCCTCCGATCTTATGGAGCGGTACCTGCGTGCTCATCCGGAAGATCGTGGTGGCGTCGTGACCAGCACGCGCGCCATCCTGGAGGCGAAGCGAGGCGAGGCGACGCGCGCCGCAGCAGACATCCGCACCGCGATAGAAAAAGGACGGGGCTTCATTCATTTCCACCATACGGCTTACAACATCGCGTCGGTCTATGCTCTACTCGACCAGCCGCAACGCGCGCTGTATTGGCTGCGTCAGGCGGCGGAAGGCGGCTGGCCCTGTTACCCCTACTTCGCGAGAGATCCGAATCTCGACCATATCCGAAGCGATCCGGAGTTGATCGCGTTCATGAGGCAGCTCAAAGCGCAATGGGAGCGCGAGCAGGAGACGCTGTGAGAACCGGAGGCTCAATGCGCGCGACACTGCTGGCGATCGGCATCGCACTCGTGGTACTGCCCAGGCAATCGTTCGCCCAAGGCTGAGTCCCGATCCGATTCACAACCCCCAGTTTGGGGGGACATGGAGAATCGCAGTCCACGGCTCTCCGGGCCCATGACTGGCAGGTCGCCGTCGACTACCGCTACCTTCACGCCGATCGGTTCTACTTTGGAAGCCAGGCGACGACGCCCCCGCAATTCTTTGGTCAGCCGCTGATCATCAACGTTCATTCCGCAAACATCAACGTGACCTATGCGGCGACCGATCGCGTGAACCTGCGGCTCACCGTGCCCGTCTCATACGGAACCCAATCGCGATTCTACCTAGATACGGCGCGGCACGTCGCTCGGGCCGGCGGCATCGGCGACATCGGACTTGTCGGCACGACCTGGTTACTCGACCCCAGTGCGCACACGAAAGCCAATGTCGCCCTCGGCGTGGGCGTGAAAATACCCACGGGCAACAACAAGTACATGGCCACCTACTTTCTCCAAGGCGGTAGCTCGCTCCAGTTTCCGGTCGATCAATCCATTGAGCTCGGCGACGGCGGCTGGGGATTGATCCTGCAAGGGCAGGCATTTCGACAGATGGGCGTCAGAATGTTCGCCTACTTCACGGGATCCTACCTCGTGAGCCCGCGCGATCAAACCGACGTGACACGAGCGCCACCGGCACCGGGAGAGAAGAACGCCACCGTGCGAATATCGGTGCCCGATGTCTACACGGGACGCCTCGGCGCAGTCTATGACGCGTTGCCCGAGCACGGCCTGTCGGTTAGTCTCGGCGGTCGCATCGACGGCATCCCCTACCACGATCTCGTCGGCAGGAGCGACGGCTTCCGGAGACCCAGTTATATCGTGTTCGTCGACCCGAGCGTCACGTTCGAATGGGGCCGGGGCGCCTGGACGCTCAGTACGCCGATCCGGGTACACTCGCGTCTCGCTACGCGATCCACGAGCACGGCGTCCGGCGGCACGATCGGCGCCGGGGACCTCGCGGGGTTCCTGTTCTTCGTGGGGTACGCGCGCCGGTTCTGAGCACACCTCGGGCAGCCGGCCGTATCGAGGGCTGGCCGGCTGCCCTGTGTTTGCTGCACTCACTTCTCGTCCCGCTCGACGATTTCCTCGGCCTCGTCCCGCGCCGTGAGCAAGTAGCGCCACGCAGCCAGCAGGACGGGCGTGCCGTCGGGCCCGAGGGGCGTGTTCAGGTCGTTGGAAGGAGCGCCATGGGCGTTGGTGCCGACGAATCCGCCCTGCGGCGTCAGGTCCGTAACAAGGGTGTGCGTGCCGCCGTACGGGGGGCTGCTGGTCTCAGGCATCTCCGTCGCACCAAACACGCCGAGGCCCAGCGAATCCCATCCGGCGCGGATCGGGCGGTAGAACCCGTCGCGATCGTGCGCGATTCCGTAGTAGCGCTCCACCGGTGTCACATGGGTCGAGACCCACGAGGGGGCTTCGGCGTGTATGCTGTCGGTCACCGAGGAGAACAGCACGACGCGGGCAACCAGTCGAGTCTTTGCGATCATCGCCGCGTTGCCGCCTCCTTGGGAGTGACCGCCGACGGCGATTTGCGACCACTTCGGCTGGTCTCGCAGCAGAAAACGGTCCCATCCTTCATCGGGATATTGCCGCGCGAGGTACTGGAGGAGCTTGGTGAGTCGGTTGTCGATGCTGTTCGCGACGTTGACATCCAGAAAGGCCACGCGATCGATCCCGTCAATGATCTCGAGGCGGGCGTCCTCGTAGCAGGCGCTGGGATCAGGCGTTGTCGGGCAGGCTTTCGCTAGCCCTCCGCCCGTCGGGTACATGAGACCGATCACGTGATAGCCGAGCCGTGCCGCCGCTTGCTGCACGAGTTGGAAGATCGAGGGGTTCTGGGCGGTGCCGGGTAGGAACACGAAAAGCTTGTGATTCGACTTCGCCGTCGTGTCGAGCCAGGCATAGTGATTATCGAGTGCCTTGTCGATTGCAGGGTCGGTCGTCTGGGGCGCGACGATGTGTAGAACGAGCGCCGCCGGCGCTGCTGTTCCGTCGAAATCGGGCCGCCGCGGCCCGACCTGTTGTTCCGGATTGCACGCAAGCACCAGCAACATGACCACTCCGCCGCTGGCGAGCTTTCCGCTGAATCGAGTCATCGTGCCTCTCCTGTGAGCTGTGATTGCCCTGCCCCTGGAGCGGGGCTAGGTTTGGCTTGCGGAGCCAGTTTAGAGGCGTTGCGTCACACCCTTGTGATGCGACCGTGACGCCGGCCGTAACGGCGACCCAACGCTGCTCATGCCTCGGGACTGCGCTGCGCATCGCCGAGGCCTCGCATGATCGAGCTTCGCTTGCTCGGGAGATTGAGCCTCACAGGCGCCGACGGGCGCGATGTGCGGGCCCTGCTCGGCCAGCCCCGACGCCTCGCGCTCCTCGCTTACCTCGCTGCCGCGTCCCCCCCCGGTTTCCATCGCCGTGACAGCCTGCTGGTGTTGTTCTGGCCGGAACTCGACCAGGAGCACGCGCGCGCCGCCCTGCGCCAAGCGCTGCACGTGGTCCGCGACGCCTTGGGCGCGAATGCGGTCACGAGCCGGGGCGACGAGGAGATCGGCCTGGACTTCGCTGAGGTTTCGTGCGACGTACCCGCTTTCGAGCGCGCGCATGGCAATGGACAGTTGGAGGAGGCGCTCGACCTGTATCGCGGCGCACTGTTGGAAGGGTTTTTCATCTCGGACGCGCCCGACTTCGAGCGCTGGCTGGAAACCGCACGTGGGCGCCTACAGCAGGCGGCCGCGGGTGCGGCTCGAACGTTGGCGGAGCGCCACGAATCCGCCAACGACCTTATGAGTGCGGTGCGCTGGACGCGACGGGCGGCTGAGCTGGCGCCGAGCGACGAGGGACTGGTGCGCCGCCTGATGGTGCTCCTCGACCGGCAGGGAAATCGGACGGGCGCCTTGGAGGCATACAAGGCATGGGCGCGTCGCGTCGCCGCAGACTACGACGCCGAGCCTGCCGCTGAGACTAAGGCCTTGCTGGCTGAGGTGCGGGACCGGTCGCAGGCGCAGGAAACTGCTCGTCCGTTGGCTCCCGTCGACCGCGAGGAGCAGCGCCCGTCGAGGCCGCGACGGGCGAGGCTCGCGATAAGTGCGGGCATCTTCGCGGCGGCTGTTCTGGTCCTAGTGGTCGCGTTCAGCATCGGCCGCGGGCGCGAGCGCCCGCATTCTCGGGTCGCACTCACCCGCAATGCCGAGGCGTACGATTTGTACCTGCGCGCCAACATGCTTGTCAATCAGCGTCAGAGTAGAGAGAACGACTCGGTCGCGATCACGCTGTTCGAGCGGATCGTGGCGCTGGACCCGAGCTTTGCCGCGGCGCAGGCAGGGCTGGCGCGCGCCTACGCGCTGCGCGTGAGTGAATTCGCTCCAGGGGACACGGCGGCGCTGCACCGAGCGCAGCTGGCCGCAGAGAAAGCCCTTCGTCTTGATCCCAATCTCGCCGAGGCCCACCAAGCCCAGGCCCGCCTCTTGTGGGGGCCTGCAAATCACTTCTTTCATGAGCGAGCGATCGAGGAAGACCGGCGTGCCCTGAGCCTCGACCCCAACATGGATCGGGCGCACCAACATCTGGGGAATATCTACTTGCACATCGGCATGCTCGACGAAGGGATTGTCGAGCTTCAGAAGACGCTCGCGATCTCACCCCGCGAGGACAACGCCTTGCGACGCATCGCCGAGGCGCGCGCGTATCAAGGGCATTATGACGACGCCTTGAGAATCCTCAGCCAGGTAGACCCGGAGGCCAACCCACCATACTGGTACTACGAGATGGCAATCGTGCTGCTCCATTTGGGTCGGAGCGACTCGGCGTCCGCACTGATGCAGAGCTACCTGCAGGCGCATCCCGAGGACCGAGGCGGCGTCGTGATGAGTGCGCGCGCCGTCTCATTCGCCCTGAGAGGCGACGCCCGTCGTGCGGAACAGGATATCCGAGCTGCCGTCCAGAGGGGGAAGGGATTCATCCACTTCCATCACGCTGCCTACCACATCGCCCTGGCGTACGCGCTGCTGCAGCAGTCCGACTCAGCCGTCCAGTGGCTGCGCCGCGTGGCCGACGGCGGTATGCCTTGCTATCCACTCTTCGCCAGCGATCCGTTCCTCAACAACATCCGGAACGATCCGGGATTCCAGACTTTCCTGCGAGAGCAAAGGGATCAGTGGGAGCGATTCCGGACGACGCTCTAGAGCGTCACCGCCGCCATCGTCTGTTTCACCGCCTCCGCCGATTTCTTCAGCGCACTCTTCTCGTCTGCCGTCAGCTCGACTTCGACGATCTGCTCGAGCCCATTCCTGCCCAGCTTGCAAGGCACGCCGCAGTACATCCCCGACAGCCCATACTCGCCCTCGAGCCAGGCCGCGCAGGGGAGCAGCCGCTTCTGATCGAGCACGATCGACTCCACCATCTGCGCGGTCGCCGCGGACGGTGCGTAGTAGGCCGATCCAGTCTTCAGGAACGCCACGATCTCGGCGCCGCCGTTTCGCGTGCGATCGACGATCTTGTCCAGCTTCGCCTTGTCGAGGAGCTGGGTGACCGGTATCCCGGAGACGGTAGTGTAGGAGATGAGTGGCACCATCGTGTCGCCGTGCCCGCCCAATACCATCGCCTGGATGTCGCGGACGGACACATCGAGCGCTTCGGCCAGGAACGCGCGGTACCGCGCCGTGTCGAGCACTCCCGCCATGCCGATCACGCGCTCGCGCGGGAATCCGGTGACCTGCTTCGTGACCCAGCACATGACGTCGAGCGGATTCGAGACGACCACGACGATGGCTTTGGGACAATGCTGTTTGATCTGCTGCGAGACCTGCTTGACGATGTCCGCGTTGGTTCGCACGAGGTCGTCGCGGCTCATCCCCGGCTTGCGCGCGATGCCGGCGGTGACGACGACCAGCTCGGATCCCTCGGCCGGAGCGTAGTTATTGGCGCCGATGATGCGGGTGTCGAACCCCTCGATGGGCGCGGACTCGTACTGATCGAGTCCCTTGCCTTGAGGGATGCCCTCGATGACGTCTACGAGGACGATGGTACTTGCCAGTTCCTTTTCGGCCAGTCGCTGGGCGGTCGTGGCGCCGACATTTCCGGCCCCGACGACAGTGATCTTGTTGAGCATGGTGGCGGGAAGTTAATGGCCGCCGTCATCCTCCTCTAGTGTGCATTTCTCTGTGCGGATCAGCACGCAATCCCTCTAGCGGATACAAGGGCGTGCGATTCACGATGCTAAGCCGTTCCTCGGCGCCGCGATCAGTCCGTCCCCGCCACGTCGCTGCGATCAGATCTGCCAGCTCGGCGTCGCTGGCGCCGTTCCGTAACGGCTCGCGCAGATCGGTGCCCCGCTCCGCATAGAGACAGAGGAACCAGGTCCCATCGGCGGTGAGCCGGCTGCGATCGCACGAGCGGCAGAACGGGGCGGTTGTCGATGCGACGATCCCAAATGTGGCGCCGTCAGGCAACCGGAAGCGCTCGGCCGGCGCGCTGGGATCCTGCGTGGTGACGGGCGTGATGGCGCCGTAGCGAGCCGACAGGACCTCGAGCATCTCGCGCTGCGACACGACTTGCTCCGCGGACCATCCCGTGGCGCCGCCGACGTCCATGTACTCGATGAACCGGACTTCGGCGTCGTGCGCCCGCGCAAATTCGATCAAGTCCATCAGCTCGTCCTCGTTCATGCCCCGGATCACCACGGTGTTGAGCTTCAGGAGGAAACCGGCAGCTCGGGCGGCCGCGATGCCCGCGACCACGTCGGCGTGCCGGTCGGTCCGCGCCAGCTTGCGCATCCGGTCTGGCCGCAAGGTGTCCAGGCTGACCGTGACTCGGCCCAAGCCGGCCTGTTTGAGAGATGTCGCGTGCTTTGCGAGCAGCACACCATTGGTGGTCATGGCGAGATCGCGGACGCCTGGATTGCTCGCGAGCATGGCGGTAAGCGTCGGGAGGTCGTGCCGCAATAACGGCTCCCCCCCCGTCAGCCGAACCTTGTCGACGCCCAGTGACGTGAAAATGCCCACCAGGCGCGCGATTTCTTCGAACGTCAGGATCGATTGCTTGGGGAGCCAGACGTAGTCCTGCTCCGGCATGCAGTAGCGGCACCGGAGATTGCAGCGATCGGTGACCGATACCCGCAGGCTCCCGAGCGGTCGGTTGAGTCGGTCAGCGATCATGCAATCCTCCCGCGACCGGCTTTCCTGACGGATCCACCCAGGCAGCGCTCCCATCCACGTGCAACTCCTTCTTCCAGACCGGGAGGCGCTTCTTAACTTCCTCAATCACATAGCGGCACGCCGCAAATGCTTCGTCGCGATGCGGCGCCGCAGCAGCAATTGCAATGCTTGCCTCGCCGAGCGGCACGAGTCCGAGACGGTGCTGTAGGATGACGTGCGCGTCTGGCCATCTCGCACGCGCCTCCGCGAGCATACGTTCGATCTCGGCAATCGCCATGTCTTCGTACGCGGAATACTCGATGCCCGTCACGTCATCCTCGCCACGCACGGTTCCCAGGAACACACATGTCCCCCCTCGATCCGGACCCTGCACCGTCGCTAGAAGCGATTCGATCGAGATTGGGGAACGGGTAACGTGAGTCATCGGTCTTGGTCCACACGCTGAAGCGCCCATGCCTTGGCATGGGAAAACACGCTACGAGACTGGTTCACCTGAATCTCACCCTCCAGACAACGGCGGCAGTAGTGCGACCTCGTCTCCATCGTTGACGACCGCGTCGTGTTTGACCTGACGCCGGTTCAAGGCGGCCAAGGGTCGCGGCGGCATCGCCTGGGTGCCGGGAAAGACTTCGCGCACGCGGGCGATCACATCGCCGACGGTCGCCGGGGTGGATACGTTCACCGCCGACGAGTCGCAGCCGGCCAGCTCGGCATAACGTGCGAAGAAGCGCACCGACACCTTGGCCATGTCCGATTATAGCCCCGACGCCAGGCCCTGCCAGATCTTGGCCTGCTTGGCTGTCGGACTCGGCGCGCGCGTGATGGTGACGGTCGACGTCGTGTGCTCTTGCACCGTCGTGTTGAGCGTGAGCGTCTTTCCCTCCCGCTGGACGGTGACGGTCAGGGGCTGCCCCGCCTTGCCGCGATAGCGCGTCCGAAACGCCGCGCCCCAATCCTGGTCAGAGGTCACCGGAATGCCGCCGATGTTCGTAACGACGTCACCCGGCTGCACACCCGCTGCCTCGGCGGAGCTTCCCGGCGAGACTATCTGTACCGCCATCCCGCCGCTCGGCGTCGTGGTCGTCGAGACGCCGACAAACGGACTCGTGACGACGTCGCGATGAAAGACGAGCCCGGCCTTGGCAAACACCGCTTGGTATGGGAGCGAATCGCGGCCGTCGATGTAACGGCGATAGAACGTGTCGACGTCCGGCATACCGGCGGCCCGGATCTCGCTCAACAGATCCGCGGCGAGGAATCCCTTGTTCAGCCGGTAGTAGCGCGTGTAGAGCGCGCGCAGCACCTGATCGAGATTGCGCGCGTTGTCCGTCGCATCTCGAATCGAAATGTCGAGCAGGAATCCGAGCAGCGAGCCTTTAGGGTAGTAGAGCTGCGAGCTGTTGACGTAGACCTCGTGGATCCACGTCGCCTCGCTGCCGTCCTCGACGCTCCACGGCTCGAGCGCATCGTCCACCTGCTTGATGTTGCTGACCGCGTTGGCCAGAAACTCATCCGGACTCCACAGCCCCGAGCGCAGGTTGGTAAGGTCGGCGTAGTAGTCGGTGACGCCCTCCGACCACCACAGCAGCGGCGTGTACTGCTCCGCGTGATAGTCGTACGGCCACATCTCGGCCGGTCGGATGCGCTTCACGTTCCAGAGATGGAAGAATTCGTGCGACAGCAGCGGGTACATGAAGTCGCCCAGGTTGCCTGACGGATCGGCGAATGCGAGCGCGGGCATGATGTCGTACTGCGAGGAGCTGTGCTCCAGGCCGCCGCCGAAATCGACCGGACCGTGGATGACGTTGAAGAAGACCGTGTACACGTCGTACGGCGCTTCGCCCATAATCCGGTTCTGGACCGGCGCCATCTTGGCGATCCCATTGCGGAGATTGCGCGCCACCGCCGGCGTGTAATCGGACGCGGGCCACACCGCGATGCGAATCCACTTCCCATCGGCCTGGAGCGAATCGATGCTGTAGCGGCCGACGAACGTCATCGCGTCCGCGAGCTCGTGGTAATCAGTGGCCCGATAGACTCCGTTGGTGGGACCCTTGAGCGCGGTCGTCAATTGCCATCCCGCCGGCAAACGGAAGCGCACTTCCGCCGGGCGCGCCCACTGCCCTTCTTCGAACATGAACAGATTGGTGCCGAGGAATTGCGCGAAGTCCTGCGCGACTCGCACGATGGAGAGATCGATCGTGTCCGACGAATAGTCGAACTCGACGGTGACGCGATCGGACCGGCCGGTCGCGACGCGCCACGTGTCTTTGTCGGCGCGGTCCCAATAGAGCGCCTGGCCGCTCGCATTCTTCGCGCTGAAGCCGTGGACGTAGCGCGCGTAGTTCTGGATTTCGTAATTGCCCGGACTCCATGCCGGCAGAGAGACGAAGAGCGTGTCCTTGCCCACGGCGGGAAACTCGGCGCTGACGTGGAACGCCCCACGAGCGACGGAGACTTCATAACGAACGGTCTGCGCCGAAATTGACGTCGCGACGACCAATGGCATGAGCAGTAGCGAGAAGCGACGCATCATCACTCCGGGCAAGAAGTTGAGAGATAGCTAAAAACTAGCGGCCCCGGCAGCAGCGCCGGGGCCGAAGTCTTAAGTGGTGCCGCGTAGCGGCTTACGACGTAACCTTCGCGCTCGCGTCGGCGACCATCGCGCGCAACTCCTTGCTGGGCTTGAAGACAGGCACCGGGCGCGCCGCCACTTCGACGGGATCACCAGTCCGTGGGTTACGCGCCATGCGCGTCTTCCGCTGACGGATCTTGAACGTCCCAAACCCGCGTATCTCAATGTTATGCTGCTCAGCCAGCGCGGCCTTCACGGCATCGAGGAAGGAGTCGACCACGCGCGCACAGTCCTTTTTTGAAATGAGGGGACCAGCGGTGCGAGCGATTTGCGCGGTGACCTTTTCGACCAGATCGGCCTTCGTCATTGGTCCCCCCCCGAACATCTGCCGGGTCAAAAGTCGGGGGCTATCATACGGGCTTACTTATTTAGTGTCAAGGGCTTGTAGGAATTGTTGAAAGTGTCCCTGGGCGTCATGTGGGCCCGGTGACGCCTCCGGATGGTACTGGACGGCAAAAATCGGGTACTCCCGATGCTTGATCCCTTCGACGGTCCCGTCGTTGAGGTTAAGGTGGGTGACCTCAAGCGACTTCGCGCCGGGAACGCCGTCCGTCTCCGCCCGGACTGCGAATCCATGATTCTGCGACGTGATAAGTACTTGTCCTGTCGCTAGATCCCTCACGGGATGATTGCCCCCTCGGTGTCCGTAGGGGAGCTTCACCGTCTCGCCTCCCAGTGCGAGGCCAAGCAACTGGTGGCCGAGACAGATGCCAAAGATCGGCAGCTTCCCATCCGCCAGCGTGCGAATTGTATCGATCGCGTAACCGACGGCCGCGGGATCACCAGGACCGTTCGACAGGAAGACGCCGTCCGGTTTCAGCGCGCGTGTCTCCGCCGCCGTCGTCGCCGCCGGGACGACTGTGACGCGGCAGCCCTGCTGCACGAACAGCCGCAGAATGTTGCGCTTCATCCCGAAGTCGAACGCGACGACGTGATACTTGGCGCGCTTGGGTCCCTCGGTGTACGCCTTGGGAATGGTCGCGGCAGTCGCGAGATCGAGTCCGTTCATCGACGGCGACGCCGCGAGTGCGGCCCTGATCGCGTCACTCGGCTGCTCGCCGAGCGCCAGCACGCCGCGCATTGCGCCCTTGGAGCGAATGTGGCGCGTGAGCTGCCGCGTATCGACGTCGGAGACGAGCGGGACCTTGGCTCCCGCGAGCCAGTCGATCAGTGTGCCGGTCGAGCGCCAGTTCGACGGCGTTGCCGACAGCTCCCGCACCACGACGCCGACGACGCGCGGGCGGTCGGATTCGACATCTTCGGGATTGATGCCGTAATTGCCGATCATCGGTGCCGTCATCACGACGATCTGGCCCAAATAGGAGGGGTCGGTGAACACCTCCTGGTATCCGCTCAGATTCGTGGTGAAAACGACTTCCGCGTAGGCCGGTTCAAACGGGAGAGGAGCAGTTCCGGGGAACCAGGCGCCGTCCTCTAGCAGGACGTAAGCGGGTGCTGGGCTAGGGCCGGCGATTGGGCTGCGGCCG
>DASWEL010000057.1:0-29495 GCA_036394755.1 Gemmatimonadales bacterium | reverse complement strand
GTAAAAATGAGCGTGGACGTCGACAAGCATTGCCACAATCTACGCCCCTTTTATCTTGGGGGCTTCCTCAGTGGGGAGATCGGGATGGAGACGACGGTGGGCCGTGCGCGGGGCGTTCTGTTCGAGCCTCGGGCGACATTCAAAGAAGTCGAGTCCGAATTCACCAAGCCGGGCGCCATCTGGGGGCGCTATATCCTGCCGCTCGCGCTCATCGGGCCGCTGGCCGGCGCCGTCGGGCGACTGCTTTTCGGCAAGCGCATCGCAGGAACGAGCCTGCCCGAGTCCGTCACGATCAGCGGCGCGGTCACCTGGTTTGGTATCTCGCTGGTGCTGCAGCTGGCCGCGGTGTTCGCGCTGACGCAGATCATCAGCCTGCTCGCGCCCGGGTTCGGCGGGCAGAAGAACGACGTTCAGGCCTTGAAGGTCGCGGCGTATGCGAGCACGCCGATGTGGCTGGCCGGCATCTTCAACATTCACGGCCGGTTCCTCATGGTCGGCGTCATCGTTTCGCTGTACAGCCTGTATCTGCTCTACCTGGGGCTGCCGACGCTCATGAAAGTCCCGCAGGATCGATCGATGGGCTACACCGCCGTCGTGATCATCGCGGCGATCGTGGTTTTCCTGCTCGTGAGCACGTACACGCTCTTCTAGATCGCGCGCAGGGCCTCATGCAGCATGGCGAGGGCACGGTCTACCGTGCCCTCGTCGTGCGCCAGGGAGACAAAGTTGTACGCCGTGCGCTTGAACAGGAGACCGCGCTCGGCCGCGCGCGACGTCAGGGCGCGCGAGAGGTCTTCGGTCGCGCAATGCAGGAAGCACATCTCGGCAATACCCGCGACGCCGGTCACCAGGCCCGAGTGCGCGCGTTGCACCTCGTGCAGGCCGTGCAGCAGTCGCGTCCCGATACGATGGAGATGGCCGCAGACGTCGTCGCGCGCGAAGACCTCCAGCGTCGCGCGCGCGGCGGCGAGTGCCACACCCTCGGTCGCCAGCGTGGAAGAAATCCAGGTGCGGCTCGCGCCATTCATGAGGTCTGCCCTGCCGCCCACAACCGCGAGCGGAAATCCGTTCGCGAGCGCCTTGCCAAGCACGACCAGGTCGGGCGCGGGCTGCACGTGATAGCGCTCGACGGCACCCCCGATCGCGAGTCGGAAGGCCGTCTTGATCTCGTCGAAGATCAGGATCGCGCCCACACGTTCGGTCTCGACCCGCAGCATCTGGAGCCATTCGCGCGCGGGCTCGGAGACGATCACCGGCTCCACAACCACCGCGGCGAGGCGTCCGGCGCGCGCACGGATCATCTTGCGCCCCGCGGCGACGTCGTTGAACGGGAGCTCGGCGAAGAGATTGCGCACGGCCGCGGGCACGCCTTCGGTGGCGCCCTGAGACCAGTCGAGCCAGCCGTGGTACCCGCAGCCCAAGACCTCGTCACGGCCGGTGGCGACGCGCGCCAGGCGCACCGCCGCGGCGACGGCCTCGGCACCGGTCTTGAGAAAGCGCACGCGTTCGAGCCAGGGGATCTGCTCGGCCAGTGCCTCCGCGAGCGCTTCCTCGGCGACGGGCGGCAGCGGGCCGACGACGCCGGCGGCGATCGCGGCCGTGGCGGCGCGATTGACGTCGGGGTGTCCGTATCCCAACGCCACGGCGCCCAGCGCCATGACGAAGTCGACGTATTCACGCCCGTCCTCGTCCCAGACGCGGCAGCCGTCCGCCCGCGTCATGCGCGCGGGGGTCCCGAACAGCGCGTCGGGGCGCTTGCTACCGGTCGACGTGAAGCCCGGAACGCGCCAGTCGTTCACCGTATTTGGTCACCTCGATGGCCATCGCACGCAACAGTTTCACCTCACGAGCGTCCAGCGGCGCCCGATGCGCGATCTCACGCATCGTCCGCATGACGCCGTCGGCATTCCGCGTCTTGAAGAACTCGATCGCATGCAGCGCCCGGGCGACATCGGCAAACAGCCGCTCGAGCTCCGCGGCGTCGGCCGGCTCGGATGGCCGCCGCGGCGCCTTGAACGGACGCGCCTCGGCGCCCCGCGCGAGTGCCAGCTCATACAGCATGATGATCACGGCATGGCCGAGATTGAGCGAGGCGTAGTCGGGATCGCTGGGAATCGTGACGGCGCGGTGGCAACGATCGAGCGCTTCGTTGGAGAGCCCCTTGTCCTCGCGCCCGAAGAGTAAGGCGATCGGTCCGCCCGCGCCCGCGTCCAGCGCGACGATCTCGGCAGCGGCGTCTCGCGGGCGCTGCAGATTCCGCTTCGCCGTCCGTCCGCGCGCCGTGAACCCCACGATGTGCACGCAGTCGGCCAGCGCCTCCTCGAGCGTCGCGTATGTGCGCACGCGCCCGAGCACGTCCTGCGTCTGATGGGCGATGCCCTCCACCCGGTAGGCTTCGTACTCGCGCGGATTCACGAGCCGCAAATCGCGCAGGCCAAAGTTTTTCATTCCCCGCACGACGTGCGCGATGTTGACGAGGTCCTGAGGCTCGTGCAGGACGACGACGATCATCCCACGAGCTCGAGAATCCCGAAGCGGGCGGGATCCTGCCGGTCACCGCGCAGCCAGACCCACCCGCCGCCGCCGCTCCACACCAGTTGGCCCACACGCCGCAGGCGGCCGGGCAGCATTTCATTGATGATGAGGTCGAAGCTCACGCGGCCGCCTGGGTGGGGATAGGCGCCGGCGGGCCACGGAATGGCCACAGTCACGCAGTACCCGGTGTCGGTACGCTGCCAACCGCCGCCCACCGCCCCACCTCCCTGCGTCCCGTGCGTGTCGCTCGTCACGCGGGCACGAACGGAGTGAGCGCCCTCATTCGGAATAATGAGGTAGCCAACCGGGGCGGCGCCGGCCTCACCCGAGTGACGGCGGGCCGCGCCGACATACACCTGCAACCCATCGGAATGGATCTCGTCCGGCTCATTGTCGAGCTTGAGCGGCGGCGCGGCCGCCGGCCGCAGCACGAGATCCGGTTTGGTCACGACCACCGCCAGGTACAGGGCCGACTCGTCCCACGCCGCGTACGCCACCGCGGAGAAATCGTCGGGACCGGGATACGCATCTTCGCTGCGCCGATATTGGTCTTCGAGTCCCAGCTCGAGCGGTTCCGACAGGTCGAAGCCCTCCAGTGACCCGTCGAGGGGCGGCGGGCCTCCGACCCGGAACGCCGGAGCGGTCGCGGGGGTGGGGAGATCGATCTCGAGCAGCGGCGCGAACGGAGGCGTTTGCTCCCGCCGTCCGCGCAACACCACCGCCTCCTGCCCTTCCCGCTCGACGGTCCATTCCGCGCCGCCGAACCGGTGTCGTTCCACGCCCGCGGCGGTCTCGATCTCGACCGCATCGCCTTGGGTGCGCACGGCGCGGATCGCGGGCTGATCCTCGTGCGTTTCGAGCACGCTGATGAAGCGAGGGTTGCGGCCGAGCGCGCGCACGACGTAGAACTTCGCCCGTTCTGGCTCGCCCGGCAGGCCCGGCCCTTCCATCTCGAGGAGCGCGCCGTCGAAGCTGAGATGGGCCGTGAGGCCCCTTCCTTGCTGGACGTGCGACAGCACGACAGGACCAGGCGCGTCCGGAACAAAGCGCTGAACGCGCGTGACGAATTCGTCCGGCAGCTCGTCATTGACCCATCGGCCCCGCGTTTCCACCGCACCGCGACCCGCGATGTGCCACGGGAGCTCGAGCAGATGGTCTTCCCGGCCCGCCAACATCGTCACATCTACGATGTAGGCGGGCCCGGTTGCCACCATGCGAACGAGGTCGTTGAATCGCCCCTGGACCCACGCCCACTCTCCCTCGTCGTCGAAGCACTCGCAGCTGGCGTTGCCGCGCGGCTGCGATTCGCCATCCAGGCGCGGCGCGTTATGCGCCAACGTCGAACGGTACCAGAACAGATCGTGCGCGACATACGAGCCCGTGCCCGGGTCGGGCAGCCAGTAGACGCCGTCCGCGTGCAGCATGAGTTGAAGCCGGTCGGGATGGCCGTGGCCTCCACCCTGCGGACCGCATTCGACACCCACGTATCGATCCTCGCGCCGCAGGACCGCCAGGCCCTGGCTCCCGAGCAAGACCGTGTGCGGCTCCCACGGGGTCTGGCTCGCGGGAAGCTCGGGGAGCATTTCGAGCAGGGCCCACCACGAGAGCGTCGAACGGGACACGGGACACGGGACACGGGACACGGGTGCCTCGTGCAGATAGGACTCCATCAATTCGACCTGTGGCGGTTCGGCCTTTGTGTAAAGCGCTGCTAACCAACCGAGCAGGTCGTCCTGTTTCCCGAGTCTCGCTAAGCCGATCTCCCAAAGCTCGAGATATCCGGGTTGCGCCAGCGAAACGCCAAAGCGCGAGTCCTTGCGCGCCGGATACGTGAAATCCGGGAGCGCGGTCAACGACGGCGCCTGGAGCGCGGCGTGCAGACGGTCCGCGAGTCGCTGATCATCGCGGAAATCGACTCCGGCGAGCCGCGCCCATCCGATCCCCGTGAGCAGGCCTCGCAACGCGAACAGATGGTAGTTCTCTCCTTCGTACCACATGCCGTCGCGCCCATATCCGCGGACCAGATGTGCGATGAGACCGGTCTCGCCTTCGATGGCGCGCTGCGCGAGCTCCTCGTCCTCGAACCAGACGGCGGCCGCCGCCAGTGCGGCGTTGTTCCAGGTTTGCCGGTTCGAGAAGCCCTCGTCGTAATCCCCGATCACGGTCGCCGCTTCTTCTACCACCTGATTCACGCCACGTGCTGTCGTGTCGTCGAGCTGGTCACAGGCGCGCAGCAGCGCGGCCGCGGCGACGAAGTTGCAGGTCCATAACGACTCGAGGTACGTGGAGAAGAAGAGGCGGCTGGGTCCGAGCACGTTGTCGCGATTGGGATAGCGCCAATAGCGCTGCGCGTAGGCGTTGAGGATGTCGCGCGCGCGCGCCGCCGCCACACGGTCCGTCTCGTCGCCCAACCCTGCGAGCGTCGCGAGGTGCGCCGCGCGCTCGGCGAGCCAGAGATGTTGCGAGCGCGCCCAACTCCAGTTGTGGCGCTCGCCGCGCCACGTCTTGCCGCAGCGCGGACATCGGTGCTCGTCCGGGCTCCAGGGATCGAACGTGAGCGCGGTGCCGTCATCGGGACAGAAGCCACCATCCACTGTCAGCTGCGCCTTGTGTTCCGGAACGACGGGCATCCGATCGACCAGCGGCCGCGCTCGCTCCCGCAAATGGGCGAGCAGCGCCCCGAGGTCAGCCGAGCCGCGGACTTCCTGCGCGCGCGCGGCGAGCTCTTCCGCCGTCACCACGTCCGCACTCCTTCCGGTGCCCAGGCCAGGGGCAGCACTTTCGCGCCGGTACCGGCGACCGCGCTCGCGGCGTCACGCGCGTCACCGCGCATCACGAAGAACATGCACCCACCGGCGCCGGCCCCTGCGGCCTTCCCGCCGAGGGCTCCAGCACTGGAGGCAGCGGCCTCGAGCTGCGCCATCTCAGCGGTTCGCATGCCGGGATCGAGCGCCTGTTGATGCGTCCAGTTCTCGCTCAACAGCGTACCGACACGCGCGAGATCGGCGGCGCGCAGCGCCTCGGCCATCGCGTTACCCGTTTCCTTCAACCCGTGCAGCGCACCCGTCACCTTGCGGTCGCCGCGCTCGTACGCGCCCATCACGCGCGAAATCGTGCCTCCCGAGACTCGCGACTTGTTGGTGTAGCAAATGAGCGTCTGGCGCTCGAGCGCGGCCGCGAATGTCGAATCGAGCGTCACGGGCTCTACGCCGACGTCGGGATCGCGGAAGCTGAAGCGATGAAAGCCTCCGAGCGCCGCGCCATACTGGTCCTGCTTCCCGCCCGGGAGCTCGGCCTCGATGGTCTCGATCTGCCAGGCCTGGTCCGCGACATCCGGTCCGCTGAACGTCTCCTGGCGCGCGCGTGTCAACGCACCCACCAGCGCGACGCCGAGCGCGCCCGAGCTGCCGAGTCCCGAGCCCGGAGGGGCGTCGCATCGCGTCGTCAGCGTGAAACCACCCAGCACGGGGAAGCGGCGCAGCGCAGCTGTGAGCAAGGGCAATTTGCCGTGGGGAAGGAGTCCACCGGAATTCGCGCATTCGAGTGTTTCGCCGAGCTCCTCGGAAACCAGGCGCAGCAGCTTCCCACCCAGCTGCAGCTCCACGTGCGCGCGTAACGCGATCGCGCCATTCACCACAACTCCGCCTTCACGCGCCGAGAACGGCGGGACATCGGTCCACCCTCCGGCAAAGTCCAGCCGCAAGGGGGCGGTCGCGTGAAACGCGGTTGGGAGATCGCGACGTCTCATGGCTGCACGCGCCAGGCGGCGACAGTCGGCAGCTCGCCCCGCATGTCCATGCGGACGCCCTGCACGCGACTGTTCATCGCCTGCACGCCGCGCGCGTGGTACAGCCAGACGACCGGGAGCTGCTCCGCGAAGACGCGCTGCGCCGCGATGGGCTCGGCGGGGACAGAGATACCCGTGAGTCTGCCGAGTGACTGCAAGTAGCCGAGCTCCGGATCTCCTGGAATCCCCGTAACCGCGGCGGCAAAATCGTGACGCTCTCCGGTTAGACGGTCCTGGAACGTCGCGTTCTCGAGCTGGCGAATCGTCACGTCGAAGCCGACCGCATTGAGACGCGCTTGCAGCATCTGCTCGAGTGCTGCCTCGCCGCTCCCCACCGTGAGCAACTCGAAGCGTGGGGTCGTGCCGAGGGCCGCCACGAGGCGCCGCGCCGAGTCGGGCGCGAACGGGACGTGCGGCGGCGCGACGTAGTGCGGTACCCCCGACGGTACCGGTCCCTCCGCCACCGTCCCAAAGCCAAAGAGGTAGCCGTCGACAATTTCCTGCCGATCGATGGCCAGCGCGGCAGCAAGTCGCGCGCGGGGGTCGTTGAACGGCGGCCGGCGCGTGTTGAAGACGAGGCCGTACGGCAAAATCAGCGGATACTCGCGCAGGGCGAGCTCGTGATGACGACGCACGAACGCGGCGTGCTGGGGACTGATCCCCGCGAAGTCGAGCTCACCGGCCACCAGCGCCGAGAGCTTGACCATCGGCTCGTCGACGATCACCACGATCAGCCGATCGACGTGCGGCGGACCACCCAGGTCCCGAGGAAAGTCAGCGCTCCGCGCGAACACCCACCGCCGGTTGGGCTCGTGCGTCACGAATCGGAAGGGACCGTTGCCCACCGGATGGACGTTCCAGGAGGCGTCCCGCAGCCGCGCGTGGGGCACGCTGTCGAGCAGGTGCGCAGGCAAGATCGCAAGATCGGTGAGGACGTCGGGGAGATCGGCTCCGGCTCGAGGCACGGCCGCACCGCTGAATCGCAGCTCGATGGTCGAATCGTCCAACGCAGCGACTGACGTCAACGTCTGCAGCTCCGTGAACCGCGGATAACCCGTTGCCGGATCGCGCGCCGCCTGCAAGGTCCAGACAACGTCGCGCGCGGTCGTCGCCGTGCCGTCGTGCCAGCGCACGTCCGTCCGCAGCCGGAACGTCAGCGCTCGGCCACCGCCCGACCAGCGCCAGCTGCGCGCGAGATAGGGCCGCGGCACGAGCAGCGAGTCGTAGCGGGCGAGCGTCGTGAGCAACACGTAGCGTTGAACCTGGCGAGCGAGCGGGTGGAGGGTGAGGAGTGGGTTGATGCTTTGGAGATCGGCCCCGGAAGCGAACAAGACCGTCGCGCCGCGGCGCACAGCCTCGTCGCCGCACGCGCACGTCAGGAGCAGTTCCACTGCCAGCAGCATGGGCACGACCACGCGCGACACGCACGGATTCTAGCGGGGCACGAGTGGCGGCGCGAGATTCCCGCCGATGCTCGCCAGGCTCGGACACCGTCTGCTCGCCGGTCTTGCCGTCGTGCTCGGCGTCGTGACGCTGACGTTCTTGCTGTTGCACCTCGCACCAAGCGATCCTATCGACATAATGCTGGGGCCGGCGGCGACGGCCGAACAGCGGGCGGCTCAGCGTACGGCGCTTGGGCTCGACCGCCCGCTGCCGGCGCAGTTCGCGAGCTGGTTGAGTCGTTTCGCGCGGGGCGATTGGGGACGCAGCATTGCCAAGGGCCAGCCGGTGCGCGCCATCCTCGCCACCGCCTGGCGCCAAACCGCATGGCTCGTCGCGTTGTCGCTGGTGCTCGGCTACCTGATCGGTCTCGCGATCGGCGCCGTGCAGGCGGCTCGAAGCGGGTCGCGACTCGATACGCTTCTCTCCGTCTCGACCGTCACCCTCTTCGCCATGCCGGGTTACTGGCTGGGGCTGATGCTGGTCCTGGTCTTCACGTACTGGGCGCGGGCGCTGCCGGCCTTCGGGACAGCGGGACTCGACGCTGATTACCTACAAGGCGCGAGCTGGCTGATCGATCGGCTGCGGCATCTCGCCTTGCCGCTCGCGACACTCACGCTCATCGGAATCGGAGGCGCCGCGCGGTTCGTGCGCGGCGCGATGCTCGACACTCTGAGCCAGCCGTTCATCATGACCGCCCGCGCTAAGGGCCTGAAACCGCGGCGCGTCGTGGGCCACCATGCGCTCCGTAACGCGCTCACGCCGCTGGTGACGATGCTCGGCCTCTCGCTGCCGGCGTTGTTTTCTGGCGCCGTCTTTATCGAGGCGGTGTTCGCCTGGCCGGGTGTCGGTCGCGTCCTCGTCGAGGCCGTCCGAGCCCGCGACTATCCTGTCGTGATGGCCGCGACGGCGATCAGCGCCGTTCTCGTCGTCGCCGGCAACATGATCGCCGACGTCCTGGCCGCGTGGGTCGACCCGCGTGTCCGGGCTGGGAGCGCGGCGTCTTGAGCAGGCTGCTGCGGGACCGGCGCGGGGCGTTTGGATTTGTCGTCCTGCTCGTCGTCGTCGTGTGCGCCCTTGCAGCGCCGCTCGTGACGAACGGCGATCCCGTGGGACAACATGACATCGTCGCGACCCGGTTCATTCCCCCGCTGTCCAGCGACGCGCATGGCGTCTTTCATCCACTCGGCACGGACCGGTTCGGCCGCGATGTCTGGACGCGGCTGGTGTACGGCGCCCGCGTCTCGATGGGCGTCGGCGTACTGGCGGTGCTGATCTCCTTGGCCGTCGGCGTTGTGGTCGGCGCGCTGGCCGGTTACTGGCGCGGGCCCGTATCGGTCGCCCTGCTCGGACTCACGGACTTCGCCCTGGCGGTGCCTCGCGTTGTGCTCCTGCTGTTACTCGCGGCGCTGTGGCAGCCGAGTACGGCGCTCGTGGTGACGGTGCTGGGACTGACCGGATGGATGGGAATTGCTCGCCTGGTGCACGGCGAAGTGCGGTCGCTCGCCACGCGGCCTTTCGTCGAGGGGGCCGTCGCCGTCGGCGCCCGGCGTCTCCGCATTCTGGCGCGCCACATTCTCCCCAACGCGCTCACTCCGGTCATCGTCGCCGCCGCGCTCGGCATCGGCAACGCGATCATCCTCGAAGGGGGACTCTCCTATCTCGGCCTCGGCGTCCAGGCGCCGACACCGTCATGGGGCAACATGATCGCTTCGGGCGGTGACACGTTGGTGAACGCGCCGTGGGTCGCAACGGCGCCGGGCCTCGCGCTGGTCCTGGTGGTGATCGCATGTACCCAGCTGGGGGACGCGCTGCGGGATGTGCTCGATCCGAATCTGCGATGCTAAATCAGTCGCTGCAGCGTCGACTCATCGATTTCGTGCCCGCCCTCGAACGGGACCAGCTCGTACGGAATCTTGTGCTCGCGCAGGCGCGCTTCGGTCGCCGTGACGATCTTGGGCGTGAAGAACTGATCGCGAGAACCAAACACCAGCGTGAGTTTCGAGCCGCGTAATCGCTCGGCGACGCGCGTGTTCGCCAGATCGAGATCGGGGGGCACTTCTCCGCCCCACACGATCAAGCGATCGATGCGCGAGGAGCCCAAACCGACCCACCGGCAGACCGTCGCCGTGCCCTGCGAGAATCCCAGCGCCGTCACCCGCGCCGTTCGCGGCGCGAGCTTCGCGCACACGCCGTCGAGATAGCGGACATAGTCGTCGATCTCATGCAGCCGGTCTTCGCGTGTCATCCAGCTCGCGCCGACACGGCGTTCGGTGGGACTCTCAGTCAGATAGAAACGGGACAGTCCTTCCGGGGCGACGATGCAACGCCCGTCCGCTTCGAGGGGATGAAAGCGATCGAGAAAGCGGGCCGCGAGCTGACCGTAACCGTGACACACAAACCACAGGTCGCCGGCGCGCTCGGGTGCACCCAGGGTGAAGTACCGCGCGGACCGGGACGTCGAGAAATGATGTTCCTGCATCACGTCACCAGAATCGAAACGATTTCGTGAGGCTCGGCGACGAACCGGACGATATTGCCCCGCTGCTCCAGCACGAGCGCGACGGCCTCACGCTCGTCAGCGCGTACCCGATGCGCCGTCTTCACACCGTTGCCGAACCGCCATGCGCCTGCGGCTTTGCGATTGGTGGCGTTGTAACACCTGAGCACCATCGGCGACCCGATCTGGGCGGGCTTGAGCGACGAGAAAACGAGCCCCGTACCTTCGAGGGTAATGTTCACCGGGGCCGGCGTGAGGGTGCCGGCGTCGCGGAGCCAGTGGCCGTGGAGCGGCAAGAACGCGTCCTCCCACAGCTGCGGGAGCGCGTCCCCACGATCCACGTCGCTCGCACTCACCGCCACGATCGCGAGCTCGATCCGGCTCGTGCCGAGACACTGGGCAGCAGGGATCGCCGTCGGCCAGCCGGCGTGGCCCGGCCGAGTCGGCAGATCGGCGCGCGAGAGGTCGCCGATCGCGCGCAAGAGCGTGAGGAGCAGATCGCCTTTCGCGGTCCATTCGTATTCGAAGAACGCAGGCGCGAGAACGGCCAGGCCGCGGCCGCCCCGAGCCGCTGCCACGAAGCGCAGCGCGGGCGCCGTACGGACTGGTGTTTCCCGCGGGTATACGGCCGGATCGACGCGCACGGCGCTGCGTTCCACGGCACCGAACGCCGCGCCCGCGGTCACCGGAACTCCGGCGAGGCCGGTGACCATGCGCCCGCGCAGCCGGTGGTTGCGGTTGCGATTGTCGATGTCCAGCGTGACTCGGACGAGCGGGCTGTCGGCGAACAGCTGCACGACCAGGCGCGCATCGATCCCGCGGACCACTTCCCAGCGTGCTTCGAGGGCGGCGACGAGCGGGCCCGCGGCGAGCCGTCGCACCGCGATCGGACCGTGGCTTTGCTTGATGCGGTCGCGCGCCGGCGGACAGTAGGTGTATGCGTCACCCGCATCACCGGCATCCTCGAGGCGCAGCAGGTCGCCATAACGTTCGCTGCGGCGGCGGTCCACGAGCGTTAGCGCGCCGTTCGGCTCGAGCATCACTTCGACGAAGCGGTTTTCGAGCGCACGTCCCCGAACCCGCACGTCTTCGCTCCGAGACACCGGCACCGGGGCGCCAGGTCTCAGGACAGCGAGGCCAAGACCGGGAACGGGCGGTGCGCGGAACGCGATCCGGACCTGATCGACTTCGTCCTGATTCGGATAGTGACGCGCGGCGTCGGTTCGCTCCTCCGTGACGCGCTGCGCCAGCACCTGCACCGGAATCGCTTGTCCCTCCTGCCCATACAGCGCGAAGGGCCGATAGCCCCGGCCCTGCCGCGGCAGCCGGCCCTCTGACGGTGGACCCACCAACACGTCGCGGCGAAACACGGTGACATCGGCGACCGTGACACCGCCGCGGGCGCGCGGCACCGGATTCCACAGCACCAGCCTTGGCTCGCTGCCATCTGTACGCTCGCGCTGGACGTCGGGGTCGTGTCCCGCGAGGTCCATGAGTCCGCCGCGCGTCAGCTCGGCGGCGTACGCGGCCACTTCGGTGAGACGGTGCTCGGCAGCGGCTGCGACGGCATCGGCCGTAGAGCCTGCGATCGTATCGTGAAACTGCGTCCGGACCAGCGTGCGCCAGGCGGTCTCGAGGATCGGCCGGCGATCCCGCCCGCCCGCCTGGCGAGACAGCGCCACGAGCGGCTCGGCCAGACGCTCCAGCCACAACTCGATCTGTCCGTGCCGGCGCTTGAGCGGCGCGCGCGTACCGTGCACGCCTTGCAGCGTCCAGGTGTAGCCGTACGACCACCGCAATTCACCGGCGATCGGTTTCGCCGGCGTGCTCTCGGCCGCCTGGAAGAATTCATCGAGACGCGACACACGGAACGCGCTCGCGGGCTCGAGGTCGGCCAGCAGATCGCGCAGACGCGCGAGGGTGGGATGGGGCGCATGGTGATCGGCGCCGACAAAGAGCGGAATGTGCTTGCCCGCCGCGCGCTGTACGAGCGTAGCGCGCACCCGAGTCCAGATGTCGGGCAGGCGTGCTCCCGCGCCGGGCAAGGCGGCCCCGATCTCGTAGCCTTCGGGTGGCAGATGCCAGAGCAGGATCTCCCGGCCGTCGGGCCCGCGCCAGCGAAAGAAATCGCTCTCCTGGTTTGGTTCGCCGCCGATGCCGCGCCACAGGACGCCGTACTTGAGACCGAATTCGTGCGCGACCGTGGGAAGTACCGCGGGATGGCCGAACGCATCCGGAGAGTACAGCACGTCGAGTCGTCCGCCGAGACGTTCCGCATCCGTCGTGCCGAGCAGCAGGTTGCGGATCAGCGACTCCCCCGACGGGACCAACTCGTCGGCGAGCACATACCAGGGACCAATCTGCAGGCGTCCCGTCTTCACGAGCGCCTTCACGTCGTTCTCGCGCTCAGGACGCGCGCGCAGGTAGTCCTCGACGAGCACCGTCTGCCCATCGAGCAGGAACGTCCGGAAGGCGGGATCGGCGTGCATGCGTTCGATCAATTCGTCGAGCATCAGAATCAGGCGCGCGTGAAATGCGGCACGCGGGAGAAACCACTCCCGGTCCCAATGGGTGTGCGGAATGAGATGAAAGATGAACGCCGTCACGGCTTCAGCTGCGACAGCTCCGCAGTACTCGAGAGGTGCACGTGGGCGACGCGCCGGCCACGCGCGAGCAGGGCCCGGATGTCGCCGCGCGCCTGGGCATGATGCAGCTCGCCGAATGTCCAACCCATCGACGGGATCTCCAGATCCTCGGCGATATCCGTCGTGATCACAAGAAACAGACCGGTGTTGGGTCCGCCCTTGTGCAGTTGACCGGTGGAGTGGAGGTAGCGCGGGCCAATGCCGAGTGTCGTAGCGCAACCAAGTGCCTGGCCCCAGGCAGCCCTCAGCTCCTGCAGCTGCGCGAAGATCTCCGGCGTGGGCGGCACGTAGGCGAGAATGGCGACGTAGTCCCCCGGCCGAGCCTGCCGTCTGAGCTGCCCCGGCATCAGAGTTGGTAGGGACGCCGCATGCTGCGCCCCGACCCCTCCTGTACCATCCAACTCAGCCCTCGCGAGCCGTTTCGCCTCCTCGACGTCGGGTTGATCGAACGCATTGACGCCCAGCCCTTCACACAACGCGACCGTCGCGTACTCCCAGCGCAGGAATTCCGCGCCGAGATCGAGCGGATCGGCGGAGAACAGCTCCGGACCCGCCGTTTGTGAATCAGGCAACCGGCTCCGCACCGGATCCTGAACGATGGGAACCACGCCGCGTCCATCTTTGCCGGAGCTTTCGGCAATGATCTGCTCGATCCAAGACGCGAGCGCGCCGATCGCAGGAGGCGGGTCCATCCGCAGCTTGTCCTGCCCGCGCTTCGCCTGGTCCGCGATCGCTGTGCCGAGCGCGCGGGCGGCAGCGACGTCCACGCGCCGCGTCGGCTCGAGGAGTGTGCGGCCATCGATTCCACTCAGCGCCGCGGGGACCATACCCACTGCCGTGAGCGCGGAGAAGCGGCCCCCGACATCGGTCGGATGTGGAATAACCGCCCGGAACCCTCGCGCGCGAGCGATGCCGTCGAGCGGGCTGCCGGTTTCCGTGATGGCGATGAACTGTTCAGGTCGCGCACGGGCCGCGAAGTGATGACAGAAGGCGAGTGTTTCGACGGTATTGCCGGACTTACTGGAGACGACGAACAGGGTCCGAGCCAGTTCGCCGCTCGTCGCCGCCGCCCGTACCGCTGCCGGATTGGTGCTGTCCAGCACGTGCAGGTCGCGCGCACTGAACGTTGCGGCGAGCACGTCGGCGACGAGACTCGAGCCGCCCATGCCGCACACGAGGGTGCGCGTCAGCCCGTCGGCGCGGACGGCCGCTGCCAGCGCGACGAATTCGTCCCACTGGGCAAGCGATTCCTTCGGCGCACGCATCCACCCGAGCATGTTCATTGGCGGGCAAACATAATGCGGATAATTTAGGCCCGGAGTGTCCTGAGATGATGCCGCTGAGCCGGCCTGGTCGCGTGTTGGTCAGCATCGCCATTGTGTCGCTGGTGGCGATGGTAGTCCTCTACGCGTTCCCCTCAGTCGACCGGCGGACCGTTCACAGCCTCGCCGACATCTCTTGGACTTGGTCGGCGGCCTTCGCCACGTACTGTTGTTTCGCCGCCACGCGGCGCATGAGCGCAGCCGAGCAACGCCGCGCGTGGCGCTGGATCGGTGCAGGCTGCGCCTCGTTCCTGGCGGGTCAACTGGTCTGGACCTACTACGACCTCTGGCGGGGCGCGGCGCCCTCGTATCCATCACTGGCCGATGTGGGCTTCCTCGGGATCTACGCGTGCCTGCTCGTGGGCGTCATGACGCTGGTCCGGGGCCAGCCGACCCGCCGCGCGGACCCCGAGCTGATTCTCGATACGGTGCTGGTGTCGTTCACTGCCGGTGCGCTCGTCTACGAGTATCTCCTCGAGCCACTGATCAGCGGTCGCGCTGCGACGGCGGGACTCCTGACGAGCCTCGGCTGGTCCATCGGTGCCGTCGCGGTGCTCTGGATGATTCTGATACAGATGCTGCGCCGGCCAGTATCTCCCGCCGCCGCCACCACCACCCTCGTGCTTCCAGGCGTCATCGTTTTTGCGGTCGGCAATCTGATTTATGCGGTGGCTGCGCTGGGCGGCACATCGCAGGCGGGGCGCCCGCTCGATCTCACGTGGGACGCCGGGCTCCTGCTCATCGCGGCCGCGGCGGCCGTCGCACCGGATTACACCTACCATCTTCTGCGGACCAGCTCGGCAACGCCCGGTCCCAGCACCGCGGCGCGCGTGGCAACCCTGGCGATCAGCCTCGCCGGCATGACCGGCATGGCGATTGGCGCCCTCGTGCGCGCCGGACCCGAACCCGACGTTGCCATCATCCTCGGGGTCGGGATGGCGATCGTGGCCGCCCGCGTGCTCTACTCCCTCGGCGTCGATCGGCGGTACGAGCGGGTCCTCGAGGACGAGGTCGCCAATCAAACCCGATCGCTGATGAGCGCGTTCGGCGCGACGGCGTCCGCGGAGCGCAATCTCCGCCTGCTCATGGAAGCGGTCCCCGACGCCATCACCGTGGTAGACCGCGACGGCCGGGTGCTCGACGAAAACTCGTCGGGCCGTGTCCTCGTCAACGCCGCTCCCGGCGACGCCCGGGAGCGGGAGAGCGGCGGCCGGCGCTCGGCGCTGGGGTGGCTCGAGGGAACGGGGGCCCGTATCGCGCACGAGAATCTGGCCGCGGCGTTCGATGGCGAGCTGCGCCGCTTCGAGGTTCCGTTTCAGCGGCCCGACGGCAGCGAGGGTACCGGCCAGGTCCTGCTCTCGCCGGTGCGCGAAGGCGGCCGCATCCCCAAGGTCCTCGTACTCGTGCGGGACATCACGGAGCAGCGCCGCACGCAGACGCAGCTGCAACAAGCCGAGAAGCTCGCGGCGATGGGACAGCTCGTGAGCGGCGTGGCCCACGAAATCAACAACCCCGCCGCCATCATTTCGGGATTCGCGCAAACGCTGTTGCTCGATCAGCTCCCACCCGACCAGCGCGAGACGGTCCAGATGATGTACGACGAGGCGACGCGGATCGGCCGCATCACCTCGAACCTGCTGGCGTTCGCACGCGCTGGAAGTAAGGAGCGGACCCTCGTGGAGCTGAACGAAATCGTCCGCCGGACCTTCGCGTTGCGATCGTATTACCTGACCACGCTCAACATCACCGTAAATCTCGAGCTCGACGCGGCGAACCCCAAAGCGTGGGCCAACGGATCAGAGGTTCAGCAGCTGTTGCTGAACCTGCTGATCAACGCCGAGCAGGCGCTGACCACGGTGCCGGGCCGTCGGGTCATTTCGATCCGGACGATGGCGGCCGGCGACGAAGGGGTGGAGCTTCAGGTCGACGACTCCGGGCCCGGCATCCCGATCGACATTCAGGAGAAAATCTTCGATCCGTTCTTCACGACCAAGCCGGAAGGCACAGGGACGGGACTCGGTTTGTCGATTTGTTACGGGATCGCGCACGACCACGGCGGCCGGATTGCCGTGCACTCCGTCCCGGGAAACGGCGCGACCTTCACGCTCACGTTGCCGCGGGACGCCCGCACGCGACAACGCTCGACACCGTCTCCCATGCCCATACCCGAGGAAGCACGGGAACCGGGCGACGCACTCTCCGTGCTGTTGATCGACGACGAAGAGGGCCTGCGCCGGGCAGTCGTGAGCTTTCTCAAACGCCGGGGCATGCACATTATCGCGGTCGAAGATGGAGGCGATGCCCTCCGCGTGCTCCGCCGCGAGCGCTTCGACGTGATCGTCTCGGATGTCCGGATGCCCGGGATGAGCGGCGGGGAGTTCCTGGAGCGCCTGCGCCGCGAGCATCCGGCGATGGTGAACCGCCTGATCTTCACGACCGGCGATACGTTCGCGAGCGACACGTCGTCGTTGTTGCGGGACGCTGGCGTGCCCTCGCTCGTGAAACCGTACGACTTCGCGAAACTCGAGGGCGTGGTACGGAAGGTAGCAGAAGCGGCTAAAACCTCGACTTGAGCCGCACCTCGAGGTCCGACCGGCCGATGCCGTTCGCCGTCGGTGTCAGGGTGAACCGGACCGGCTCGGCATCCACGGCGAGCGCGTCGAGCACCTGCTCCTCCACCGTCAGCTCGTAATCCCCCGGCTTCACACCCATGAGATAGAAGGCCCCGTCGTTGAAGGTCACGAGCGGGCGCCGCGTGCCGCTGCGCCGATCGGTCAGCATGAGCGTCACGCCCCCTACGCCAGCACCGTTGCGGACCACATGGCCCTCGATGATGCCCGCTTCCACCACCGGAATATCGAGACTCCGAAAGCGATTGGGTCCCGGGACGATGCTCGTCCGCGCGAACAGCGGCACGAGCAACGGCGAGTCGAGCGACACCGAATCGAGACTCACGATGACCGGCTCAAACGGCACGAGATCCCAGACGCGATACGCGCCGCTCGAGTCGGTGCGTGCCGACATCGAGCCAACGAGCACGCGGGCGTTCGCGATAGCCGGTTCGCCGGCGTCGCGAATGCCGTTGGCATTCACATCCATGAAGACGCGCCCGGACAGGCCGGAACGTTCGAGTGACGGACCCGGGGCGACGCCGAGCCGATCGGTTCGGCGATCCCAGAGTACCGACCCCTGAAGGAATTGCGTGGCGCTGACCGGCTGACCCGGAGGCGCGAGCATCGATGTCACGGCGCGCATCGCCGAGAAGTACGACGTCACGGTCACGGTGTAGGTGAGTCCGGCATCGCCGCGCAGCCAATTGGCGCCCACCTCGATACGCACGCCGCGCGCGAGTGGGTGCGCGGCGAACGCCGACCAGGAGACCAGGCCGGCCTGTCGTTCGATCTCCGTGTTGGTCCGCAGCAGGGTCTGGCTCAGGAACCTGCCCCAACGCGCCTGTGGCATCACGAACGTCGCGACGCCGACGTACTCACGGTTGGTCACACCGCTCACTCCGGCCGTGGTTTGCCCATGTTCGGTACGGACGTACGGCAGGAAGCGCATCTCATCAGTCTGGATTGATGCGTCCAGGCGTGTGCGCGTGAGGGCGCCAGCATCGGTACTAATGCGCTCGAACCGTCCGTCGAAGAAGAAGAACCCGTGGCTCGTCTTGGGACGGAAGAATCCCGTGACAGTCCATTGCGCGCGGCGGCCGGGCACCGCCAACACCGATGCCGAATCAGGCGCGAAATGCACGTACTCGCCTTCCAGCCGGAGATCGACCGACGGCTCGTACCGCAGGGCGCCGCGCACGAGTCCCCCACCGACCACCTCGCTCTGGATCGCCCAGTCGTTGCTCGGATTGCCGACCAGCGCCGCGTAGGGGTGCGTCCGATCGGGAAGCGAGTCCCGCCAGTACTGATCCAGTCCACCCTGCACAGTCCAGCGCGCCGTGGCGCCGTAGCGCAGGTCGATATTCGTCGTCGCGTTGCAGGTGAAGGACGGCTGCGGACAGCGGCCTGCCGACAGCCCGTACTCGAACCGACGGGCGGGCAGCAGCTCGGTCAGCACCCGATAGGTGCGGTTGAATTCGCGGATCTCGCCGAACGGACCATAGGCGACGAAGTCGACGGGGTTTTCGCCGTAGCGCACCGGGAGGTCGATGCGGAACGCGCCCGACGCGTCGGCCGAATCGTAGGCGACGAGGTCGCCGCCGCGATACGCTTCGACCGACCACCCCGGTTCGAGCGCGCCGCCGTAGCGCAGCGATCCGATGAGCGATGGCCGGACGAACGGGGCGTTGGTAATGGAGACGCCCTCGAGCGCACGCGAGCGCGGGCCCGTGGACGCGACATCGCCGAACCGCAGCTGCTTGACCCAGCGGTTCTCCCGCCAGACGCCGGTCCACGAGGCATCGACGTGCAGCTGGCCCCGCTCCGCCGGACCGACACTCTGCGCCAGCATCTCGAGCGATCCGCCGCCGACGTCCGCGCCCAGTCCGAATCCATACGTCGAACCGGCAAGCGGATCGCTCGACGGCGAAAAGAGCGAGTAATCGAGGACGACGCCATCCCAGGACGGGCGTTGCAGACCCAACGTGACGTCGGCGCGCATGCCATCGGGACGCCGCAGGTAGGCCTCGCGCGCCGCTTCCCGCCGCAACCGCCCCGCGATCGGCAGGGGGCTCGGATCAATGACCGTTGCGCTGAGATCGGACCAATCGACGGCGAACATCACGCCGAGCAAGTCGCCCAAACGCTCGCTGCCGACGTACAGCTCCGGCGACTCGAAGCGAATGAATTCTCGCTCGATGCGCACGCGGCGATCGCCATACTGCATCGAATCGCTGTGCGGATCGATCACGATGCGGAGGTTGCCTGGATCGACCGTCGCTTCCAGCCGTCCATCCGGGGTGAGGCGATGACGGATCTCGACGAGCTGAAAAAACTGTGACAGCGGCAGCAGCACCTCGGAGCGCACGCGATAGGCCTGCACCGTCGTGCCGGTGATGCGGCCGATGCGCAGGTCGATCACGACCAGCTCAGGTACGGTGTCCTGGGGCACGACGGCACCGAGGCTCAGGGCCGCCAAGAGAGCGAACATGGTCTACTGGTACAGGAGGGAGACGATCACCGTCCCCTGGTAGATCCCCGGCTTCGCCGTGATGGCGGGGTTCACGGTCCCGCCCAACCACACGTACATGGTCGGATTCGCACTGGGACCGAACCGGCCGACCACCCCCGCCGCCGGATTGAAGATCGTGCCGCCGACCGGATTGTTCGTCGCGCGCCGCCAGATCGCCGATACGCCGCTGAAGATGATCGGCATCGTCGAGCCCGGCAGCGCCTGGATGTTGGTCAGCTGCGCCGGCAGCGTGAAGCTGATGATCACGAACGCGTTCGAGCTGCCGGTGACTTGCCATGCGCCCGCGGTAGCGGCGGTCGGCAGCACTGTCGTCGCGACCCCTTTGATGACCGTGCCGAAGTTCAGGTCACGTAGGGTCGCGATCGTCATACCGACCGTCACGACTACAGCGTCCGCCGAGATGGTCGCTCCGGACTGCGCCTCAGCACGCGCACATAACGTCACGGACACTGCCAACAGCAGAGCCCGTTTCACGGCACGATCAGCTGGACAGAATCACGGACCGTGGGAGCCTTGAGCACGACCTTGGGATCGAGATCTTCGCGCTCGGCGACCGCTTCATAGCGCAACCAATAGCGGCCCCGCGGCAGTCCCGGGGCCGGGATCGCGCTGGCGAGGCGTGGCTCCATCGTGAAATAGACGCCGATCGGAGACTGGTACGACGTGACGAGCGAATCCCCAACGCGTTGCGCCCGCACCGCGCCGGTCGAATCCACGAGGGTCTCGCGAATCATGCCGATGAACGCTGCGTTGCCGCGCCGTTCGATCCGGGCGCGGGTGATCACCGAGTCGCCGACGACCTGGGCGCGCAAATTCGACAGCGCGACACCCGTCATCACCGCACCTTTGCGGTAGTTCACGCCGATGATCGTGCGGACCTCGAGCTTGAGACCCACCTGGATGGCGGTCGTATCCGAAACGCCGGTGATCGGCACGGTCCCGGCCTGGGCCGCGATCCTGAGCCGCAGCCAGTACTCGCCGTCGGCGAGGCCAACCGGTGGACGCGCGAGCAGGCGCACCGTCTGGCGCTCGCGCGGCCCGACGGTCAAACGCCGCGGGAACGCCTGGATCCAGCCGAGCGCCGAATTCGTCGAATCGGCCATCAACGTGTCGAGCTGGATCCGACCGATCGAGTCGGTCGTCGGATAGCCAAAGATCGTCGAGATGCTGACTTCGACCGGCTCGGTGCCCGGATTGTAGAGCAGCACCGATCCGCTGCGCTGGTTGTGATCGATGAACACCGCGTGCGGCGCGATCATGACGCCCTGCGCGGTGAGGGGCGCGCCGGTAAGCACGAGCAGGCCGGCGAGGACGATGGGGCGCATCATGGCAGCACCGTCACGTTGAGGATGATCGTCGCGGTGTAGGCACCGGCACGCTGATTCGTGGCCGGATTGGCCGTGGCGCCGACGAAGACCGAGGCTCGGCCGTTGTTCGGCAGTACCGCCGTGAACGGCTGCTTCGGATCGAATCCCACCTGGCTCCCGATCGCCTGAGTCAGCGAGTAACCTGCGTCACTGGCTCCAAAGATGAGCGGCATCTGTGCTCCGGCTGGTCCGGTCATCGTGAGCGGCAACACAAACGACAACAGTACATTGCTCTTCGGGCCCTTGAGATCGAACTGGCCGCTGTTGGCCGGATCGGTGCGCAACACCACGCGCGGCACACCGGGCAACACGGCGCCGAACGTCACGCCACGTATTCCGGTGACGGTGAGCGGCTTGCCCTGTGCCAGTAGCGGCACGCCGAGGAGCATCGCTCCGATCACGATCCACCATGTGCGTTTCATAGGCTGAGTGCGTCTCCTTGCGACAGCGCCGGCAGAGGAATATGAGTCCCCTGCCGGCGCGCCATCAGCTCGACGCCAAACTCCAGTCGCTTAGTAAACCACCGTCATGACGATCGAACCCGTGTAGACACCCGCCGCCTGGTTCGTCGCCGGCTGCACCTGCGCGCCGATCCAAACCCACAGCTGGCCGGATGCGTTTAGGCTCGGGCTCGCGCCCGCCGCCGGAGCAAAGCCAATCCCACCGGTCTGCGTGCTGTTCTGAGCATGCACAGCAGCGTAGCTCACGATCGGCATGGTGTTACCACTAGAACCGAGCGTGGCGGGGAGCGTGAACGACAGGGTTACCGGAGTGCTTGCCTGGCCGCTGATGTCAAAGCGGCCGGCGTTCGCGAGGTCCATAGCTACGACCGTCTTGTTCACGCCCGGGAACACGTTCCCGAAGCTCAACTGCTGGGCGCCAACCACGTTGATCGGCGTCTGCACGCTTGCCGTCGCCGTGATGCTGGCGTTGTTCGTCTGGGCCTGGAGTGTCGTGCCCGTAAGAACCAGGGCGGCAACCGCCAGGGACAGCTTCGTGATGCTGCGCATTCTGACTCCTAGGTTTTGTGTCGAGCTTTTAATCAGTTGTGGCGCCATTCGGCGCCTCAACGCTTCGGAAGCCATGTCATAGCAAGGCTTATGCCAACCGACAATTTTCTGTTCGCTGTCAAGATTATTGACGAATGCGGGTGGAATAGCGCAAGCCAAAATAGGACTTGGAGTTAGCGAACGGAAGCGAGAACGAGTGTCAGAATTATTGACGGTTTTGGGGGCGGGACTCAGCCGGCAAGAATGATTCAAGTTAGTGCAGAATAAAGCATTACGTCGTTACAATTGCCCGGCACGCCGCCTGCCTTAGTGAGAAGCCGAAATCCAACGGTACTCACTCAGGGGAGCAGGCAATGCGGTTCGGGATCGCAGCGGTTCTGGTGGTTAGCGCGCTGACGCTGATGGGGCGGGATGCAGAAGCCCAAGCTCGTGGCACCCTGCAAGCCACCGCGACGGTCGTGGATACCCGCCAAGGCTTTGAGGCGCTAAGCGCGGTCCGCCAGGCGGTTACGAATTCCAGAACCCAGAGCGAGCCTGCTGTCGCGACGGTGGCGCTGATTTCCACCGAGCGCCCCGCGTCGAAGCCGAGCACCGTCGTGGTGACGGTCGATTTCTCGAGGAACTAGCTAGAGACCGACCGGCACGGACCGCGCGAACCCGGTCCCTGCCGCAGCCCCGCCCGATGTACGGAAATCACTTCCCCACCCGCATCGAACAACGGCATCGTGTAGCATGGACAACCTCGCACACGCGCTCGTCGGCGCGGCACTCATGCGCGCCGTCGCGGATCGTCACGTGCCGCGCGCCGCCTCGATCGGGATCCTCGCGGCGAACGCGCCCGACTTGAGCGAGCTCCTGATTGGACTTCCCGGAACCCGCGCGGACTACCTCGTGCTCCATCGTGGTATCACGCACTCGCTCATCGGTGCCGCCGGGGAGATCGTCGGTCTCACGCTGCTCATCGGTGCCGGGTGGCGCCTGGCGCGCTGGATCCTCGGCCGGCACGGTCGCGCGGTCGCCGTTCCCTCGTGGGGATGGCTCGCCGCGGGCATCAGCGCGGCGATACTCAGCCACCTGTACATGGACTGGCAAGGCTCCTACGGTTGGCGCCCCCTTCTTCCTTGGAGTGGGACGTGGTACTACCTGGACTGGGTCGGTATCGTGGACCCGTTCTTCTGGCTCGTGCCGCTCGTCGCGCTCGCGTGGGGCGCCGAGCGCCACTGGACTCCACTCGCCGCGGTCTTCGTGGTCGGCAGCACAATCACATTCTTCCTGGTCCGCGCCCACGATCTCGTGGCCGCGTGGGTCCTCGCTGTGTATGGGATGGTGTGCGTCGTCGCAGTGATCGGCTGGATCGGCTACTGGTTCGGCCCCGTGGGCCGGCAACGCGCCGCGGTACTCTCCCTGTTGCTACTCGTTGCGTACGCCGGTGCTCAGGCGGTCGTCGCGACCGGCCGGAAGCGCGAGATCCGTCAGGTGGCCCAACGCCGTTTCGGTCCCGGCGCCTCGTGGGCTGCGCTCACCAATGTCGGCCGGCCGTTCACGTGGGAGGCGATCTACGCGAGCGTGGATACGGTGGCGGGCGACGACTGGCAGCTACCGCGACACCTGCGCGCGCGGGAGGTCCAGCGCGTCATCACGCAGACCCGCGAAGGGCAGGCCATGGCGCAGTTCGCTCGGTTTCTGGCGGCCGAGGTGGATACGAGCAGGGCGACGGTCTATCTGTGGGATGCGCGCTACGCGCGCGGGAGCCGCGACGGCTGGGCGGTCGTGAAGGTCAGGATGGATTGAGGTCGCTGAACGTGAGACCCGAGCCGCGCCGGTCCTTCAGGTGGCGCCGCGGCCCCAACCTGCGGCGCTCCACGCGACTGCGGCGGTCGCTCAGGCCGCGCCGCTCCACCAGGACCGCGGTCTTCTTTTGCCGGCGCTCGGTGATGCGGCGATCGAGTCCCGTGCGTCGCTCCGGCCGCACGCGACGTTCGACGTGATGCCGGATCGGGCGGTGCTCGTTGTCCATCCCGATGAATCTGCGCACTCCCCGTGGTTCGTGCCAGCCGAAGCGACCGGCTACATTACTCGCTCGTGACCACGCCAGACCGACGTTCGCCGACACCCAATGTGACGACCGTCACCAGCGTCGCGCAGACGCCGCCGGCAGGTCTGCTCGACGATGCCCTCCGCGCGCTCGAGCCGACCTTCCGGCTCGACAACCTTGTGGCGCTGTCAGCGGATCGCGCGCTGTATCACGGGTGGGATCGCGTGCTGAAGCGGCACGTGTCGATCCGCGTGCATCTCGCGGCCGAGGCGCCGGGTCGTGCCTGGTTCATGCGTGAGACCGAAACGCTGGCACAGCTCGACCATCCGGCGATCCGCCATGTCTACGCGGCCGGCGAAATCGCGACGTTCGCCTACCGCACCGCCAACTGGATCGAAGGTGAGAGCCTCGCGGATGCACTCCGGCGCGGGCCGCGCCCGATTCCGCAGTGCATGTCGCTCATCCGTGATCTCCTGGCTGCGCTCGAGCACGCGCATGCGCGCGGCATCATCATGCGCCGCATTGTCCCCTCGACGCTGATGATCAACACCGGCGGGCAGGGCGTCATTACCGATCTGCGGTACTCGAACTGGTGCCTGCCGTACCTTCCGCCGATGGAGACCGAAGACGCCGCCAGCGCGGCGTACATGGCGCCGGAAGTCCGCGCCGGAGAGCCCGGCGAGCCGGCCAGCGACGTCTACAGCGTCACCGCGAACATTTACGCCGCCCTTACCGGCAACCCGCCGGACCCGGATCCCGCCCGCATCGTTCCCCCGCGCCAGCTGCGCCCGGCGATTCCCGCCGCCGTCGAGCGCGTGATCATCCGCGCGCTGTCGCAGGTGCCCAAGGGCCGTTACTACACGGCCACGGAGATGCTCGAGGACTTCGTGAGTGACGCCGGCACGTTCCAGGTGCTCGCCGCCGCACCGACCGTGACGGAGTCGGGCTTCGAACGACGTCTGCGGCGCGCGCTAGGCGACGACTATGAGCTGCTCGAGGAGATCGGTGCCGGCGGCTTTGGGCGCGTCTACCGCGCGCGCGATCTCGCGCTCGAGCGCGACGTGGCGATCAAGGTCCTGCATCCGGCACTTACCGCGGATCCCGGCGTGGTAGAGCGCTTCCGCCGCGAGGCGCAGCTCGCGGCGCGGCTGCGGCATCCCAACATCGTCAGCGTCCTCGACATTATGGGCCGCGCCGGCCTGACCTGGTACACGATGGAATTCGTCCCGGGAACGAACCTCGCGCAGGTGGTGCAGCGCCACGGGACCTTCTCCTTGGAGCAGACCGAGCGATTGCTCAACGAAACGCTGTCCGCGCTCGAGCACGCCCACGGCGTAGGCTTGATTCACCGCGACCTGAAGCCGGAAAACATGCTGATCGAGCCGGACGGCCGGCTCCGGATCACCGACTTCGGACTCGCGATCGCGCTGCGCGGCGGCGCCCGCTTCGGTGGTGCCACCTCCCGCAGCGGCACGCCGCAGTTCGCGGCACCGGAGCAGCTCCTGGGCGAGCGTGTCGACCAACGTGCCGACCTCTATTCGCTGGGAGCGGTCGCCTATTTCGTATTGCTGGGACGCCCGCCCTTCAGCGGGAAGACGCCGGAGCAGATTCTCGCGAAACAGACCACCGATGACCTGCCCCCGTTGTCCGCTGAGCGGCGGGACGTGCCGCGGGAGCTCGAAGACGTGCTGCGGCGCGCACTGCGCAGCGACCCCGCCGAGCGGTTTCACTCCGCCGGCGCGTTTCAGGCCGCGGTGAAGGGAGTGTTCGGGGGGTTCCTGCGAAGACTGGCCGCGCTGTTTCGACCAGAAAGTTGACCTCACCGCCAGCGAAAGATTTTCAGCGCAACCACGAAGCTCACGGCACCCCAGGCCCCCACGATCGCCAGCGGCGTGCCGAGGCTCGTGACCGCGGCGCCGTCGATCATCACCGCGCGCAAGGCGTCATTGAGCGCGGTCAGCGGCAGCGCCTTCACGAACGGGATCATCGCATCGGGGAACCGCGCATACGAGAAGAACGTCCCTGACAGAATCCACATCGGCAGCATCACGAGATTCATCAGTCCCGAGACGCCTTCGATCGTCTTGGCGCGACTCGCCACCAGGAGCCCCAGGCCGGCGAAGGAGAACGAGCCGAGGATCGTGATCCCAGCCAGCGTCACGAATGATCCGCGCACCGCCACACCGAACAGCAACCACCCGAAGCCTACCAGCGCGACGACCTCGACGATCAGGAATACAAGCCGCGAGAGGATGAAGCTCAGCAGGTAGTGGCTGCGCCGCATCGGCGTCGCCATGTAGCGCTTGAGCAGCTTGCGTTGACGCGCCTGCACGACGGAGAATCCGACGCCCCAGATGCCGCTGCCGAGCAGATTCATGCCGAGCAGGCCGGGGATCAGGAAGTCGATGTAGCGTGAGCCCGGTGCGACCGCGCGGTCGTCCCGGACCGCGACGAGATCCTTCCGCCCGCGCGCGCGCTGCAGCACCTCGTCGACTTCCAGGCGGGCGAGCCCGCTCTCGGTACGGGTCGAGTCGTACCGATAGACCACGGGATCACCCGGAATCACGACCAACGCGACTCGACCGGTCCGCAGCCGGAGGCGCGCGGTCGCGGTATCGAGCACGGTGGCGACCAGCCGGGGCGACGAGTCGAGCACGACCGCCACCGCGCTGTCCCCCGGACCGGCGAGCACGCCGACCTGCAGCCGGCCGGGGCCCGTGTTGCGGAAGGCGAGCCCGAGCGCGAACGCGAGCACGATCGGAAAGCCGAACACCCAGAACACCGCTTCCGGCTCGCGATAGAACTCGCGCATCCGCGAGAGCGCCAGCTGGTACATCGGATGCTCACGTATCACGGAGCTGCCGTCCGGTGAGCGCGACGAAGACGTCTTCGAGTGTGGCGTGATGGGTGGTGAGCAGCGACAGCTCCACGCCGCGCTGTTGGAGCAGTGCGAGCAACGCGGGGAGGGCACGGTGCAGCTCTACAACCGTGAGGGAGACGCCGTCGCTGCCCGTCCGCACCGCGGAGACGCCCCCCATTTGCCGAAGGACTTCCACGAGGTCCGCGGGGATGCCGCCTTCCGTCGGCGCGAAGTCCACGACGTGATCCGCCCCGAGCGACGCGATCAGCTCCTTGGGTGTGCCGAGCGCGATGATCTTGCCGTGATCCATGATCGCGACCCGGTCGCACAGGCGCTCCGCTTCTTCCATGTAGTGCGTCGTGAGCAGCACCGTGCCGCCGGCCGCCCGGAAGCGCCGGATGATCTCCCACAGCTGGCGGCGCGATTGCGGATCGAGACCCGTGGTGGGTTCGTCGAGGAACAACAGCTCGGGCTTGCTCACGAGCGCGCATGCTACCGCGAGCCGCTGCTTTTGCCCGCCGGAGAGCGTCACCACACGCGCCTTCCGTTTCTCCTCGAGCTCGACGAGCGCGAGCACCTCCTCGACGGTGTGCGACTGGCGATAGAACGATCGGAACAGCGCGAGCACTTCGCTCACGGTCAGCTTGTCGGCGAGCTGTGTTTCCTGCAGCTGAATGCCGAGCCGCTCGCGCAGCGCGCGCCCCGCGGCGCCCTCGCGCCACGGTGTCCCCAGAATCTCGACGTCGCCCGAGTCGGGCGGCGTGAGACCTTCGAGGATCTCGATGGTGGTCGTCTTCCCGGCGCCGTTCGGCCCGAGGAGCCCAAAGCATTCGCCGGCCCCGACCGAGAGATCGAGCCCCGCGACGGCCACGACGTCGCCAAAGCGTTTGGTCAGGGCGCGACAGTTGATCGCTACGATTGTGTCTTCTCTTTGTCTTTTTCGGGCGGCATTTCGTGGGCCATCTTGAGCGCTTGATCGAGCTGGATCGTCATGCTGTTCACACCATCGGCCAGCGCGCGCACCTTCATGTTGATCCCCGTCCCGGCCCGGTTGGCGACGATCGCCAGCTGGCCGGCTACGTCGGGCAGGGTGCCGAGATTCGCCGTGAGCGCGCGCTGGCGCATGTGGGACAGCTCGCGGGCGATGTTCCCGCAAATGCCGTCGATGATTTTCGGCCTCGCGGCGCGGTTGGATTCGAGCTCGGCGACCAGCTTCTTCACGTGATCCACGGTCCGCACGTAGTGCTGCAGCTCCTCGATGCGGCGGATCTGATTCGCCGACTGCTTCTGCACCACGGTTAGTTCCGGGGTCCCAGGGCCTCGGTGCGGGCGTGCCCATCCACGAGCGACAGCGGGGCCACGCCGAGCAGCACGGCGAGCGTCGGGGCAATGTCGACCGTGTTCATCCGGCCCGAGTACGACCCGCGGCGCACACCCCGGCCCCAGAAGATGATGGGCACGCGCGCGTCGTCTTCCGACGGCTGGCCGTGCATCGCGATCGGTGCGTTGGGAATGTCCCAGACCGACGCGGGTTGCAGCGTCACCGTCAGGACGACGCCTGCGTCCGGCGCCAGGTGATGCAGCCAGCGGCGCGCGACCGGATCCGATGCCGTGTCGGCGCGCGCCAGGTCCGCCGGTCTGATCACGCGCGCCACGCCCTGAGTCCGCACGATGCGGGCGGCGAGCGCGTCGAGGACACTGTCGGTCTTCAGACCGATCGCGGCGAAACGGCCGTTGTCGCGGAGAAACAGCATGCCGGTATCGAATTCGAGCCAGTCGCGCGGCGCCCCGCCGGCGCCTGCGAGCCGATCGAGATCACGGTTGACCGCGGTGACCAGCGTGTCGAGCGAGACGCGATAGGCAGTCCCACCCTTCGCGCGGGTCCGCTCCGGAAACGACGTCACGCCGTGGTCTGCAGTGAGAACGACGACGATGTTGTCGCGCCCGACGCGATCGGTGAGACGTTTCAAGAACCACGCGAGATAGTGGTCGAGACGCAGCACTTGATCGTGAATCTCCCGGGAGTCGGGGCCGAACGCATGTCCGACGGCGTCGGTCGTCGACAAGCTCACCGCGAGAACGTCGGTGCCCTTGCGGCCCAATCGCAGCGCCTCGAAGCCCTCGAGCGCGAACAGCAGCGTCAGCGAGTCCATCGCCGGCACGCCCGCCAGCGCGGCGGCCGCGCGGATGCTATCGGCGGGAAGCGTGTGCGGAAAGACGACGCCGGTGCCGCCGTTCTCCCACACTTCATTGTCGGCTTCCTTGTAAGCGCTGTCCGGCAACAGCAGCGTCCAGACCATATTGGCCGCCTTGAACGGCAGGCGTCGCGCGTTGAACGTCTGGACCCACGTCGGCAGCGAATCCGCGTAATAGCGGCTCGTCGTAAACAGCCCGGACTGGTACCAGTAGACCTGTTCTTTCCCGCGCCCGATGGGGAGAATCGCCCCGCGGTCCTTCCGGCTCACCGACAGCGTCCGTGTGGTCGGATCGACCGCTTTGAGCCAGTCGACCAGCGTCGTGCCGCGGAAACGCCGCGGCGACGCGCCGGGACCCGTGGTGCCGAGCAGCGGCGCGAGCGAGTCCAGCACACCCTCGGAATTGCGGATAATGCCGGTGTGCGCGGGCCACATGCCGGAGAGAATCGTCGAGTGGCCCGGTGCGGTCTCCGTGACCGCATGATCCTGATAGCCGTCGGTGAAGACGGCCCCCTCGGTCGCCAGCTGGCCCAACCCTCCCGTCAGCTGGCTCTTCCAGCGCGTGAGATAGTCGGGACGGAGCTGGTCCACGGTGATCACGACGACCAGCTTGGGCCTGGCTGGCGCAGGGTGGAGCAGCCAGCCCAGGAGGGCGAG